>JAGDCV010000084.1 GCA_017958365.1 Clostridiales bacterium
CTGCGCTAAGCTCAATCCTGTACTCTTTGGGCGAGACCTTAAGCTGCGACATTATTGCTCTTCGCGCATTAACCAGCATCTCACGCCTGCTCGCGAGAATCCCATACTTATAATTCTTGTCCCTGGAAAGATAAAACACCCGGTGAATCACTCAGCAACAAGTCTAACCACGCCCGAAGCGCCGTCAACAGTGACTTTATCACCGGTCTTAAGCAACGTAGTGGCATTGCCGCAGCCGACGACTGCAGGGATGCCGAATTCACGCGCGACGATGGCGGCATGCGACAGCGGCGCGCCGATATCAGTAATAACCGCCGATACTTTGGGGAATACGAGTGTCCAGCCGATATTCGTAGCTACAGTGACTAAGATATCACCGTTCTCAATTAGAGAGATCTCACTTATGTCTTTGATCACTTTAACAGTTCCCGTGACTACGCCTGTCGCGCCGGGGAAGCCTTTGATCACGGCGTCAGCGTCACTCGAGGAATCGAGCTCACCTGAAGCATCAACGTTGCTCAAAGTATCCGGGCAATAAAAATCACTGCGGCGCGAAGGATCGGCCAGCCACTTATCAGGATCAAAAGGTCCCAGGATAACAGCCGGGAACGGCGGGTAATCAAGATACGAATCATAAGACTTACGACGCGCCTTAACACAGGAAAGATAATCATCCCCGCGGCCGCGAAGCACTTCGTTTACTTCATCCTTCAAGAGCATGAACACGTCATCGCCTATCCCGAGCAACCCGCCGGCGCGCAGCAGAAACTCTCGGTAAACACAGAAGATCCAGACGCCCTTGCTTCTGATCTCTTCCCTGAACTGATTCGCATGAACAAATGCTGCAAGCTGCTTGTCTATCCACTTCGACTTTGAAGGATACTTAGACTTGAATTCAGCCAATGCTTCTTCGTACAACGAAGCCTGCTTCTTCTGCATCGCATGAAGATCAGCGCCGCTGTTCTTATGTTCCTCTATTAAGCGGTCAAGATATTCCGGATCCTCGTACGGACGGGAAGCCATGAGTTCCATCTCGCTTACGCATCGGTGACCGCAGTCACGCATATATTCCTCGCGTGTTATCCGGCCAGATATCACATCTTCTATAAGGAGTACCGGCTTCATGCAGTCGACGACTCCCAAGGACCCGCCGCACAGACGGTCAGCCATCTCACCGCCCGCTATCTCACCGATCTTCTTACGAGTCGTGAACAAAGGCAGCATCGCGGTTCCGCATGCGGTAAGTACGGATGCCAGTCCGTCGTTAAGAGCAGGCACAAGAGTATTGTCCCAGAAATCAGCAAGGGCAACGGGATCATTTATCTCATGAATACGATCGATCAGAGAACGTGCGATGTCGGATAACTCATCGACCATCCTGAGCTTCTCTTTCCTGGACAGCTTCGACTTGTTCTTCGGGAACAGAAGCTTCTTAATCTTTCTGAAGAAGACTTTCTTATCAAACGGCGAGACAGGGATATCAAGTCCGTCAGGCACGTTGCCTACGAGGTCCTTTATGTTACGGAACGCCTCTTCCTTCGTCTTACCGAAAGCGACGATGGCACTCATCATGACCGTGATGTTCATGTATGTCTGTCCGTTAATGTTATCAAGCCACTCGGGAAGTCCGATCATCTCACTAATCAGATCAAGCACGCTGAACGTGATGGGAGACACCGGCTGCATGAAGATCTCGCCGACATTCGTCTTCGTGAGAAGCTTATATCCCGAGCGACTTCCGTTTATCTCATAAGTGGAAGGATCATATCTTCTTAAAGTCGTGATGGGGCGCGCCTGCAGGATATAAACGCGGCCGCCCGACACTGCCCACTCGATGTCCATCGGAACACCATAGTGATTACGGATCGAAGAACACGAAGCACCGAGACGCTTTGCAAACGGACGCATCTCATCAGGTCCTTCATATGCGAACTTCAAAGCATTGATCTTAAACTCATATGCATTCGCATTACCCGACACGAGCTGCTCGCCCTCGCCCTTAACGTAATTTCCGATAAGAAACTCATCCTTACCGTTTATGGGATCCGACGTGAAAACAACACCCGCGAACACAGGCGATACAAACTTCTGGATTACAACAGCGATGCCCTCGCGGCCGTGCGCGATGTTCTCGTTATACTCCTTGACCCGGGAACTTGCCGCAGAAGATACAACACTCTTTACAGCGTCAAGGATACTATCAGTCTTAACGTCAGTTACTGTCTCATACTGACCTGCATATGATGCATTCTCACCGTCTTCCGACAGCGCGGAAGACCTTACCGCATACGTCACACCCGAGTCGAGAGAAGACGCGAGCGAACCAATCTCTGAAAGCGCCTCGCCGCACACCTCTCCGTCTTCAAATGCGGATGCGATCACAACATAGCCATAAGGAACGTTAAGTTTTAATTCGCGGATCATGAGGTCAAGCGAGTATGCCTTGCCTCCGATCAGGTCGAGGTACTTATCAGGTACCTTACCCAACTCATATATGAACTTCATTACTTTCCACCAAGCAACAGATCAATTCGCATGTCGATAACGTGCTTCAGATCATCATCGTTATCGAGGTCGATACCAAATCCCTTCTTAATCTCATCTTTCCTGTAGATAATGAGCTGCATCATCGTCGACATCTCGTACGCGATGAGCTTGCACTCCTCATCCGTCTTCTTGCCGTTATAGTGAGCCTTCACGTACTGCACGCTGAAAGACGGCTCCGTAAGGTCCCTCTTAAACAGCACGAAATTAGTAATAACCTGCGTGAAGTTAAAATTCTCAAGAAGACACTGCGCCACCACAAAGTGAAGCTGCTTTAAGATATCCTTCGGCGGCTGGCCCGATTCGAGTATCTTCATGACACCCTTGTCTATGAGGAAGCTCTCATACTCCTTCTCAAAGACCTTATGCAGCAGCTTGTCTCTCGTGCCGAAGCAGTAGTTGATCATGGAAGGCTTGACGTCGGCCCTCGCCGCGATCTGTCTGGTCGTTACCGACAGCGGATCCTCACGCTCTCTCATAAGCTGCATTGTAGCCGTTAAAAGCTTTTCTTTTGTGATGTTAAGTTTCTCTTCTTTTGTCATGTTTGCACCATAAAAATATAGTATTATTGAACGCGTTCAATAATACTATACCACACAAATCAATATATGCAACTATGATTATTCTTCTCTGGTTCCCTCGAGCAGCATATCGTAGGTAACGCCGTATTTTCGAGCGATGTCGCTCGCGTGAGACGAGCCCTCGGGCGCCATCTCGGAAACCTTGAAGGAGCGGTTGCTGCCCTCGCTTTCCATGACGATGGAACTAACCTTGTTGTCGTAACCCGTAAGCTCCGCCGCGAGCTTATGCATGTGGGTGTTGTAGATCGTGCGCACATTCTTGTGGCAGATCGCCTTCACTGCATCCTGCGCAATATAATACCCCTCTTCGAACGATGTTGTCGAGAAGCTTTCGTTAAGAAGTATCAGACTTTCTTCCGTCGCGTCCTCGAAGATATCCTTGAAACGCACGCACTCTTCGCCTAAACGCCCGAGATCCGTCGTCTTATCCTCATCCGCGGGATAGTGCGTGAAGATCGCATCAACAGGCGTGAACTCGAAGCTCCGGCAGGGCACATAAAGTCCGCCCTGAGCAAGCGCGAACAGCAATCCGACAGCCTGCGTGATCGTAGTCTTTCCTCCCCTGTTCGCGCCCGTCAGCATAAATACGCGGTGTTTGCCGTCAAAGACAAGATCGTTATCGACGATGGTCTTCGGATCATCAACAGTGGTCGCAAGACGGATGTTATAAAGGCACTCCGCGTTCATCGTGACCGGGCTTCCTTGAGCCGCGACAACAGGCTTACAGAAGAAGTAGCCCTTGTCCCTCGTGCTCTTAATAAACTCAGCAAAGCGGATATAGTACAAAAGCTCCGGGATAAGCCTCGAGAGCGTGACCATCGACACTTCCGTATACTTTGAAAGCGTGCCTTTAAGCTTCTTTACGATATGCGCCGTAAGCTTGGTCGCGACGTTCGACAGGTAGAATGACGTATTGCTCGAACCGTCGCCGTCAGGCACCTTCGCGAGACTCTCGCTGTGACCTACAAGCGGGTTCGTATACTTCGCCATCGTCGTCACCTGCTTATCAAGCCTGTCGATCGCGTTCTCCTGCTCCGGCGGGTCCGCGGGATAGTAGTGCATGTCGCCGTCCCACTCCGCGTCCTTGTTGATCCTGTCCTTAGAAGCTGCAATGGCATCAGCGAAATTCCCGATAACACCGCTCTTCTTAAAAGGCTTCGCATTAACCGAGACAAGGCCTAAGCTTTCAACCTCAAACCTCGAGTTGATGTTGATGCCGATAGTCATGCTCTGGATCCCCGAAGCATCCACCTTAAGCTCGGAGATATCCTTCTTTAACTCGGCGTAGTGGTTATCGTTATAAAGATCGTCAACATACTTGTGAAGATCCTTAAGACCCTGTGATTTTATCCTCGAATCTGAAAGGCACTCGCGCATCGCCTCGATGCACTTGATGTAGGAATCGAGCTCCTCGAGCCTGTGCATGAGATCCCAGATGCCGGGCTTCTCGTCAGCATTCCTGCGCCACGTTCCGTAGTCCTTCAGATAATCGATCTGGTTCATGAGGTCAAGAAGCTTCTCGCGCACCTGCGGCAGATTAAGGATATCGTCGAAGACATCCTGCCTGTAGGTTGCGGTCTCGGGGGATGAAGTCATCTTCCCCATGACGCGCATGATCATCTGCTCTTCCTTGGCATCCTCGGTAATCACCTTGCATAATGCATCGATGCCTAAGTCGTGCATCGTAGTCTCGCTTATGCTGTTATAAACGGCATCGTTATCGGGGTTAAGAAGACTTATCTGATAAACATGATTAACGGTCATACCTTGATCCTCTGATAGTAAAAACATGCGAGCTGCGTGCGGTCACGAAGGTCGAGCTTGGACAATACCGAGCTCATCATATTGCGCACGGTTCCCTCGGAAAGATACATCTTTGAAGCGATTTCTTTATTCGATAGTCCTTCCGCAACGAGCTCTATCATCTCCTGCTCTTTTGTTCCGATATCAAACTCGGCGTAGTCGAATCTCTCCTTACGGTTAAGCATCTCAGGAAGCTTCTCGACCACCTTGCCCGCGAAGACCGTCTTCCCGTCCATGACAGCTCTTACGCAGGTCGCGATACCGTCGCAGTCCTGCTTAAGTATATACCCCTTGGCACCGACGCTCAAAGCCTTGTTGATGTACTCGTCATCAAGGAAAGTCGTTAAGAAGATTATCTTCGTGTCGGGCTTATTTCCCAATATCTTCGACGCGGCTTCGAGGCCGTCCATGACGTCCATTCTTATGTCCATGAGGATGACGTCGAAGTCCTGAGAGGTTGCCTTCGCGACTGCATCAGCGCCGTTTCCCGCCACGTCCGTCACCGCGATCTTATCGCCGTCCGTGTCGTTCTCGAGTATTACCTTCAAGGCGCCCGATACTAACGGATCGTCATCAACGATAAATATGTTAATCATCTTTTTCCTCCTTCGGCATCGTCACGAGAACGGTGAATCCCTTCTCATCGGAGAAGATCCTCGCCTTGCCTCCCGCCTGTTCGGCGCGGCTTCTTATGTTCCCGAGTCCGATGCCCGTTCCGTCAAAGTCATTCTCTTCATAATCCTTATTCTCATTCTTTCCGTTGTCATTAATGAACACGCGCCAGAAAGTGTTGTTCTCGATAACTTCAACTCTTACCTTATCGCCGTTACTGTACTTAGCGATATTGGTAAGCGCCTCTTTAACGATGCCGAGAACCGTCTTCTTAAACTCGCTTCCCGTCGGCGATTCGATCGACGTGATAAGCTTGCCGTCAAACTTCGGCGGCAGAGTCTTCATAAGATCGTTAAGGCCGAGCGACAGGTCTATCGAGTCGTCGTGCAGCTCGTGCACTGACTTTCTTATCGACGTCATCGCCGTGTTTACGGACTCATCTACAGACGTAAGATACGGCGTTAATTTCTCGTCCTTGTTCATTACCATGAGAGCCTTCATCTGCACGACGGCACGCGTTAAGATGTGGCCTACGTTATCGTGGATCTCGCGCGCGATGCGGTTACGCTCTTTCAAGGTCGCGAGGTAGATGTCATTCTCGTTCTTGTCCGCGACTGACCTTCTTCTTCTTTTCTCCGCGAGCATCTGCTCCCTCGCCTCGTCATACTTGCGGATGAGCCTGTCCGTGTTCTCGCTGTCACGCGAAGTCCCGAATGCCATGTAAGACGCAAGCAGTATCAGCGCCGCTATCACGAGAGCCTGCTGCCAGGAAAGCAAAAAGCATACTCCCGCAAGAGCTACCGGGATAATAAGTTTATAAAGAAGCTTCCTCGCATTCGAGGACACGGCCCAGTAAGAAAGAGCCACGAAAGCGATCGCGATGCTTCTGAACCCTACTGCGAAGACTATTACCGCCAGACCGGAGACAACAGCGGCGGGGATAAGTCCCGTAAATATCACCGACAGACAAAGGATAAGGCAGAACGCGAGAAGCGCAGCGATAACGGGAACGTCAGTCAGCGCAAAGCCGGCGGCGGAAGAACCCGACGCCAGCATCAGAAGCGTTATTACAAAGATAATCGTCCTGTCCGTAACGGACCTTGTCATAGAAACCTCGCGACTTAAAGTTCTTACTTGATTTTACTATAAGTCTGAGTCTTCTTTACAACTATTCCTCCTGCAACGAACACCGCCGAGAACAGCGAGAGCATGACAACACTCTTAACAAGAAGCCCGTTCGAAAAGTCGGTGATGCTTCCCGTGATCCTCGTAACCGAATCAAGTACGACTACCGACCAGTAGAAAGGCAGGAATCTTGAAGCCTGAACCATTCCCGGTGCCATGACAGACTGGGGAACGAACACACCGCACAGGAAGCTCATTCCGAGAGCAAGTATGTTGGTGAGCAAAGGCAGCGACTCGGTATTGATGTTAAACGATGCAATGAACGATGTAAGTGCACAGTTGCAGATGCATGACATGAACATGATGATGAAGATCGCGTAGCCCTGCGTCTTTATTATCTGAAGATCTCCGCTTGTTACCATGATGATAATGCATGCAGCCAACCACAGAACGATGCCGAAGACGAACAGGCCTATTACATTGGTAACCGACAGTGCGATGGGGCTTACCGGAGATACCTTGATCCTTGAACTTACCCTGCTGCTGTTGCTCTTGATGATGACCATGCCGATGCACTGCATCAAAACTCCGAAGCTTACATAGATGAAGAACTTCGACATGTATGCCAGGGTGAACAGTTTGCCTGACGAATCAATCACTTCACCTTCATTGGCGTACACATAAGCATCTGCTTTAAGTTCCAGGTTCGCGTTTGTACGGTCAACCGCCTCTCCGGGCTCATATCCCATGCTTATGAAAGTATTGTATGTACGGATGTACTCGTTGATCATCGACTCGATGATATACATCGACGGACCGGACTCGGCAACGGTTGAATACGTAACCGCCGTATCATCACCTGACTGTATCTTCAAGTCAAAGTTCTCATCGATCTTAATCGAAGCGTTGACGGTCGTGAAGAACACCATTGTCTTAACGCTGTCTTCACTCATACCCTTAAGGTCAACAAGTTCATTACTGCCGCCTAAGTAACCGATCAGCCCTCTGCTTACAACAGACTCACAGTCGTCCACATATCCGATCACGAACGAACTGTCGGTCACTGTTCTGCTCTCTTCGGAGCTTCCGTATCCGCCGTTCATTATGAACGCGATCATCATTACGACAAAGATTATCGAATAGATGATCAGTGTGGTCTTATGCTTGCCGATCATCTTTATGAAATTCTTACAAAGATGCATACTTCTGCCTCCTCAGTCTCATGGTTGCGATAGTAAGGAAAAGAATTGTCAGAAGAACTATCTTTACTATCTCGACGTAAAACGACGTAAGATCCTCGTAGTAGACTAATCTGTACAATGCGAGGTTCAGAACCGTCGCGGGATTGACGTCGTTTACGATGGGCAAATATCTCTCGAACATGCCGGGAAGAGTTGCGATCATCTCACCTGACAGGAATACCGATGTCATGATAAGAGCGACACCCTTGTTGCCTCTTGTCTGGACGGGTCCTTTGAAGAAAAGACCGAACATCTCACCCATGCTTAAAGAAAACATGTTAGAAGCGAGAATGAACAGCAGAAGCTGCGGCAATCTGTTTCCTACCGGTATCTCGAAGAATCTGTTCATGCAGAAGATCGAGAATGACGAGATGACAAGTGATACCAGAAGTCTTGAGAGGAATGCCGTTAAGACGAGTACCGACTTTGATGCCGGACTTACGGATGATCTCATCGCCACCTTACGCTCACCTACATCCGCCTGAAGCTCAGCTACAAGATTAACTCCGGCCATTGCCTGGAACATGATCCCCATTACGATAGTCGCGTAGTAGTACCAGTTGTAAGGATTCGTCTGCTCCTTATAGATGCCTGTCTCCTGACTCATATAGTCAGTATCGGCATTAAGGGAATTGATCATATTCTGAACTGCTTCCATGTCGCCGCTTGTGAGAGCCTGCTCTATCAAGTCGAATTCTCTTATGTAGAAGTCTGCGACCGTCTTTATGATCATCGCATCGGTCTCGCTGTACTTGGGACACAAAGCGACCTCGATCGAATCTTCCTTAACTATGTAGATTCCATCTATCTCGTTCTCACCCAACAACTCATACAAGGTGTCCTCATCTTCATCGATCTCGTTAAGAACTTCGATCTGATCCGTAACGGATCCGAAGAATGACGTGAACTGATTGTCAGCCTCGTAAATGATACCGACGTCTCTGGGATCGATGGTATTCTCTTCCGCATATATGGTGGAGAAAGCCAGATGGAAGAAGAACATCAATGTAACCGGAAACACAAAGCTCCAGAAGATGAACATCCTATTGCTTAGAGTCTTCTTAAGACTGTACTTAAACATCATCATACGTCATCCCTCAATTCCTTACCTGTAAGCTCCAGGAATACATCATTAAGTGTCGGCTGCTCGGAGAATATCTTCTTTAATCTCATACCGCTATCCTGAAGGATGTTGATGATATCGATTACGTTATGCTTACCGGTTCCTGCCTCGACCTTAAGGATGCTGTCCTCGTAAGATACGGTGTAGATATTCTTAAGTTCATTGATCTTGGTTAACGTATCCTCATCAAGCCCCGGAACTTCTATTCTTATAAGTTCACTCTTCTTGATCATGCCCTTCAATTCATCGACTGTACCTGCAGCAACCGCCTGTCCCTTATCCATGATTATCACGCGGTCACAGATCTGCTCGATCTCTTCCATATAGTGCGATGTATAGACGATGGTAGCTCCGCCGTCACGAAGCTTCATGATGCCTTCTAAGATGTTATTACGGGACTGGGGATCGACTGCGACCGTCGGCTCGTCGAAGAAGATGAGCTTCGGCTTATGTGCGATTCCGCATGCGATGTTAAGTCTTCTGAGAAGGCCTCCCGAGAGCTTGGCAGGCTTAAACTTAATGAAATCCTGTAAGCCTACGAACCTGACCGCCTCATCGACGAGATTTCTCCTCTCATTCTTATCCTTGACATAAAGACCGCAGAAGAAATCGATATTCTCATAGACCGTGAACTCGTCATAGACTGCGACTTCCTGGGGAACGATGCCGATCAATCTTTTAAGGTCGTATGACTTGGGAGTCATCTCCTTGCCGAAGACCTTGATGTCGCCGCTGTCGTACTCGAGGATAGACAATATGCAGTTGATCGTTGTGGACTTACCGGAACCGTTGGGGCCAAGAAGACCCAATCTCTCTCCCTCGTTGACATCCATGCTGAAGTGATCTAATGCGATCAGTTCCTTATAACGCTTAACAAGATTATCAACACTTACTACTTTCTGACTCATGATAAAACCCTCCGTTTGATGATCTCATTATGGAGGATTCAGGTGTCATTTATAAGTGAACGGCATCACTATCTCATGTGACAAATGTCATTTGTGATCAGTTAAGATATCTTTTCCTCTGGGACATGATCCTTGCGACGTTGCGCGAGATCCTCTTGCTGTCGGTATTCTCGGTCTCGAAGAACCTGGTGATCTGCGTCTCCGAAAAGTCGCCCCAGATAAGACGAGCCCTGCAAAGGAAATACAATCCGACGGTGGACGAGAGCTCCTCGATCTCGGAGCCTTCGAGGATATCCTTTGCAAGTGTCAATGCGTGCTCGCGCTCCTGATCAAGCAGAACGAGAACATCCTTCAACGTGCTGACCCCGATCAGTCCTAACTGGTTGATATAAGGCTCGGCACTTACGGTGATGAGACTTGCATCAGATATGGATGCGATGGCATTCGTAAACGCAACGAACTTCTCGTTGTACTTAATGAACTCACGGATACTGATGGCATCGATCGCGATGTCGTCGACGTTGCCTTTCGCGAGGGTTATGATGACGGAATCGGTGTAGACACCAAGCTCATCCTTGATGCGAAGGAACCCTTCGTCCGCGATCTCGAGAAGGCTCGCCATGCGCGAGAATTCACGCCTTACCTGACGGGGAACGCCGAACTCGGTCTTATATCCCATGTCGTGCTCGATCTCGGCCCATGTGTGCTGCAAAGCGGTCCTGATCTGAACCTCAAATCGGTACTTCGTAAGCTCCTTATCGTACTCGTCTGACTCGGGCAGCGAGCATACGGTATGCAACGAAAGATACCCGAATGAATTTGCCTCGATGATGTTACGCTTATCGACGGAGTTCTCCTCATCGATGACGAAGAGCTCCTTTAAGATGTCATTGATGACATCGACCTTATCAGCGAAGTAGCAGACGACGCGGAAGCCGACGACGTCGGTCATGTCGAGGATCGACAGGTAATGGTCAGGCTTTCTTCTAAGCTTGCCCATAACGGATTCCTCCGACTTAACGCGGCCCGCGATCTGCATGATCCTAATGCCCGTGGCATTGATCGCGGTGTTCAGTTTCTCCTCTACTATCTTATAGACCTTGTTGTAGTTGTCGATGTGGTCGTAGTAACCGATAAGATGAATGTTGATCATTTCTCATCCTTCTTGTTACCGAGACCATAGTACTGGATGTTGAGCATCGTAAGATCGTCGAACTGATCTGCGCCCTCGATAAACTCATTTACTTTATTCTTAATGTTATCAAGAACTTCCTTCGGGTTATCGGAGTCGAGACTGTTCAGGGCATCAAGCATTCTGTCGGTGCCGAAGAACTCCTTGTCCTTGTTGTTAGCCTCGGGAAGTCCGTCCGTGTAAACGAACAGGCTGTCGCCCGGATGAAGCTCGAACTCGTGCTCCTTGAACACGGCGATATCGATGGAAGCAAGCGGCGGAGAATGCCTGTAAACAACAAGCTCATACTTACCGCCGGCTCTCTTGATGACAGGGTGCTCGTGACCTGCATTCGCAGCTATGCCCTTACCTGTCGAGATCTCGATCACTGCAAGCCATACAGTAACGAAATGCTTTGTATCGTTATTCTCGAGAAGCTGCTTGTTAACCTTATTAAGTGCAACGGCAGGACTGTCACCGGCCTGTACACGGTTCTTGATCAGGATCTTGGATACCATCATGAACAGTGATGCGGGAACTCCCTTACCTGATACGTCAGCCATGACGAGAGCTATGTGATCGTCGTCAACCAGGAAGAAGTCATAGAAGTCACCTCCGACCTGCTTCGCAGGATCCATCGATGCATAAAGATCGAACTCCTTGCGGTCCGGAAACGGCGGGAAGATACGGGGCAGCTGGTTCTCCTGGATGGATGCAGCCATCTCAAGCTCCGTGCTGATCCTCTCTCGGTCAGCCGTGATCTTCATGTTCTCCTTAAGGTATTCACGAAGCTCCTTGTCCATCTTCTCGAATGAAAGAGAGAGCTCTTCGATCTCGTCTCCCGTATGGATATTCGAGTAATAGACCTCATCGGTGTCGAGGTTATCGGTAAGCTTCGAGGTGGCTCCCGTAAGTTTCTTCAGAGGAACTACGAGGTTGCCCTTGATGTAGAAGTATGAAAGTATGATCGTTACGGCAGTGATCGCAACGATCGAGATAATGATCATCATGAGAGTCTGACGGATGGCGTCGGCGATGCTCTCGAGGGAGAAGTCGGCATAAACGAGCGCTACGGCCTGACCCTTACTGTTGTAGATAGGATAAGCTGCTGAAGCAAGATTGCCGTATTGGGGGTCGTCGAACTCATGAAGGCTGTGCTCCTGAGTGCCGTTCATGCGCGCAATGGACCACTCGTATCCTCCGGGAGAGAAATCACCTTTTAAACCGATGGTCCAGACGTCGAGTTCACCCGCGTCCCAGATGTAGAATAATCCTTCCTCCTTGGGCACGGCGATGTAGATGTAGCTAACACCGAACTCTCTTCTGTAACGTGTGATGCCTTCCTGGATCTCGAGGTAGTAGTCATCTACCCTCGGGTTGCTGAGATAAGTAAGGACCTTGTCGCCGTCGATGGCTTGTGCGAGCGAGCTTGTAACGGAAATACCCGTGTCAGCATATTTTTCCATGATGGAACGACGCAGCATGATCGCCACGATAACAGAGACACTGGCGGAGAAAACGATCTCCAGAACAAGAATGCCTACCAGAAGTTTTACTCCGAGACTGCTCTTGACTCTCATTGTGCTTGTACACTCCTTTTCGCTCTTTGTGCCGTGATGTGCTTAGCCCACTTATCCGCAAGGAACACGGATGCCACGCTAAGCACGAGTCCCAGGATGAGAGACTGCCATACGGGAAGAATCTTGTCTCCCCTTATTATAAATATAAAAAAGTCTGCTGCCCACCATACAAGAACCCATTGTATGAAATAAACTATCGTAACGTTCCTGCTTATGTTCGAGATTGCGTTCATGACCTTCTCCGGAAGGAAGCACGAGATCAGGTAATATGTGCCAAGAAGCGCGAACTGGTTGGCGATGCAAAGCATCATGTCGGGGAACGTTGCGTGATAGAAAACGTTCGAAGCGGGACCTCCCATCATGCCGATGCCCTCGTAGTACTCATAAGGGAAAGCGATGAGGATCGCGATGACACACGGGATGGAGACGAGAAGATAGAACTTCTTCTTGTTCTGCATTTTCTTAAGGTGAACGCCGAACAGGTAGCCCGTCGCGTACATGATGAACCAGATAAGAAGCGGGAAATCCGACTTGACGGTCTCCTCCACGGAACCGTCGACAGTACCGATGAGGTGGCCCATCATGATGTTGACGGCAGGGGTGCCGAAGTTTGTGTTATTAAAGATCATCGCCACATGATTCATCAGGATAGAGACGAGAACGATGGCAAGGGGCCCTAACTTTATGAACTTGAGGAAAGACATCACGAGCATTGCAAAACCTGCGAACTGCAGGATGTCGTTACCGAAGAACTTGTAAGGCAGCATTCCGATGTAAAACTCTCTGTTGCCCGTAATGGCGTAGCCCAAAAGTATCGGGATAAGGTAACGCAATGTGTTATGCAGGACTCCGAGCATGAGAAGGCCGACACCGCGCTTCGCGATAAGAGCGGGAGCGCTGCGTCTCGAGTAAGCAAGGCCGATGCCCATCGAGAAGATGAACATGGGAGCCGCCATGGGGCCGCCAACAACGGAATCGAAGAAATAAGGAACTCCTTGGGAACGCCCGGCTTCCGTCGTACACTCGACAAACACGTGGATCGTAGCAAGGAAAACGATAACTACAGCCTTGGCAATATCGACCTCAGGCTGTCTTCCCTCGTTTATTATCTGCTTCGAAAAGATCTTTTCCCCGGACACTTGTCCCCTCTTCCTTTTATTAAAAGCGTTCAAAATACCCGTAGAGTATAGCACATGTAAAGTGGGGACTCTATTTATATTAAATTAAATTTAAGGCAAATTCAGGGAAGTTTTAAGGCCTCGGGCGAAGAAATCATCCTTATACTCGTCATAAACACGTTCCGCATAGCGCCTGCCCGGAGTCACAAGCTTGTCTTTCTGATAAGAAAGTATGCCTTTTGCCTCGTCATCAAGAAGGCCTGCAGCCTCATAAAAAGCCCATATCCTGTCTATCAGCGCGACGGATGCATCCTTTATCGGCACGAATTCGTCGTCGGCGTTCATGATGCGGTCCGTCTCGATGTTATAGTGAGCTGAGTTTTTAAAGTTGATGACGCTCTTGATCTGGCGCTCACGGGTCATGTCGTGGGGTTCCTGACAAAGCTCGTAGGCGGTCAGAAGCTTGATGAACTTAAGGTCCCTGATGTCAAGGCCTGCATATGCATACGGATTAAGGTCGACATTACGAAGCTCGATGTGGTTAACGCCCTTCTCTACCAGAGTTTCCAGGGAGTTTGCTCCCTTAGGCTTAAGCCTTACGGGGTAGTAGATCTCGGTCTGACTCGTGATGAGGCCTTCGCTTATGTAATTACGGATGCCGTCCGCATAAGCGCTGACGCTTTGGTAGTTAAAAACGGGAACGAAATGATTCCAGTATCCAAGCTCGCTGCATCTTACCGAAGCCATGCCGAGGAACTCCGTTCTGCCCTTTACTCCCCTCTCAAGGAACGAGCCGTCGAGGACGGGAGATGCCGACAGCAAAACGTTGATGATCCAGCCGTCTCTTACGAGATTCTTTGCAAGGTCAAGATAGATGTCATCCTTGACCTCACGGCGTGACTTAGACGTGCCCGTAAGTTCGATATGCCTGTCTATGAGTTCTTCCGCGAACGAGAGGTTCACGTGTATGCCCGAGAAGGTCATCTTGTACTTGCCGTACATCTTCGCAAGATAGTCACGGTAGACGGTCTTATCGTATAAAGGTCCCGTGAAATTCGCGATGGGGATATCGTCCTCATCCTTTATGTAGGGCGGGTTCGAGAAAGGCCACAGATACTCAGGCTGCGGCAGGTTAAGAAGAGTCTGCCTGACCTTCTTCTCGTGCTGCTCAAGTTCCTCCAAAGCGCCCTCTTCCGAGTCATGAACGCCCGTGTTTATCTCGGTCTGGTTCTCACAAAAATCCCTGACGACGGTCTTATCGTCCGGGAACGGATGCGGCGTCTTCGAGAACGAACCGTCTTTGGTTATGCGAAGCGCTTCCTTCTCAAGTCCGAAGTCAAATCTTAACAGCAGCGATCTTATCTTGGGGTCATTAATGTCAAGCATGTTCACACCCTCAGACAGCCGCATAGGCATGAATGACATCAGTCAGGTCATGGCCCTGTCTTAACATGTTTATCCTTCTTCGTGAGGGAGAGACGAGAATGTCTTCACGCTCGCACATGGGAAGCAGGAGTTTCTCTTCCCCGAAGCCCCTCGACAGAAGTCCGTCATAGGAAAGAGCAGTGATCTTCATAAGAAGCTTTCTTAATGCCTCCGGATCCACAAACCCGGGCAGCGAATCGCGGTTAAAAAGGTCACGAAGTTCGTGAGCCGAGTAACCGTGCCCGTAGATGACCTTGTCGTTTCTTAAGATCTCGTCAAGTTTCGGAAGTTTGGCCACAAGACCCGTCTGGAAAGCGATACCGGCGAATGCCTGATCAAGAGGCTGCGCGCAAAGGCTCCGGTACTCGATCGTTCCCCTCTTCGTGATATCAAGGAACT
Organism: Clostridiales bacterium; assembly: GCA_017958365.1. Lineage (GTDB taxonomy): Bacteria > Bacillota > Clostridia > Saccharofermentanales > Saccharofermentanaceae > Saccharofermentans. The sequence continues at coordinate 15,631 of JAGDCV010000084.1, forward strand.
TGTATGAACGAAGATGGTCTATGTCTTTCACGAGGGGCTCGAAAGAAGTCTGATGGTAACTGCCGTCGTGGTAGTACTCGCCCTGAAGCGTTCCCTTCTTTACATACTCGGCAAAAGGCACCGGGTAGAAGAAGATGTACTTATCGTCGCGCTCACAGCAAAAGGCACTCAACGAGCTTATGTAATCCACGACCTCATCGATGGTCTGCGGCACCGTCTCGTAGGAGCCGATATTATGGCGGTTAATGCCGTGCGTGCTGTACTCCCAGAGCATGTCGCGCGAACAAAGAAGATGCGGCAGATCGTCACTTAACATGGAGTTCGCGAAGATGATGCTCTTCAAAGGCTCAAGCAAAGAGAACGTGTTAAGGGTATCAATAAGCTCATCCTGACGCACGTCGATCTGCACCTGCGTCGAGCTCGCGAAAGTCCCGAATCCCGGGAAGTTGTGAAAGCCCTCGTAAGACTTCCATTCCCTGTCCTTACGAAGATATCCTTCGAGCATCTTATAACGGCCCGATTCTATGTAGTCCTGACGGCACTTGTTGTAGTAGGGCTGAACGCCGAATCCCGTGATGATGTGATCGTCTTTACGAAGTTCGGTGTTAAAGAGTTTGATGTATTCTTTGAACCTGTCGTTTACGGTAACGAGGCTTTGCTCCTTGCCAAACGACAGCTCGAGGTTATTGTACGAGCAGTCGAATGAGAACAGGTCACCTGTCTTCTCATCTTTTGCCTCATGGCAGTTGCCTTTGGCGTCGAACTTGGTCCCGGCAAGGCCGAGTTTCTCGACGGCTTTGTTAAAAGCTTTTCGCGCGGTATCGTGGTCGGTGGCTTCGCCTTTAAGGTTAACTATCGGCAGCTC
>JAGDCV010000085.1 GCA_017958365.1 Clostridiales bacterium
GACAAGGGCTACAAGATGAAGAAGATCTTCTCCGAGCAGCCGACATTAAACGACGTATTCCTCGAGCTTACAGGCAAGCAGCTTCGTGACGAGTAAAGGAGCAGGTCATGTTTAAGTATTCGATAATTAAAATGTTCAGAAGTATCGGCGGCCTGTTCTGGATGTTCGTATTCCCGCTCGCGCTCATGACGGCAATGCACTTCGCATTCGACTCCATCTACAGCTACCAGAACAGCATCGACCCCATGAAGACGATCCTTATCACCGAAGGTCAGGGCGTATATCAGGAGGGTTTCGAAGACCTTATAGAATCTCTGTCGGAGGAAGGATCTGAGGATCAGCTCTTCATCCTTGAGGAGGCGGACTCACTCGAGGATGCCAAGACTAAGCTTGCCAATCAAGAGGCAGAGATCATTTTCGTTGTATCTGAAGATGACGTCGAGGTCTATCTTCAGGAGAATCACTCGATAACTTCCGCGGCAGTGGCAGGCTCCATAGCAGACACATATAAGCAGCGCTATCAGCTGATTGCTGATGCCTGGGAACAGGACCCTGCTTTCGCGATGGAACTTGTAAATAATGCCGTGGAGAACGTAACTTACACGGTGTCCGAGGAGGACGCTTTCGGTGCGGAGCCGAACCCGTACAACTGGTATTTCCTGAGCACTCTTGTAATGGGAATTCTCTTCATGGCCATGATGGGCATAAACATGGTGGGAGACCTCCGCGCAGACGTCTCTGCGGTAGCGATGCGCTACTCGGTTTCCCCCGCTCGAAAAGGCCAAATGGTAGTAACTGCTTTTGCTGCAAGGGTTATCCCCGGTCTCGTGATAGTAGCGATACAGCTTATGGTAATGAAGTATGTGTTCGGGATCTACCTTGGGAACGATTACCTGAAGCTCGCGCTTTTCGTAGTAGCTGCAGTAATGTTCTCGATAAGCTTCGGTGTTATCTGCGGCCTGTGCTTCAAGGGTGATGTACACCAGAGAGGCAACAAGGCGACGTCTCTCATCATGATATCCGTTTTCTTAAGCGGCGAGATGATATCGCAGCTGCCGGGATTATTCGAGAGATACTTCCCGATCTTTAACAAGATCAACCCGGCGACAGTCCTGAACATGGCACTGTTCAAGCGTCCGATCGGCAATTCCGCAGAAGGGTTCTTCATGAACATCGCGGAGATCATAGGTCTTACCGTGGTCTTCCTTGCCATCGGTATCGCAGTATTGAGGAGGGAAAAGTATGCTTCTGTTTAAGAATTTCTTCAAGCTTCTTAAGAGCAACAGCACAGGCGTGATCATATATGCGGTTATATTTGTAGCCATGGTAATAGGCGTAATGGTAGCGGCTCCTGCGTTGGCATCCGAGACGAGCGGTCCGGACTATGCCGTCCAGGAATCGATAGAGATAACTTATGTTGATGGCGATCATTCGGCATTGTCCGAAGGACTTATCGATTACTTAAGCGTAAACAACAATGTAACAGCTGTGTTCGGCAGATCCCAAAGCTCCATACAGGACCTGGTATTCTTCGGATTAAGCGAGTATCACCTGCATATCGAAGACGGTTTTGCTGACGGTACCGGAGAGATCACATATCTTACTAATATGGATAAGTCCGGCGCGATCTACATGATAGACAATGCAGTTAATAACTACATTCAGGCCTACAAAGATTATGAGAATATGGGTTACGCTCCCGAGAAGTGCGCGGAACTTGCGAAGGAACTGATGCTTGATACAGCTACTCTTAATATCGTTCAGGAGGAAGACGGAAGATCTCCCACTACTGAAGGTGATGTTGTCATCGTATTCATCAATCAGTTCTTCCCGTATCTTGCTATTGGCTTTATGACGCTCGGCATCGGCCATACCGTAATCGCCAACAACAATAAGCTCATCGGTGACCGCATCGAGTGCTCGCCCGTTAACAGAAGGAAGATAAGCTTCGCGAACTCACTGGGACTTGCCGTATCGGGACTCGCATTGTGGCTTATGTTCATGCTCATCAATGTGATCATAGGATTTGCAAAGGGTTCCGAATCTTTCCGTGAGTACTGGTGGCTTCTTGTGATCAACTCGTTCCTGACGACACTCATCTCCTGCGCATTTGCATCATTCGTAACATCATTCGATCTTACGAGCAATTCGCTGTCGATGATTACGAATATCGTGAGCCTCTCGATGGCATTCATGTCAGGCGTATTCGTACCGCAGTATCTTCTCGGCGACGGACTTCTTACCGTAGCGAAGTTCATGCCCATGTACTGGTGTGTATATGCATCGAACATGGCCGATGCAAGTACCGCTTACGAGTCGGATAAGCTTCTCATGTGCTTCGGCATCGAGATCCTCTTCGTAGTGGTCTTCACTCTGGCAGCAGCTTTTGTTAAGTCATCCGGATTAGGCAAGGCAAGGAGCGCAGTGAAGACCGAATAATCGTATAATATAGACATGAGCTGGAGGATAGTCGACAGAATAGTAATTTGGCTTGGCACCGTCGCTTCCGTGTTGGTCCTTTGTAAAGGACAGCCGGGAGCGGCGGATATTGCTGTCGTACTTTTGTCTTTGATATTGTCCTTAGCGGGTGAGCTCAAGCGTGAGGAGATAACAGGGATAGGCTGTGCGGCGCTGGTGTTCGTCTCGTCTTTCTTCGTGCCTGGTCTGTTGTTTCTTATCCCGACTGTGGTGTATTCACTTGCGAACTGTGATGTAAAACTTAATCGCCAAGCATCGCTTATACTGCGTATCACCGCCGCCTGTGTGATGATCGCTGTGCTGGCTTTATCAGGCCTTACATGGCAGATAGTGGTGCTGATACTTCTGCTCTCGCTGCTTGCATTCTATCTTGCAGTAAAGACTTCAATTCACGACAGTTCTGAAGAGAACTTAAGAGCAAAATACGACGACGCGAGGTTCGATTCACTTAATGCGCAGAAGCTTCGTGAGGAGGCGATGAAGAACGCCGATAACGAAGTATATATGGCGACATTAAAGGAGCGTAACAGGATCGCACGCGAGATCCACGACAACGTCGGCCACATGATCACGCGCGTTATCGTTCAGCTTCAGGCGATAAAGATAATCAACAAGGATCCGGGTGTCGGCATGCAGCTTGATTCTGTGGCACAGACGCTGGACCTCGCGATGACTTCCATGCGTAAGAGCGTGCATGAACTGCACGATGATTCGATAGATATGTCGCTCGGCATCAACGATATAACTTCCACGATAAGCGACAGGTTCGATGTCACTGTTAATACCGTGATCGATTCACCTTCAGACAACAAACTTAAGAATGCGGTCCTCGGTATCATCAGGGAAGCGGTGACCAACATCGCGAAGCACAGCAGCGGCGATAAGGTCCTGATAGAGGTAGTCGAGAATGTCTCATTCTGGCGCGTTAAAGTTCACGATAACGGCGCCAATCCCGTAAGAGAATTTGACCTGTCCGGCAGCTCCGATAATGGAGGGATAGGTCTTAACAACATAGCATCGCGTGCAGGCTCCGTAGGCGGCCGCGCAAGCGTGATATCCGGAAGCGACGGCTTTACTGTTATGGTAACGATACCAAAGCTTAAAGAGGGGAGAACAGCATGATAAGTGTAATGATAGTCGATGACGATCCGTTCGTATCGGAGTCGCTCAAGATAATCCTTGATAACGAGTCTGATATCGAGGTTAAGGCGGTGGCTAACTCGGGTGAAGAAGCGGTTAAGCTCGCGCCTTCGGTGAACCCGGACGTTATCGTTATGGATATCCGTATGGAGGGAATGAACGGCACTGATGCCGCCGAGAAGATCATCGGCAACGGCTCTGCTTCTGCGATACTTTTCCTCACGACATTTCTTGATGACGAGTACATCAACAAGGCTTTGAAGATAGGCGCGAAAGGCTACATCATTAAGCAGGACTGCGGCTCGCTTCCTTCTTCGGTAAGAGCCGTCGCTTCAGGGCAGGCGGTGTTCGGAGGCAAGGTCGTCGAGAAGCTTCCTGACCTTCTTAACCGTAAGGAGAGATTCGATCCTTCCGAGTTTGATATCACGGCCAAAGAGCTTGAGATCATAAAGCTTATCGCAGACGGTATGTCTAATAAGGAGATAGCAGAGAAGGTGTTCCTCGGCGAAGGAACGGTACGCAATATGGTAAGTTCTATCCTCGATAAACTCGACCTTCGCGACAGAACCCA
>JAGDCV010000086.1 GCA_017958365.1 Clostridiales bacterium
TATAAGATGAAGGCTGAGGCAGAGGCTGCCGAGATGCAGATGAAGGGCTACACCTCTAGAGACGAGACAGCACGTCAGGTCGGTCTCGAAGCAATGCAGAACGGTATTACCGGCGGCGGTGCCGGTGGCGGCGCTGCAGGCGGAATCGGCGATGTCGCAAGCCTCGGCGTAACACTCGGTGCCATGGGCGGCGTTATCAACATGACAAGAGATGCTATGGCTCCTATCATGGGTGAATCCCAGAAGGTAGGCGAGGGCTTCGGTAATGTTGTTGCAGGCAACACAGGCGCACCTGCTGCTCCTGCACAGGCAGCTCCCGCAGCACCTGTAGAAGGCGCATGGAACTGCACCAACTGCGGCAAGACAGGAATCACTTCAAGATTCTGCCCTGACTGCGGAACACCCAGAGTAACGCCTAACTGATAAGGTTGTAAATTGAATTCCTTAGAGGCTGTCTCATCAGGAGGCGGCCTCTTTTAATTGGGAACGGATAATTTATCCGAGAAGTTTTGCTGACAACGACTTATAACTCTCGATGAAGTTGTCGTGATTGATCTGGACGAAATCCATGTCGTTCTTTTTCGAGGCATCCTCGAGGTCCTTGGCCAATGCGGATACGACGTCCGCGCCGATGATCCTTGATGAACTCTTGAGCGAGTGGATCAGGATGCTGTAGTTCTTCATGTCTTCCTTATCAAGGTATGAATCGAGTTCCTTGCACTTATCCTCGCATCCCTTTGCGTAGTCAGAGAGAAGATCTAAGTACAGGTCTTCTTCGCCGCATGCATACTCGACACCGGCATCGGTATTGAGTCCGAGTTCGCGTGCTTTGGCGAGCGTGATATAGGATGATGTCTCCAATGCATCAGTATCAAGCGGGGCTTCTTCAATGAGTTCTTCCGGCAGATACTTCTTTAAGGCCTTCTCGATGTCTTTGACAACGATAGGTTTTGACAGATAGCCGTTAAATCCTGATTTGAGGTACTGTTCTTTTGCGCCTACGACTGCGTTTGCAGTGAGAGCGATTACCACGGTATCCTTGATGAGGTCCTTGTCTTTTGCGAGTCTTAAGGTCTCAATACCGTCGAGCACGGGCATCATGTGGTCGAGGAAGATGATGTCATATTCATTGGACTTCAATACGTCGAGAGTCTCTTTGCCTGACGAGCATGTATCCGCCTTTATGCCAAACAGTTTCATGAAGTTTGTTGCAACCTTAAGGTTCATGTCGTTATCGTCAACGATGAGGACTCTTGCCTTAGGTGCGTAGAGATGTTCTTCGACTGTCTGGCTGCGGAGGATGAGCTGCTTTCTGCGTTCTTCGTAGTTGCCGATAGGTTCAGGATCAACGATCTTGAGAACAACGGAGTAGCTGAAAGACGAACCTACGCCGTATCTGCTGCTGACATCGAGCTTGCTGTCCATCATGGTAAGGAGCTTGTTTACGATAGAAAGGCACAGTCCGGTTCCTTCGATGTTACGGTTGCGCTTTTCTTCGATTCTTTCGAAGGTCATGAAGAGCTTATCCATATCCTGGTTTTTGATTCCGATACCGGTATCAATTACGTCAAAACGAAGACTTACATCATCACCGTTGATCTCGGTGTTCCTGATCCTTAACGTGACGCTGCCTTTCTCCGTATACTTAACGGCATTCGTAAGAAGGTTAACCACAACCTGTGTAAGTCTTACGTCATCACCGTAGAGCTTGGAAGGAACTGATTCGTCTACATCGATCTTCAGTTCAAGACCCTTTGCACGTGCACGTTCCTGGATTGAATTAACAAGACCGCTTACCCATTCGGCAACATCGAATTCGACTTTTACCAGGGACATCTTACCATCTTCGATCTTGGAGAAGTCGAGAATGTCATTGATGATCGAGAGCAGGGTGTTGCCTGCGCTCTTGATGTTGGATGCATACTCTAATGTCTGTTCTTCCTTGGACTCTCTTAAGATCATCTCGTTCATGCCGAGAACAGCGTTGATAGGCGTTCTGATCTCGTGCGACATATCCGCGAGGAAGTCACTCTTGGCTTTGTTGGCGCTGTCGGCCGCGGACTTCTCGAGCTTAAGGACTTTGGCTTCATAATCCTTCTTGTGCTCTAATTCCTTCAGATCCTCCATACGCTTGGTGATCCTTCTCTCGTGATTGTGAGCAAAGACATAGAATAATGAGATCAATCCGAAAACAAGCATGCTGATGAGAACACTGACTACGAGGACGCTCGTAGTATCACCTAAGAGTGCTGTTGATTCGATGATGATTACCAGGTGCCACTGGTCGAGAACTTCATCAACGAAGACGGTACAGTCCTTGCCGTCGATCTCCATGTTGAAGTTGCCCTTGCCGGCGCTCATTATCTTATTGAACAGCTCGGCCTTGTCAGGCTCTTCGCTGTAATTCTTTCCTGATTCTTCAGCATTCCGATGGGCAATAACGAATCCGTCGTAGTTAAGGAGGAATCCGTATCCGTTGCCGTCCAAAGAAATGTTCTCAACTGTTTCCTGAATGCCCGAGAGGGTAAGGTCCAGGCCTAATACGCTGTGCTTGTCTGACAGTGACTTAACTACGGAAATGATTACCTTTCCGGTCTGTGCATCAACGTAGGGTGAAGCGATAACTGCTTCTCCTCTTGCTTCGACTGCCGTCTTGTACCA
>JAGDCV010000087.1 GCA_017958365.1 Clostridiales bacterium
CCAGGCTCACTGGTCTTGCCGAGATGTTCGACTACGACGAAGCCGAGAGCAGGATCACCCTGAACTACATGTTCAACGAGGAATACTGGAATCAGGGTTACGGCACGAGCACTGTCGAACTGATGAAGATGTATCTTACCGAGGAGGTCGGCATCAAAAAGCTGATCGCTTATGTGGTTACGGAGAATACCTATGCTGCAAAGGTCCTTACGAACAACGAATTCGTCAAAGCCGAGCAGTCTGTCCAGGAGAAGAACTGGGCGGGAAGAGGCAACCTTACTCTCGACGTTTATTCTTACGTGAAGGCTTGATCAGACGACGACCTTGTTACGCCCGCCGGCTTTGCCCATATAGAGTTTCTTATCGGCAGCACTGACCGCTTCGTTGATGCGGTCGTCTATATCCGCTTCAGTTACATCGCCGCTTATGAAAGTGTTGACGTCTGCAACGCCTATGGTCATGGTGACCTTGATCTCGATGTCATTCCACTTGACGGTCAGATTACGGATCTTCGACAGGAGGGCATTGGCAGCCATTCCCGCTTCATCCAGGTTCTCATTATTGAACACGAAAAGGAACTCCTCGCCGCCCCAGCGAGCCGCGATGCCGTGCTCCTTCATGAACTCCTGGCAGAGGACCGCAAGCTGCTTGAGGACCTCGTCGCCTGCTTCGTGTCCGTAAGTATCGTTGACGTTCTTAAAGAAATCTATATCGCCGATGGCTATGCAGACACCGTTCTCGCAGACACCTCTCATTATGTTGGAGATAGTACCGGAGATAACGCTCCTTCTGTTTGGGAGCTTTGTGAGAGGGTCAATCTCGGAGATCTGCTTGAGCTTCTTGTTATACTGCGACAGCTTTGCTTCAGTTGCCATCTTGTCCCTGGTGAAGATCATGAGGATGACTACCATCGAGATGAATATGGATATGATGTTGATTATCTGGAACAGCAGGGAGATGTTGTAGGGGATCTCTTCGAAGGGCTCGAAATTAACGTGCCACGAATAGAGCGCAAGTCTTACGCAGAAGACCCCGAGGCTTAAGATGATCTTGATCTTGTCTGAGGCATATGTTCCTACGAAGACGAGGAGCAGCAGCACGAAAACAAAGTGCTGGATACTGCACTCCCATCCCCACTGTACGACGAACCTCATCATCCAGAAGATGGTGACGACCGAATAGATCGCCAGTGCAAGTGCATTGTGGTCTTTGTATGTAAGATATACCGCCAGACCATAGGTCGCCAGACAAAGAGCGCAGGTGCCGACCGTGGGGAACTTCCCGTAAATGCCGAAGACGACCATGAAGGTTATAAAATACAGACACATCAACAAAGCGTTGATGCGTACGATGTAGGATACACGGTTCGATTCGTTCTCGCCGGTAACGTCTTTCCAGATTAACTGTGCCAGTTTGCTCATAGATATCTGAATTCTATCACATAAATTTTACTATAGGCGCGTTTAATTAGTATAATTAAATAGATTAGAGCAAAGGAGTAATCTGCATGGCATTGTGGAACGAGAGACCTTTTAATGAGAAGGGACCTGATCCGTTCGGAAGACGGGAAGAGAAGCAGGGCTTTGAACAGCTCTCGGCTGACTCGTCCAAGTGTCCGAGCTGCGGTTCGAATATCTTCTATGAACCTGAATTAAGCGCCATGATGTGCCGCGACTGCGGTAATGTTTACTCACCGGATACGATGGAACTCAGAGGTTCTCTCGGTATCAGCAAAGAGCATGACTATGTCGGAGACACTGACATGTCCGAAGCGGATAAGATGCGTCATGAGATCGTCTGCAATGCCTGCGGCGCCGCACTCGTTGCAGATGAGAATACGATGTCTACTATGTGCCCCTTCTGCGGATCTCCCGCACTCATAACAAGAAGGCTTACCCGTGAGTTCAAACCGGATTATATCGTGCCCTTCAAGATCGACAAGGACCAGGCTGAGAGCATCATGAACAAGTGGATCGCCAGCAGGAAACACACGCCTCTGGGATTCAAGACCAAGAGCAGG
>JAGDCV010000088.1 GCA_017958365.1 Clostridiales bacterium
ATAAGCTTAATATCAACGACAGAAGAGTTAACCTCAATCTCGGTAATTACTATGAATTCGATCCGCAGAACGGTATTGCCGTATCTTTGGACCGCATGCGTCAGGACATCATCCTAATGAAGCGTGCCGGCATTAACGGCGTAATCGCAGACGGAATGCCTTTGTCTGATGATTTCTTAAATCTCTGCGACCAGTACGGTATGTATGTCATCGCGACGTCTTCTGTCGCTTACATGAGAGATTATGTTGAAGCAGCGATGAATCACCCGTCAGTCGTAATGTGGGGATTCCAGAAATACAACTTCAATTATGAGCTTGCCAACAGGGTAAAGCATGAGTGCATAAGGATCGACGATACCAGAAGATGGTATTGCGAGGCAAAGATCGCAGAAGCTGCAAACAAGAAGGCTAAGCCGCTCGAGAGGATCTCCGACATGAAGCCGCTTCCGAGCGAAGCGGGCGCCGTATTCGGACCTTGGGAGGATCTGTGTCTCGACAGAAAGAAGATCTTCGACCTTAACAGGACAGGAAGAAATCTCTTCGAGACGATACCCGGAAGAACCAGATTTACGGACGACGAGACACCTTATAAGTGGATCCATCACGCAGACCTTGTCGGCGGCAAGCAGAAAGAGAATTCCTGCATCGGTCAGGGTATCGTAGATGCCGAACGTAATCCGCACCCGATCTATCTTGATATCAAGAAGCAGTGCCAGTCGATCGTAATCTTCTCTGCTGCAGGAGACCCTGCAACGCTTACGATGCGCAATTCCAACCAGTTCGGTTATACGTCCGAGTTAGACCTCGAGTGGAAGATACTGCTCGGCGGCAGAGCTATTATGTCCGGAAGAGGCGTTATCCCTGAGATCGAACCATTCGGCTCAAGAACGCTGAAGTTCCCGTTTGCCACGGAGATCTTTACGACACCGGGCTGGGCACAGGGCAAGGCTGAGTTTATCGAGATGTATATGAATGCGCTCTCGAAAGAACTCGTATTCGATATTACATTGAAGCTCCACAAGGATACCTACTATGCGAAGGCTGGCTATGAAGTGGCTTTCTATCAGGATGTCCTTACGGATAACATCGCAAGCCCTGTAGGCGACATGCCTTCTGATTCTATGGGACTCGGAAGCGGCGAGAAGCCTCAAGCTGAAGTTCCCATGCAGCTCGGTTCCGGAATGAAGGATCCTGGAAATGCGATCATGGACACAGGCGTTGACAGCGACCAGGCGCTTCTTACCGAGAATGACGACGGCAGGGTAGAGCGCATGAGCGAGAGCAGCAGTCTCTCAGGTTATAACGACAGCTATGACGACGGTTCAGCTCCTCTTGATGAGAAGATCACGGACGTTATTACGCATAACGCCGTCTTTACGGTTCCTCACGGACTTTATGTCGGCAAGGGCGATCTGAAGATCGGTTTCGGAAGAAATCCTGGAAGCCTGGAGAGCCTTGAGATCGGCGGTTATAACTTCCTTAAGGGACCTCTCGTTCCGAGTTTCTACCGCTGTCCTTCCAATATCGACAGAACGGACAGGAGCTTTATCCTCGCAAGGACCGTTTTCTCCAAGGAAAGCGATTATGAGCATATCCAGGAATCGATCAAGTACATCGGTTCAGAATACGGCAGCAGAGACGGCGAATTCACGATGATCTCAAGATATAAGTCTTTTGCCATGCACGGCGAGGTCATCTTATTCTATGAGGTTCCCAGAGCCGACACCGTCAGGATCACTTTGGAATTCAAGCCGAAGTATGACATGGTCAGATACGGCATAAGATTCCCCATCGTAAAGGACGACTGCGTATGTTCCTGGTACGGAAGAGGCCCGGGCGAGTCTTATGTAGACCGTAAGAACGCTGCAAGACTCGGTGTATATTCCGCAGGCGCAGGAAAGATCTATCACCCTTATGCAAGGCCTGCCGAGAACTCATCCCATACGGATACACAGGTCGTTAAGCTCACGAACGGTGACGGTGACTCCATCGAGATCAGAAGGATCGGATATAACCCCAAATTCGACTTTACGGTGCTTCCTTATACGCCTGAGCAGATGAACGAATTCCTGCACGAAGAACAGCTCATGAATAACGATTTCTGTGAGTTCTTCTGCGACTTTGCATCCAAGGAAATCGAGCGTACAAGGGACAACATCACATCACAGCCCGTCAAGAAGGATGTCAAGTACAAAGAGACTTTCGAGATCCGGCTTGTACCGGGACAAAATTACGTAGGAGAAGCATGATATGGATAATAAAGAAAGAATGATCGCGAATCTTCCTTATAAGTCCTGGATGGACGGGCTTAACGAAGAGCGCATGGAATGCAAGAAGAAGCTTTATGAATATAATAATATGCCGCCCGAAAAGCAGGCTGAAAGAGAAAAGCTCCTTCGTGAGATCTTGGGAAAGACAAAGGAAGGCTATCTCTGCATCGAATCGCCTTTCCACTGTGATTACGGTTATAACATCGAAGTCGGAACGGACTTTTTCGCTAACTACAACTTCATAGTCTTAG
>JAGDCV010000008.1 GCA_017958365.1 Clostridiales bacterium
AAGAATAAAATGGTCAAGGATTTTTACGGGCTCCAGGGCTTCGAAAAGATAAGAGAGATGGAAGACGGCACTTCCGAGTGGCTGCTCGACCTCGACAAACCGCATAAGAGCGGCAATGTAGCGATCAAGGTCAACTGACCGCTTCTGTAAGGAGATAAGGAAATGACAAGAGAAGAGATTTACGGCAAGCTTAATGAAGTATTCCAGGATGTTTTCGACGACGAGGACATCACGGTTAACGATTCAACCGTTGCATCTGACGTTGACGGCTGGGATTCACTCGAGCACATCAACCTCATCGTTGCAGTAGAGAGATGCTTTGGCATCAAGTTCACGATGGGCGAGACCACAGGTCTTAAGAACGTCGGCGAGATGGTCGACAGGATCATCGCTCACTTGGGCTAAGGGATAACGGATGTCGCTGGTATCTTCGTTATTTTTGGTTTTCGTTGCGGCAGCCCTGCTGCTGTACTATGTCGTGCCCAAGAGCTTCCGCTTCTGGGTGATATTGGCAGCGAGCCTTGCATTCTCAGCCTTCCTGGGATTCTACACACTGCTGTTCGTCTTGGTATCGGCTGTCCTTTGCTATCTCGGAGGTCTGCTTGCAGGCCCTTCGAAAAGCAATGCCCTCCGCAACGCTGCTGCGATTATTACCGTAGTGATCAACATCGCGCTCCTGTGCGCGGTCAAGTACTATAACGTCATAGGCCTTGCTGCCGAGAGATTAAATCTCCTCTTCGGCGCGGTTAACGGAGCAAACAAGTTCTTCCTCTACGCAGTCCCTGTCGGAATGTCTTTCTACGTTCTCCAGACAACGGGTTACATCCTCGACTGCAGATGGGAGAAGATCGCGCCTGAGAAAAACTTCTTCAAGGTCTTATTGTTCTCAACATACTTCCCGCAGCTCATGTCGGGTCCTATGAACACCTATGCAAATCTTTCCGAGCAGTTCGAGAAGGCTAAGGAGGTCAAATTCGATCTCTCCCGCATCTTTGACGGAGCGGTAAGGGTAGCATGGGGCTTTTTTAAGAAACTCGTTATCGCCGAGCGTGCCGCAATGGTCGTCAACATGATCTATGCAGATCATCAGACATATACCGGCTGGTATGTTCCTCTCGGCGTTTTCTTCTTTGCGATCCAGCTGTACACTGACTTCTCCGGATGCATGGAAGTCGTCATCGGCGTATCCCACATGTTCGGAATCGAACTTCCTGAGAACTTCAACTGCCCGTTCTTCTCGAAGACCGTAAAGGAATACTGGAGAAGATGGCACATCACGCTCGGTGCATGGCTCCGCGACTACCTCATGTATCCTATCTTAAAGTCTGCTCCGCTCATCAAGCTCGGCGACTGGTCAAAGGCTAAGTTCGGCAAGAAGAACGGCAAGAAGGTTCCTACTTACATCGCTCTGTTCATCCTCTGGTTTGCAGTCGGTTACTGGCACGGCGGCCTCTGGAATTACGTTATCGGTTCGGGAATCCTGCATTTCATCTATATCGTGCTGGGAATGGTTTTCGAGCCGCTGTTTAAGAAGATCAGACCGAAGATCGGCGCGGACAAGCTCTACTTCAGGATCTTCCAGTCCGTACGTACTTTTATCCTGATGCTCACGGGATTCGTATTCTTCAGATCCGCAACGGTCATGGATGCAGTC
>JAGDCV010000009.1 GCA_017958365.1 Clostridiales bacterium
TCCGTAGACTGCGTATATATCGGAATTCCTGTGGTGTCCCCTCTCATCGAAAGCCATCGTCGGCTCGACCTCTACTCCGATATCCTTTACGCGGATAACATTGAGAAGCGACGTTACATGCCTGTGGTCCCTGATGTGGTCCGCACCGCGCGCGAAGATCGGGACTGCCGCAGAAGGCGTGAACTTAATGTCACTGCCGCTGTTGTTGGTAACGGTTACCTGCATTACCTCTGACTTAGCCGTACCTACGGGTGCGAAGTCTAATGTCTCACAGGTCACACCGTCAGCGATCTCTAGAGATGTCTTCTGCCAGAGCATGCCGCCCTCGATGACGGGAGACTGTTTTCGAGCAAGCTGGGCAAGAGAGAAACCGAAGGCAGAACGAAGCCCGATGCCCTCGATGTCGAACCAGAAGTTACGGCCGACCATAGACTGCTGGAGGTCTTCGACGACAACAGGCGGGAGCAGATACTGGTTCTGCGACAGCCTCGAGTCGCCCCTGCCCGTGGGAGTGATGCAGCTCAGGACACCCGACGGTGATGCGACCGGCAGATAGAGGTAACTGGTATCGCCGGTATCAGTTGCAAGGAAAGTACCGTTGCGGTCGGTAAAGTCGTATCTCATGGCAGGGCCCTCCGGAGTTTATGTGGCTTTGTGTTTCTTTTGTTTGATGTGCATGAGGATCAGGAAAGCGACAAGGCAGTAGAGCATCGCGGAACCCCATGCGAGCGGATCGGTGAAGCATGCTGCGAGCCAGCCTACAGTTGGGATGACGAACAGCGACATGACAAGTCTCGACGCCATCTCCATGAAGCCTGCGACCATAGCGGTAAGGCTTTTCCCGATTCCCTGTATAGAATACCTGAATACGAACAGTAATGCGAGAAGCGTAATGAGCATTACGTCGATGAAGATGTACTGATATGCCGCATCGATGACCGCACCTACGCCCGCTTCGCCCTGTTTGACAAAGACCATGATGATGTATCTGCCGAAGAGCGTTATGACGCCCATGGTTACTGCCGAGAAGATAACGCCCAGAATGACGGAATCCCTGATGCCGCGCTTGATCCTCTTGAAGTCACCCGCGCCGTAGTTCTGTCCGACGAAAGTCGCGAGCGCCGTTCCGAGCGAATCGAGCATCGGGATGAAGAGCATCTTGACCTTGATGGCGATCGTGTACGCCTGGATATAGACGTTCTCTAGGCCGTTGATCGCTATCTGCAGAAGGATCGAGCCGATGGCCGTGATCGATGCCTGAAGGCCCATCGGAACGCCCATCTTGAGAAGGACCTTGACTGCTTTCTTATTGATGTGCAGATAGTCTTTGGACCCCGCGTCCCTGAGTTCCTTGTATTTGGTAAGCACTTTGACGAGGCAGAGCACACCCGAGACGCCCTGCGAGATTACGGTCGCAATGGCCGCACCTTCGACTCCCATGCCGAACCCGAAAATGAACAGGAAATCCAGACCGACGTTCAGGACGGCAGACACGACGAGGAATATAAACGGCGTCTTCGAATCTCCGACGGCTCTCGCGATTGATGCGGCGATGTTATAGAGCACCGTGCACGGGAGGCCGAGGAATATGATGAACAGGTATTTGTAAGCGTTATCCATGTACACCGCAGGGGTGTTGATCATCTGCAGGATCTGCCTCGTGAGGGCGCAGCAGACGACCGTCAGGATGGCCGCGATAACAGCGGACAGATAGAGGCTGTTATAGACATACTTGCGCATGGTCTTCTGATCGCGCGCACCGAACCTCTGTGAGATCGGGATGCCGAAGCCTGCGCATGTACCCATGCAGAAACCTATGATGAGGAAAGTGATCGACGCGCTCTGACCTACCGACGTCAGCGCCTCAACACCCAGCTTCTGTCCTACGATGGCACTGTCTGCCATGTTGTACAGCTGCTGGAATACATTGCCGAGGAACAGCGGGATCGTGAATCTCACGATGTGCTTCATCGGATTGCCGGTTGTCATGTCGATCGTTCTTGCCATAGACATAAAATATCAAATCCCCTGCCTGCTGTGCGGGAACACTTTGACCAAAGATTTGAGCCCAATGGCGAATAAAGATATAATTCTCACAATGAAGATAAAACAAACTGTAGTTATATTTATTATTTGCGTGATGCTGGCTTGTTCCGGATGCTATATGAAGCCCGGAGTGTATGACTCTCCCTCTTCCAGCGAGACGGTGACCACGGCGGCAACCGAGCCTCCCCAGCTCCCGCACGGCTCTGCAGACAGCTGCGAGGGGATCGTAGCGGTCGTATCTATCTTCGTATCGACACCGTCTTATTCCTGGGACTTTAACGATCCTGACGATAAGACGACCATCTCGCACACACTGAATTACCTCAAACTCGGAACATCATGGATCGAAACGCAGGCCGCTTCCTGGAACAAGTTCGTCGACTTCAAGTGCGACTGGACGGTGAACCCCAGTCTTTACTACGAGGCGAAAATGTCCGACGAGATCCTCAACAACTCCGGCACAAAAGGGATTGAGGAGGTCTGGCAGTACATCGCAGACGGTATCGCACCGATAGACGACATCAAATCAGAGTTAGGCGCAAGCAGCGTTGTTTACATGCTGTTCGTTAATACCCCGAGCAACTATAACAGGAATTCCTGCACCATAGTCTGCGACGAAGGCTATGTGTATCCGTATGAGTTCTGCAGGATCTACTGCAACAGCATAGACGGCGAAGAGAATCCTGCATCTTATGCGCATGAGATACTTCATACTTTCGGCGCGCCGGACCTGTATAAGGCGGATGAATACGGCAATAACTTCGGCACCACGGACGAGCTCGTGGCATATGTCAGCGAGAATCTACCTAACGAGATAATGAATGCAACCTACGATATCGAGACCGGTCTGCCCTACTACGACAAGATATCCAACGAACTCACCGAGATCACGGCATACTATATCGGCTGGACGGATAAGAGCGAAGTGGCCGAAGAGTTCGGAATGGAGCCGGCGAAACATTAACAGTATATTTGTCAGTAGATTTACTGATATATTTATTGACGTATTTCCTTTGAGAGATTAGAATCAAATCAAAGGAGATGATAACTATGAAATCCGTAAAGAGTGCTATTACAAATACAATTCCTATCTCTCAGTTCAACCGCGGAATGGCAGGTCAGATATTCTCTGATGTCAAAACAAACGGAACTAAGGTCGTTATGAAGAACAATCAGGCCGAGGCAGTAATAATGTCTCCTGATAAATATGTTGAGTTAATGGATATGCTGGAAGAGTATCACGATATTTTAATGGCAGCCAAGAGATTAAATCAACTCGATCCTTCTACTCTTATCCCCCTGGAAGAGATCGACCGCGAATTCGGTATTACCAAAGAAGAACTTGATGCAACGGATGATGTTGAGTTTGAATGAACTGGACTGTTGAATTCACGTCGCAAGCAAGGAAAGATTTCATATCACTTGATAATTCACAGCGACTTATAGTACGTAAAGCCATCAGTAAAGTCAGCAACAATCCGCTCCCACAAAGTGAAGGCGGATACGGTAAACCTTTGGGAAACAAGCACGGTAATGATCTAACCGGGTTGCTGAAGATCAAGCTCAAGAGTTCCGGTATTCGAATCATATATAAGCTTGTCAGAACCGATTCGCAAATGATCATAATAGTAATCGGCATGCGCACAGACGAAGAGGTCTACGCTATCGCACATAAAAGGATCAACAACAGTCAGCAAAGAGAGCAAAATTGAATTCAAAAAGTAAGCCGCCTCATATGAGGCGACTTTGTTGTTTTAGAGTTATTACGATACTTAATCTCCGTTGATCTGGTCGTTGAGTTCTTCCGTTGAAGGAAGACCATCTTCATCTTCTTCAATAGTAACTTCAGGTTCAGGCTGCGTAAGGCCGTTCAGATTGACAGCACCGTCTGTAGTCTCGAAGAATCTGATGGTTAAAGTAACACTTGTTACTTTCTTCGTAACGGTAACAGTCTCTGTCTGAGGCTCCTCAGCAACTAATGTATCTGCACCATCTTCGCCTTCAGCTACAGCATCCAGACCGGCAGAAAGCGTTGTGCTTGAAGCAGCTACCTCAACCTCTTCTTCTATCTCGGTCTCGTCCATTGACAGATTAACGATGAGGAGTGTGTACTCGCAGTCAGCAATCTGTTTGACGATATCTCCTGCAGCTTCGAAGTTACCTGTGTTGAACGAAAGCGTTACATCTCTTCTTACAATTGTGCCGTACAGTTCGGGATCGCTCCAGCTCATTGTGATATTAGTAGCATTACCTTCAAGGATATCAGCAAGTGCACTTAGTTCTTCACTCTGGTTGTTGTAAACTCCCAAGACCGAAGTACTGGGGCCTTTGGCCTCGAGATCCTGCTCCATCTTCTGGAGACTTGCAACTCTCATCTGCTCATATTCAATCTCATCCTGAACCTCGTCTATATTGTACTTTGCCATCTGATCTTCAAAATACTGATAAACGAAATAATAGTATAAGTAACCGAGTATAA
>JAGDCV010000089.1 GCA_017958365.1 Clostridiales bacterium
CGCTCCTACAGAAGCACCTGCTCCTACGGAAGCACCTGCTCCTACAGTAGCTCCTACGGTAGCACCTACAGTAGCTCCTACGGTAGCACCTACAGTTGCACCTACGGTAGCACCTACGGTTGCTCCTACAGTTGCTCCGACAGTGGCACCTACGGTTGCTCCGACAGTAGCTCCTACGGTAGCACCTACGGTTGCCCCTACAGTTGCACCTACAGTAGCTCCTACGGTAGCACCTACAGTGGCACCTACTGTAGCTCCGACAGTGGCACCTACGGTTGCTCCTACAGTTGCTCCGACAGTAGCACCTACGGTTGCTCCGACAGTTGCTCCGACAGTTGCACCTACAGTGGCACCAACGGTTGCTCCGACAGTTGCACCTACGGTTGCTCCGACAGTCGCACCTACAGTAGTTCCGACAGTTGCACCTACGGTTGCTCCGACAGTAGCACCTACGGTTGCTCCGACGGTAGCTCCTACGGTAGCTCCTACTGAGGCACCTGAGGCAACAGCTACACCTGTTCCTACAGAAGTTCCCGTAGAGGAGCCTGCAGCAACGGCAACACCTGTTCCCGATCAGCCTGCACCTGTGACAGTACCTGAGCAGCCTACAACTACTTCTGTAACTATCAGCAAGGTTGATATTGCCGGAGCTGAGATCGATGGCGCTACACTTACTATCGAGAACATTACAAACCAGAACTATGACCTTTCCGGTGTTACTGTTACACAGAACGGTCAGATCGCAACAGGATTCGCAGTTGTTGATAATGTGATCACATTCACAACAGTTTCGTCTTCTTCAGCGATCGTTAACGGACTTCCTGCCGGAACATATATCCTTACAGAGACATCTGCTCCGTTGGGATACGACATCGCTGAGTCCATCACATTCACTGTTGATACTGCAGGTAACGTATTCGTAAGCGGAACCGAGCAGGTTGAGCAGATCGTAATGCTTGATAAGTGTGATCCTACGGTTGCTTCGTCCAATATCCCTACAGCAGTTCTCGGTGCAACGAGAGCGCAGGAGATCCCCGTAGTTGAGGACACACCCACAACAGTAGGTGACGCTAACAGACCTACAATTGATTACGATACGACAGTTGCTTCCACAGGTGAGTCTGTATCCGCAACGACAGTATTCGGAATCGTTATGATCGCTTCTGCAGCAAGCTTGTTCGCAGTGGTAATCGTCAGAAAGAAAGAAAACTTCTGATAAGGTTTTATATTAATCTTCAAGGGACCGTTCTAAACGGTCCCTTTTTCTTTGTTTTTCGAGGGGTTATATATTATAATTTATGGACGATTAATAAATAAGGGGGTTAGACAATGAGCAGACTTAACATTGTCAACGCTACCAAGGCTCAGGAAACAGTCGACGAACTGTATCAGGACCTTGAAAGACGAGTCGAGGGGAGCCAGCCGGGATTATGTCCTGTGGACCTTGCGGCAACATTCCTTAATCTTTGCCATGCCCAGTCATGTGGTAAGTGTACACCTTGCCGTGTAGGATTGGGACAGCTTGAGAAACTGATCAAGAAGGTTCTCGACGGTACAGGTACCGATCAGACTCTTCATGAGATAGAGAAGACAGCAAAGAGTATCTATACTTCAGCAGACTGTGCCATCGGATCAGAGGCAGCCAGGATGGTTCTTAAGGGAATCCTGGGCTTCCGTGACGACTATGAGGCACATATCAAATACGGAAGATGTAAGGGCATCAGAAGACAGCCTGTTCCTTGTGAGTATCAGTGTCCTGCTCATGTTGATATCCCCGGTTATATCGCACTGGTACATGAAGGCCGCTATCAGGATGCCTGTGACCTTATCAGAAAAGACAATCCGTTCCCGTGTGTATGCGGACTTATCTGTGAGCATCCCTGTGAGATGCGATGCAGAAGAACGATGGTTGATGATGCCATCAATATCAGAGGTATCAAGAGATTCGCAGTCGAGCACGAAGGCGAGATCAGGATGCCTAAGATGTTCCCTAAGACAGGTAAGAAGGTTTCCATCGTCGGCGGTGGCCCGAGCGGACTTACTGCTGCTTACTATCTGTCCATCATGGGTCATGACGTAACGGTTTACGAGCAAAGAGACAAGCTCGGCGGAATGCTCCGTTACGGTATCCCGAGCTACAGACTCCCGAGAGAGCAGCTTGATGCCGAGATTGAGAATCTGAAGCGTACGGGCTTTAAGACAGTAACTAATTTCTCAGTAGGTAAAGATGCAACTTTGGATGAGATCCGCTGGAGAAGTGATGCGGTCTATCTTGCCATCGGTGCACATACAGACAGAAAGATCGGTATCGAGGGTGAGGACGCTGAAGGCGTAATCTCCGCAGTTGAGATGCTCCGCGGTATCGGTGACGGCATAATTCCTGATTACACAGGCCTTGACGTAGTCGTAGTCGGCGGCGGTAACGTTGCCATGGACGTTGCAAGATCTGCCGTCCGCTGCGGTGCTAAAAGCGTAAAGATCGCTTATAGAAGAAGAAAGATCGACATGACGGCTCTTGCTGAAGAGGTTGACGGTGCCGTAGCTGACGGCTGCGAGATCGTTGAGCTTAATGCTCCCGTCAGGATCGAGAAGACTGAAGACGGCAAGGTTGCCGCTCTCTGGACTCAGCCTCAGACAGTAGGCGAGGTCAAGTGGGGCCGTCCTACACCTGTTAAGGCAGGTGTTCCCGAGATGAGACTTGCATGTAACCTAGTTCTCGTTGCTATCGGCCAGAGCATTGATTCTGCTGATTTCGCTGAGGAGGGAGTACCTCTTAAGAGAGACAGGATCAATGCCAACGATGCCTGTGACGTAACTGAGCTTGAGGGTGTATTCTCAGGCGGTGACTGCGTATCAGGTCCTGCTACCGTTATCAAGGCTATCGCAGGCGGTAAGGTTGCAGCTGCAAATATCGATGAGTTCTTAGGCTTCGACCACGAGATCAAGTGTGATATCGAGATGCCTAAGATCCACTTCGAAGATCACGTTCCCTGCGGACGTGTCAATATGCGTGAGCGTCCCGCTTATGAGCGTATCCATGATTTTTGTCTCATGGAGCAAGGTATGACCGAGGAAGAGGCACATCAGGAATCCGGAAGATGCCTGCACTGCGATCACTTCGGTTACGGTAACTTCAGAGGAGGCAGAGAAACACAATGGTCAGCGCAACAATAGATAACATTAAGATCGAAGTACCCGAGAATACAACCATTCTCGACGCTGCTAAGAAGATCGGTGTCAGGATCCCCACGCTTTGCTACTGGAAGGATCTTAACGACATCGGTGCCTGCCGTGTCTGCCTCGTTGAGGTTGAAGGTTACGACAGACTTCTTACTGCATGTAACAACGTAGTTGAAGAGGGAATGGTGATCAGGACCGATTCAAGAAGGGCAAAGAGAGCGCGTAAGAATAACGTTCAGCTCATCCTTTCACAGCATAAGGACGAGTGTCCCACATGCGTAAGATCAGGCAACTGCTCTTTGCAGACTCTTGCCAACACCATGAACCTTGAGGATTCCCCGTTCGAAAAGGAACTCCCCGCCATCGAGAAGAGCGACGCTTCTTTCCCTCTTATCAGAGACTATACGAAGTGCATAAAGTGTCTTCGTTGTATCCAGGTCTGCGATAAGATTCAGCATGTAAATGTTTGGGATGTAGTTAATTCCGGCGGTAACTCAACGGTTGACGTTGCAGATTACTACACATTGAAGGAATCCGACTGTGCTTTGTGCGGCCAGTGCATCACTCACTGCCCGGTAGGCGCTTTGGTCGAGAGAGACGATACCGAAGTAGCACTTCACGCTATCTATGACGAGAACAAGACTGTCGTAGTTCAGATCGCTCCTGCCATCAGAACTGCCTGGGGCGAGCCTTTTGGCATGAATGCCGAGGAAGCTACCATTGAGCGTCTTGCTTCCTGCCTTAAGAGAATCGGTGTTGACTATGTTTTCGATACTAATTTCACGGCTGACCTTACCATCATGGAGGAGGCAAACGAGTTCCTTGAAAGAGTTAAGGACAGAAGTGCTTCCAGATTCCCGATGTTTACGTCATGCTGCCCTGGTTGGGTCAGATTCATTAAGAGTCACTATCCCGAGTATGTAGATAATCTTTCTTCTGCAAAGTCACCTCAGCAGATGTTCGGTGCGGTAGCAAAGTCCTACTATGCTGAGATACTCGGCAAGGATCCCAAGGATATCTTCGTTGTATCCATAATGCCCTGCCTTGCGAAGAAGCATGAGTGCGCGATCCCCGCAATGAACGATGCATGCGGCGATCCCGATGTTGACGTATCACTTACAACAAGGGAAGTAGACCGTCTCATCAGGATGGCTCATATCGATCCCAAACTTCTCGAGGATACTCCTCTTGATATGCCTTTGGGTGTCGGTTCCGGTGCAGGTAACATCTTCGGAGCTACGGGCGGTGTTATGGAAGCTGCACTGCGTACTGCTTACTTTGCAGTAACAGGCAAGAATCCTGATCCTGATGCTTTCAAGGATGTCCGAGGCATGGACGGATGGAAGGAAGTTTCCTTTGATCTTGCAGGAACGACATTGAGAATCGCAGTTGTTAACGGTCTCGGTAATGCTGATAATCTCCTGAAGGCTTTGAAGCACAGAGAGGTTATGTATGATTTCGTAGAAGTAATGGCATGTCCCGGCGGCTGCGTAGGCGGCGGCGGACAGCCTATCCACGACGGCTACAGCATGAAGCAGGAAAGAGCTGATGTTCTTTATACACAGGATAAGAACAGCAATCTGCGTTTCTCACACGAGAATCCTTCCATAAAGGCTATCTACGAAGATTACTTAGGAGAGCCCTTGTCTGAGAAGTCAGAACACCTTCTCCATACAGATCACCATGCATGGAAGATGCCTAACGAGGACTGATGAACTGATATGCAAAGAGAATTCCTGATGGGTAACGAGGCGATAGGCAAGGCGGCTGTTGCAGCCGGTGTCAATGTCGTCGCCGGTTACCCCGGAACTCCCTCTACGGAAGTTCTTGAGACAATTGCAAAAGAAAACGACGGCAGTATCTATGTGGAATGGTCCGTCAACGAGAAGTGCGCGCTGGAAGTTGCAGCGGGCGCTTCTTATTCAGGCGCAAGAACGCTTGTAACCATGAAGCAGGTCGGACTTAATGTTGCTTCCGACCCTTTGATGAGCCTTGAGTACGTCGGCATAAAGGGCGGCATGATAGTGCTTGTTGCAGACGACCCGGGCCCGATCTCTTCCCAGACTGAGCAGGATACGAGGACTTTCGCGCAGTATTCGAAAGTGCCCTGCTTTGATCCTTCTGATGCCAAAGAAGCTTATGAGATGGTCTTTGAGGCGTTCGAGCTTTCTGAGAAGTACAATACGCCTGTTTTCTTAAGACCCACGACGAGGGTGTGTCACTCTTATCAGTCTATCGATGTGCGCGAGTACAGGGAGTATGAGGACCACAGGCCGGAGGGCTTTGTTAAGGACTCCAAGCGCTGGGTCATTTTCCCGAAGTTGTCTTTTGCAAACCATGCGAAGATTGAAGAACGTAATGCGGCTTTATCCGATGAATTCTCTTCAGCCCCCCGTAACGTGCTTACGGAAGGCAGCTGCCGTAAGGGTATCGTGTCTCAAGGCATCTCGTATGCAAATGTTATCGATATTATCGATGAGGCGAAGATGGAAGGAAAACAGATCCCTTCGCTTCTTAAGATAAGTACGCCTTTCCCTTTTCCCGATAAGCTCGCATCAGTGTTCTTAAGGGAAGTGGATGAGGTGCTCGTTATCGAGGAACTCGATCCCTACATCGAGAAGCAGCTCCTTGAAGTATGCGGTAAGTACGGGATCAACGTGAGGATCGACGGTAAGCTTACGGGCGATGTCGCACGTTCCGGCGAGAACCTGCCTGATCTTGTTTATCAGTATGTTTACGACTTTATGGAGTGGGAGACAAAGACACATGTAAGTCTTGAGACTCCCGAGCTTCCCGTGCGTCCGCCCGTGCTGTGTGCAGGATGTCCTCACAGGGCATCATTTTATGCCGTAAAGCTTGCCATGAAGGGCAGGGAGACTATATTTGCGGGAGATATCGGCTGCTACACATTAGGAAATGCCATGCCGCTTGATATGGTCGATACGTGCCTTTGCATGGGCGCAGGTCTCGGAATATCTCAGGGCGTCGGCAGGGTAAAGCCAGACACCAAGTGCTTTGCATTCGTGGGCGATTCGACTTTCTTTGCATCTGCCATACCCGGCGTCGTAAATGCAGTCTATAACCAGGCTGACATGACGCTTATAGTACTTGATAACTCCACTACTGCCATGACAGGTCATCAGCCCCATCCGGGTACTGGTAAGACCATGATGGGCGAATTCACGGATAAGATTGATATCGAGAATATACTTCGCGGCATCGGAGTGGAGACTGTAATAAGGCAGGATCCTTTCAAGCTTGATGAAGCAGTCGCGAACGTAAAGAAGGTCGCGGATGAGCCCGGTGTGAAGGCTGTCATATTCGAGGCACCATGTGCCGTGTTGTTTAAGCCCGAGACTCCGTATGATGTCGATAATAACAAATGCGTTGACTGCAGGAAGTGCATCCGTGAGATAGGCTGTCCCGGAGTCATAATTAAGGACGGCCGCGTGGCTATAGACGAGACCCTTTGTAACGGATGCGGTCTGTGCTCGCAGATATGCCCCGTAGATGCGATAGGAAAGGCGGGACGCGAATGAGTACGACTAACATCATTCTGTGCGGTGTAGGCGGTCAGGGAACCGTTCTCGCATCAAAGCTTACGGCTGCGGCTTCCATGGCAAAAGGTCTTGAAGTAAGGTCCGCTGAGACTATCGGCATGGCACAAAGAGGCGGCAGCGTTATGAGTTATCTTCGTATTGGTCAAACTCCCACGCCTCTTATCAGGAAAGGGTGTGTCGATCTTATCATCGGTTTCGAGCCCGCGGAGACAGTAAGGATGCTGCCTTATCTTAAGAAGGGCGGTACCGTGATCACGGCCGACCGCGCTTTGATGCCCGTAACGGCTGCTTTGGTAGGCTCGGATTATCAGGGAGAGCAGATGACGTCTTTCCTGGGTTCTCTTGAGGGTGACGCGATAGGAAAACTCGTTATCGTTGATACTGATGCCGCTTTGAAGGACTTAGGTTCTCCAAAGGTAATGAACATGGTTCTTCTCGGCGCTGCTGCAAGAGGCGGATTCCTTGGTGAAGTTACCATTGACGACATCAGGCAGGCGTTGGTAAAGAAGGTAAAACCGCAGTTCCATGAGCTTAACTTCAAGGCTTTGGAATATGCGCGAGTATAAGGAGGCAACATGAAGATCAATGAACTTCAGATCGAACAGGTAAATGACAGGATACAGGCTCTCGTTAAGGCCGGAAGCTTTTACGGTAAGAAGCTCGAAGAGTGCGGCATAACCGGGATTAAGACTGCAGAAGACTTTCTTAAGCTTCCTTTCTCTGAGAAGAACGATCTTCGTGAGGCTTATCCTCTGGGACTAATGACTTCACCCGAGGAGGAGATCGTCCGTATCCATTCTTCTTCAGGAACGACGGGCCTTCCCGTAATCATTCCTTATACGGCCAAGGATGTAGATGACTGGGCTATACAGTTCAAGCGCTGCTACGAGATGGCAGGCATCACCAATATGGACAGGATCCACATCACTCCGGGATACGGCCTGTGGACCGCAGGTATCGGCTTCCAGTTAGGTGCCGAGAAGTTAGGTGCAATGTGCATCCCGATGGGTCCCGGCAACACCGACAAGCAGCTCCAGTTCATGATGGACATGAAGTCTACCGTTCTTTGCGCGACCTCATCTTACGCTTTGCTTCTTGCAGAAGAGATCGAAAAGAGGGGCATCAAGGACAAGATCCATCTTAAGAAGGGCGTTATCGGCTCCGAGCGCTGGGGAGATAAGATGCGTGAAAGGATCCATAACGAGCTCGGAATCGAGTTGTTTGATATCTACGGACTTACGGAGATCTATGGTCCCGGTATCGGTATCAACTGTCCCGGTGAGAAATACATGCACTACTGGGATGATTATATCTATCTTGAGATCATTGACCCTGTTACGCTCGAGCCTTTGCCGGACGGTGAGTGGGGTGAGATCGTCATCACGACTCTCGTTAAGGAGGGTGCACCTCTTATCAGATACAGGACTCACGATCTGTCACGTATCATACCCGAGCCTTGTAAGTGCGGCTCCAAGTTCCCGAGGATCGATGTTATCAAGGGAAGAACTGACGACATGATGAAGATCAAGGGTGTCAATGTATTCCCGGCTCAGATCGAGGAGATCCTGAAGACATTCCCCGAGCTTTCTTCAGAGTATCAGATCCGTATCTCACATCTTGACGGAAGAGATACGATGAGAATATATGTGGAGACTTCAGGCCACTACGACTTCGAGGAGTTGTCCAAGAAGGTTGCTGCTTCCGTTAAGGCTAAGATAGGATTCACGCCTATAGTCAAGGTAGTAGAGATAGGCTTGCTGCCAAGGTCGGAGAAGAAGTCAAAACGAGTAATTGATGAAAGATTCGATTAATAAGATGGGGAGTCAATGGGAACTTTGACATATGAATATGACGGGAATAATTCAATGTCTAATACATTCTCCCTGGAAAATCCTGACGGTTCAGGACTTGAAGCGGGTACATATGAGATCAACTACTACTGTAATTCAGAACTGATAGCTAATGAATTAATAACTGTACGGTAATAAAGAAAACCCGGTTCGAATGAACCGGGTTTTTAAGTGGTGACCCCAACGAGAATCGAACTCGTGATTGCGCCTTGAGAGGGCGCCGTCTTAGCCGCTTGACCATGGGGCCATCTGTTAAAGCGATTAATGCGCAAGACGAAACGCTCGAGTATATTAACATAGCATTTTTAAAATAGCAAGGGATGTACACGTGACTTTTCTGTGGTAAACTATGTTATGCCTCAAAAACGAACATAATTTCTTTTAGAGCGGTGTTATAGATGAAAGAATATAAATACATCAGGATCCATGGGGCGAGGGAGAATAATCTCAAGAATATTGACCTCGATATCCCAAGAGATCAGCTTGTCGTATTGACGGGTCTGTCGGGTTCGGGAAAGAGTTCCATAGCCTTTGACACGATCTATGCTGAAGGACAGAGACGATATGTCGAGTCCCTGTCTTCGTATGCGAGGATGTTCTTAGGGCAGATGGAGAAGCCTGATGTAGACAGCATTGAAGGATTATCGCCTTCGATCTCCATCGATCAGAAGACGACGAGCCATAACCCGAGATCCACCGTAGGAACGGTTACCGAGATCTACGATTACTTAAGGCTTCTTTATGCTCGCGTAGGCCAGCCATATTGCTGGAAGTGCGGAAAGCCCATATCTTCGCAGACCATAGACCAGATCGCAGATAAACTTAAGTCCTATCCCGAGGGAACAAGGCTCATCGTCATGGCGCCTACGATAAGAGGCAAGAAGGGCGAGTATAAGAAGAATCTTGAGGAATACCGTAAGTCCGGATATGTCCGCGCAAGGATAGACGGATCGATGTATGACTTAGGTGAAGAGCTTGATTTCATTAAGCTTGATAAGAACCAGAAGCATAACATCGAAGTTGTGGTGGACAGACTCGTACTTAAGGAGAGCAATACCACAAGGCTTTACGACTCGTGTGAGACGGCATTGAAGCTTGCTGACGGTCTTCTCATAGTTGAGGCTCAGGTGGTTACGAGTGAAGATGAGAAGACGGGAGAGAAGACCTATGAGGTCAATGAGGAGCTTTTCTCACAGAATCTGTCCTGTCCTGACTGCGGTATATCTTACGGTGAGGTATCTCCGAGAAGTTTCTCGTTTAACAATGCTTACGGTGCCTGTCCCGAATGTACAGGTATCGGTTCTCTCATTCACGTTGATCCCGAGCTTTGTATCAATGATCCCAAACTCTCCATCAATGAGGGTGCGATAAGAGCGGGCGGATGGAACTTCGACGATACCAAGAGCTGGGGAAGAGGCTTTATCGTGGCTTTGTCCGAGAAGTACGGCTTCTCCCTTGATACGCCCTATAACAAGCTCCCGAAGAAGATAAAGGACATAATCCTTTACGGCAATGACGGCGTTAAGATGAAGATAGATACATCAAACAGTGTCTATAAGAGAACAGGTGATTACTACTCAGCATGGGAAGGCCTTGTTCCGAGCATTATGAGACGCTATAACGAGGCTTACGGTGAGGATGCGAAGGCAAGCTACGAGCAGTACATGAGCGTTGATGTCTGCCCTGAGTGCGGCGGCGCAAGACTTCGTAAGGAGAGTCTGTCCATATATATTAATAAACTTAATATCAGTGCTCTTACGGACCGCTCGGTAAAGGATGAGTTGAAGTTCTTCTCGAAGCTTACGTTCAGTAAGCGTAATACGGCCATCGCAGGTCCCATCCTTCGCGAGATAAAGGCGAGACTGCAGTTCCTGTCTGACGTTGGACTTGAGTACATGACGTTAAGCCGCCCCGCGATGACGCTCTCAGGCGGTGAGGCACAGAGAATAAGGCTTGCAACCCAGATCGGTTCCGGACTTCAGGGAGTTCTTTATATCCTTGATGAGCCTTCGATAGGCCTTCACCAGAGGGATAACGAGAAGCTTCTTAAGACTTTGTTTAAATTAAGAGATCTCGGCAATTCGGTAATCGTGGTTGAGCACGACGAGGACACCATGCGTGCAGCGGATCATATTGTCGATATCGGACCCGGTGCAGGAATCCTCGGAGGCAAGGTGGTCGCTCAGGGTACTGCCGCTGAGATATCAAAGGTCAAGGAGTCCGTTACGGGCCAGTACTTAAGCGGTAAGAAGTTTATTCCCGTTCCTTCGAACAGGAGACCTTTTGATCCTAAGAATGTGATTAAGATCAAGGGGGCGAAGGTAAACAACCTTAAGAACCTGAATGTTGATATCCCGATTGGCCTTTTTACCTGCATCACTGGTGTATCGGGTTCGGGTAAGTCATCTTTGATCAATTCGACACTGGTTCCCGTGCTTGCCCACGAACTTAACGGAGCGCGTAAGAAGAAGGTCAAGTGCGATGACATTAACGGCTACAGCAAGTTAGATAAGCTGATCGTTATTGACCAGTCGCCGATCGGAAGGACTCCGAGAAGTAATCCTGCCACTTATATCGGTGTATTTGATCTTATAAGAAGTCTTTATGCCAATACTCCCGATGCCAAGCAGAGGGGATATAAGAACGGACGCTTCAGCTTTAACGTCAAGGGCGGAAGGTGCGAGGCCTGTAACGGTGACGGTGTAAACAGGATCGAGATGCACTTCCTTGCCGATGTTTACGTTAAGTGTGACGTTTGTAAGGGTAAAAGATATAACAGAGAGACTCTCGAGGTTAAGTACAAGGGCAAGAATATAGCTGATGTGCTCGAGATGAGCGTTGATGAGGCATGTGATTTCTTCAGCGCCGTGCCAAGCATTTACCGCAAAGTAAGGACCCTCCAGGAGGTCGGTTTGGGGTATATTAAGTTAGGTCAGCCGTCACCCGAACTGTCGGGCGGTGAGGCTCAGCGTGTAAAACTTGCCGCAGAGCTTTCCAAGAGATCGACGGGCAAGACCCTTTATGTGCTCGATGAGCCTACGACGGGACTTCATGTCGCTGATGTACATAAATTAGTTGACATATTGGAGCGCCTTGCTCAGAATAACAATACGGTACTTGTCATTGAACATAATCTTGATGTTATTAAGACAGCGGATTATATTATTGACTTAGGCCCTGAGAGCGGAGATAACGGCGGTGAAGTTATCGCGAAGGGCACACCGGAGCAGGTAGCCAAGGTTAAGGGGTCTTATACGGGACAGTTCGTTGGACCGCTTCTGGCGAAGGCGAAGAAAGAGGGACAGTATGCGGATCTGTCGACGTTTATCGATACGGCAAGACTTGAGCAGGAAGCGTTTGAGATAGCGACAGGACCGAGAGTAAGAAGAAAAGCAAAGGAGAACGGGGTTTAAGGGAGCCCGGTTCAATATGGAAGGAAGAGGGTAAAATAAGATATGCCATTATGTTCAGTATGTAAGCAGAGGCAGGCCATAGTCTTTACGAGCCGCTATGAGAACGGCAGACGTATTGACGACGGTTACTGCATGAAGTGTGCTTATGAGTCGGGTTTTGCCGGCATAAGCGATATGTTCGCAGCAGCAGGTATCAACGGGGATAACATCGATGAGATGGCCGATAAGGTCGAGAACATCATCGGTAAGGCAGGTAATGCCACTAATCCCACTGATTTTCTGAAGGCTCTTGCGAATGACGATTTCTCGGATCTCGGTGATCTCGACGGACTCGGAAACGAGTTTGAAGGCATGGGTCCCGAGGGAGAATACGATTTCTTTGATGATGATCAGACCAATGTGGGTGTCGCAGACTTCGGAGGAGATTCTTCTGATGATGACGACATTCCCCCTGAGGATACGTTCGGAAAGCGCCCCGGTAACGGAGCTGACGGAAATCCCATCAGTAACTTCATGGATTCCATCTTCGGCGGTAAGAATCCTGATAAGTCCGAGCGCGGTTCAGGTAAGAACAGGGACGGTAAGGAGAGGAGCAGCAAAAGAAGGCTCAAGTTCCTTAACGAGTTCGGAACGAATCTTACGGAGCGTGCAAAGGCAGGTAAGATCGACCGTATCTTAGGCCGTGAGAATGAGATCGACCGTGTGGTTCAGATCCTTAACAGAAGAACGAAGAACAACCCTGTTCTCATTGGTGAGCCGGGTGTCGGTAAGACAGCCATTGCTCAGGGCCTTGCGAATAAGATCGTTAACGGTGAAGTTCCCGAGAAGCTTCAGAACATGCAGATCTGGCAGCTCGACCTTCCTGCCATGGTTGCAGGTACCCAGTTCAGAGGTATGTTCGAGAACAGGATCAAGGGCGTTATAAATGAGGCTATCCGCGAGGAGAATATCATCCTCGTCATCGATGAACTTCATACCATCGTCGGAGCAGGTGACTCCGAGGGTTCTACAAACGCGGCCAATATCCTTAAGCCTGCCTTGGCAAGAGGCGAACTTCGTATCATCGGCTCGACGACCACGGCCGAATACAAGAAGATCGAGAAGGATTCCGCTCTTGAGAGACGTTTTCAGAAGGTAGTGGTAGATGAGCCGTCAGAGGAGATTGCAGTTGAGATCCTCATGGGCATCAAGGACTACTACGAGAAGCATCATAACGTAACATATTCTCCCGAGGTCATTAACTTTGCTGTCATGGCTTCGAAGAGATACATAACAGACCGTTATCTGCCGGACAAGGCTATCGATCTTATCGATGAGGCGGGTTCACGCGCTAACCTCAATAACGTTAAGCTCGTTAAGCTTAAGAAGGCTGAGGAAGCACATAAGAAGGCTGATAAGGACTATTCTTCCATGGTTGAGAAGATGGAGAGCCTTACGATGTCCGAGCGTGAGCAGTACTATGCAAAGGTTGCCGAGCTCCGCGTTGCTGCAGAGAAGGCACAGCAGGAGTACGATTCTTTGAAGGATGAGATCGAACCTGATCCCATCACCGTTGAAGATATCGCGAGAGTAGTTGAGATGTGGACGGGAATTCCCTGTAAGTCCATCTCCGAGAGCGAGTCGGAGAAGCTTGTTCATCTCGAGGAGAGACTTCATGAGAGAGTTATCGGTCAGGATAAGGCCGTAAGTGCAGTAGCCCAGGCCGTAAGACGTAACCGTTCCGGATTTACGAAGAAGCACAAGCCTGCATCATTTATCTTTGTAGGACCTACGGGTGTAGGTAAGACGGAGCTTGTTAAGGCTTTGACAGAGGTAATGTTCGGTACTGAGGAAGCTCTCATAAGGATCGACATGTCCGAGTATATGGAGCCTCATTCAGTAAGTAAGCTCATCGGTTCTCCTCCGGGATACGTAGGGCACGAGGATTTAGGTCAGCTTACCGAGCAGGTAAGACATAAGCCTTACTGCGTTATTCTCTTCGACGAGATCGAGAAGGCTCATGCTGATGTATTCAATCTTCTTTTGCAGATGCTCGATGAGGGCCGTCTTACGGACAGTCATGGCGTTCACGTTAACTTCGAGAATGCGATCATAATCATGACGAGTAATGCCGGTAACACATCCAAGGCACCGACTATCGGATTCTTCTCCGGTACCCAGGAGGCTTTGGAAGCTACTGTTAATTCAGCATTGAAGGAGACATTCAGACCTGAGTTCCTGAACCGTGTCGATGAGACCATCATCTTCAGTGAGCTTAAGCCCGAGGAGATAAGAAAGATCGTTGACATCATGATGAAGGAAGTATTCTCCGTTCTTTCCGATAAGGGAATAACGGGAAGCATTACAGACCGTGCCGCTGACCGCCTTGCAGAGATCGGTTACGATCCGAAGTACGGTGCAAGACCGCTTCGTAAGGCGATAAGAAAGCAGATCGAAGATAAGCTTTCCGATATGACTCTCGACGGAAGTCTCACGGATGTTGCAGATATCGTTATCGATTATAACGACGGTGATGACAACATGACTTTCATCACGACGAAGAAGAAGAAACCCAGAAAGAGAAAGACAGTCTCGAAGGGCACAGAAGAATGATCAAAGACGGGCGAGTGATCGCCCGTTTTTTATTGCCTTGACATAGTGCGGATATGAGAATAATATAACGGGTGTTATATAATAACTGTTATATTAAGGTGGTCCTATGGCACGTAAAGTTACTATCTCCAAGGAAATAATCTTAAGCACTGCTTTGCAGATGCTGATTGAAGACGGATATCAGTCAATCAGCATCCACACTCTTGCGAAGAGGATAGGATGCTCGACGCAGCCTATCGCATGGCATTTCGAGAACATGGAAGGGCTTCGTAGGGAACTTTATGCTTATGCGCTTTTGTATGAGCAGAGTAAGACTGAGTTGTCACACGGGGATGGCGTCAAAGACTTCAGTAGGATCGGTTCCCGGTACATAACCACTGCCATGAAGGAACCCAATCTATTTAAGTTCCTGTACCTGGGTGAGGGGCCCGTGAGCAGGCCTTACAGTCTTGCCGATATGCCTAAGGGGAAAGTTAATGATGAACTCATAAGAAACATCTCGGAGCAGACCGGACTTTCCATCGAGTCTGCGGCAAAGGTCGTTCACAACACTATCGTCTATTCGCACGGTGTAGCGACAATGATCGCAACGGGGGTTTTTAAAACCACGAAGAAGGACGCCATGGAATTGATAACGAATGCATCTGAAGCATTTGTCATGAAAGAGAGGTCATGTAATGGATAAGGGTAAAGTTGCTTTTTTACTGCCGTTAAGGTCGTTTTTGTTTCTTATTATTTATGTTGATATCTCAATAATCCTGGGAAAGGGATTGGATGAGATAACATCAGCATGGACTGTCATAGCAGTTGTGGTAAATATCATAACTGTCGCGCTTCTTGTCTTTTATGCGCTAAAGGAAGGGAAGACATATAAAGAACTCATTAACTATGAGAAGGGAAAGACAAAGATCAGCCAGATCATTGTTATGTGCATCATCATCCTGTTTGTTGGTATGGGATGCATGTATCTTACGGCCTTCATCCTCTACGGGACAATAATGCCGCCTGTGTCAGTTATGCTCGCCGCTCCATTAAGCAAGCCGCTTGCTGTGCTTGTATTCCTGTTGCTTCCGGTAACTACAGCACTTGCTGAAGACGGGCTGTATCTCGGGGTTGGAGTAAACGGCATATCAAATAAGACAGCAGCTATACTCGTACCTGCATTCTTCTTCGCGCTTCAGCATAGCTTTATTCCTACTTTGTTTGATATGAGGTATGTGCTTTACAGGTTTTTCTCATTTTTACCTTTGACTATTATATTGTGCTGGCATTACTATAAGAAACGTAACCCGCTGCCTATCATGATAGGACATGCGCTAATCGATCTTGCAACCGTAGTTTTGGTGTTGTCCACGTCGATGGTTCCGGGTCTTTATGAATCTATGCTGGAGCAGCTTTAATGATCAGGTTTATCGAAGATAAAGATCTTAAGAAAACAATTGCACGTGATGTTCTCGAGGCACTGACCGAATGGTTTGAGGTTGAGGACAGCCG
Organism: Clostridiales bacterium; assembly: GCA_017958365.1. GTDB lineage: Bacteria > Bacillota > Clostridia > Saccharofermentanales > Saccharofermentanaceae > Saccharofermentans. The sequence goes on from JAGDCV010000089.1 coordinate 16,090, forward strand.
CGAGCAGTATATAAGGGAATGTGTAAACTGGCCGTTCTTCGCTTACTACGACGAAGAGACTGCCGCCGGTTTCCTGTGTCTTAAAAGGACAGGTGACGAGACAGTCGAGCTTGCCGTAATGGGCGTGCTTAAGGAGTATCACCGCAAGGGTGTGGGAAGAAGGCTTTTCGCTGCGGCGAAGGATTATGCCTGCAGGGAGGGGTACTCTTTTATCCAGGTTAAGACGGTAAGAAGCGGCATGTATGAGGACTACGACATCACCAATGAGTTCTACAGGAGCCTGGGCTTCAAGGAGCTTGAGGTGCTCGAGACTTATTGGGATGAGGCTAACCCGTGCCAGATTTATGTCATGGGTCTTAAGACTGCCGTTAACACGATCGCGACCAGGCACAGTTACCGCGGTAAGTTTAAGGATGAGCCAGTTCCCGTGGAAGACCTTAAGATCATAGCTTCTGCGGGCATCGATGCGCCGTCAGGCTGCAACAAGCAGACCACGGATATCGTTATCGTCAACGATACCGACGTTCTTTCTAAGATAAAGGCCGTTCTCGATCCGCCCGTGGCACAGACGGCACCTGCGATGATAGTTGTCCTTACGCGCCGCATTAATGCGTACCGTGACCGCTGCTTTGCAATACAGGATTATTCCGCCGCTATCGAAAACATGCTGCTTGCCATCGTCGAGCTCGGTTACCAGAGCTGCTGGTACGAAGGTCACATCACCGACGAGGACCGCATCTGTGATAAGATAGCTCAGATCCTTAATGTGCCCGAAGAATATGATGTAGTCTGCATTCTTCCCGTGGGAAAAGCAGTTGATGATTTCCATGCGCCGAGCAAGAAGCCTTTTGCCGAGCGCGTGAAGTTTAATTCCTGGAGTTAAGTGTTGAAGAAGAAAGAGATTGTATTAGTAAGTTCTTTATTCCTTTCCGTTGTGTTAGTGGGAATTGGTGTAGGGTATCACATAAATTACAGTAAAGCGCTCATCAAACCTGAGGTCATAATAGAGACAGGCAGTGAGGTCGTGATCGATGATTTTCTTGAAGGTTCGATTTCCGGAGTTCAGTTTTATACTGATGTGTCGCTGATCAATACTTCTGTTCCGGGATCATATCTTCTCTATATAAGTTATGAGGAGCTCGGTGCCGAGTTTCATCAGGATGTGGTTTTGAATGTCGTTGATACAACGGCACCCGAGGGGGAGGCTGTGCCGCAGACGGTTTATACGGGTTGTCTTCCGCAGCCGGAAGAAGTGGTGACGAATGTTGAAGATCTTGCCCAGGTTCAAATCGCTTACAAGACGGTGCCTGATGTCTCGCATTCAGGTGAGTATGTATTCCAGGTCTCGTTAACGGATGAATCGGGAAACGAGAAGATAATCGATGTCCCGTTTACTGTTATTGATGATCATCTGGCACCCCTTATTTATGGTGCTCATGATATTGAGGTTTTTATAGGAAGGACGTCTACTTTCCTGAACGAGGTTTATGTTACGGATGACTATGATCCGTCACCTGAATTTATTGTTGACTTATCACATGTTGACTTAACGGCTCCCGGTACATATCCGCTTACTTATATAGCAATTGATGAGAACGGAAATAAATCTTCGGTTACTGTCAATATCACAATGAGGGATGAGCCTGAAAGGTATTATGAGCCGGAGGCCTTGTATGACTTGTGCAGACAGCTTAATGAGCTGTACGGGATATACACTGAGGACATGACGGATGTGCAGAAGGCTTTCAGGATATTTAACTGGAGTCATCAGCATATCATTTATATGAATGATTCCGACAGGACCGACTGGACTTGTGCCGCGTATGACGGGCTTACCACGCTAAGGGGAGACTGTTATACGTATTACGCGGTAAACAGGGCATTTCTTGATATGGAGGGGATACCTAATATGCTGGTGTCCCGTTACCCTGTGACGTGGTCGGCTCATTACTGGAATCTCGTGTATCTTGAAGGCGAGTGGTATCACTGCGATTCTCTCGCGTTCTCCGCGCCTGACGGGTATTACTTCATGTGTGCCGTGGAGGATATGAATCCGTATGATCACAGGTACGATGAGTCGCTTTACGGCCCCGAGATAAATATAGCTCAAAGCCCGGTTGGACAATATGTGCATTATGACACTCTCGAGGTTGATGAATTCTGATATGACACAAAGAAAAAGGATCCCGGATGGGATCCTTTCTCGGTATATGGGTAATATGAAAATGAGTTGATCATGCGTTGATCATATAGAAGTTGCAAAGGTCTGCCCAGTCAGTCGTAGCTGCGAAAGTCTGAACGAGCTCTGCTCTTGTCATTCCGTTGTTGAGAGCATTGACCCAGTTGGTGCGTCCTGCTGTGTCAGGATCTCTGTCGAAGAATGCACGGTAGAGAGCTGTTACGAATGCTTCGTTGCTCAAGTTCCTGGATGTGCACTCAGGGCTTGTGAACATCATCGTGATGACGTCGGTTCCTGTGTAAGTGCCGTTGATGATTCCGTTAACGTAAGCGTCTCTTCCTGCTACGTCAAAGCTTCTTCCGAAAGCCTGAGGGTAGAGCCTCTCTACGAAGTTGTTAACTACGAGAGTCCTTATCATAGGGATGGAGAGGTTACGGTTGTTAGCGTAAAGGGAAGCAACCGTGTTAGCTGTGCCGCTTGAAACGGGGAGCTTAGCCATGTTGGCATTAACGTAACCATATGTACCAGTGATAAAGTCAGGAGCTGCGTTTGTATCGATTGGAGTACCTGCGAGTGTTGACTCTGCTACTCGAAGTTGAATACGAAGGTTTGTGATAGCTGTCGTGCAGTCGTCGAGGTTGTCACTGTTAAGTACCGGAGAGGCATTGGCTCTGGCACAATCGAGAGCTGCGTTTACGTCAGCGGGAAGCTTATTCGAATTAACTGAAAGGAATGCTGTTGCTGAATCGTACAGGTAGCTTAAGTATGCCTTGGTAGCGTCGTCTGCTTTCTGTGTTGCTGTTGTCTCAGAAGCGAGTGCCGTTCTTCCTGCGAAAGGTAATGCCAGCAATGCTATTGCTATGAATACTACGATTGCTGTTATCTTAGTTGCGATTCTCATTGTCTTTTTCATTTTCGTTTCCTCCTCTTGTTAGTAAGTAGATTGAGTTTGTTTTGTTGTGACTTCATCTTGCCACGCGAAAAGAGCATATCCAATGAGTAAAAAACACGCGGAATGTCGCTTAATCAACACCCGCGTGCCATCTGTCGCTTGTTCAACAAACGCCCCTCAAATTGTTTAATAGAGTACTTACAAGAATAAAAACCTCCCCGAGCGGACTTACGCATTAGAGAATAAAAACCTCCCCGAGCGGACTTGCGCATGGCGCTTCAGCGCCGAGCACGTAGCGAGGGAGGTTTCTATTCGATTGGTGACCCATTGGGGGCTTGAACCCCAGGCCCCTTGATTAAAAGTCAAGTGCTCTACCAACTGAGCTAATGGATCATAATATATTAATTTTAAGCCTAAGGATTATAATTTATGACCGCAATTAAATCAACCGGTGCCGCAAAACAGGGGAAAGACAAAATACTTTGACAATCAAAATAAATATGTTATTATCACGTTAACAGGAGGTATAGCAATATGTCCGATGATAAGAAAAAGACTTTCAAAAAGACTATGGGGATCATTGGTGCTGTTATTTTTTTCTTAAGCTACCTTCCTTTTGTCTTACTGATCGAGTATGGATTTCACGGAACACAGGCAGGCTTGTTCGGCGGATCGTATATTTACGGATTTGAGGCTATTGCCAATTGCTTTGTATGGCTTTGCTTTATACCTGTCTATCCCGTTTGTATCATATATCAGCTTATCTTCGGAATTCTGTATATAAGAAAGCATAAGATCCTTAAGCTTATTACTATTGCGGTAGTTGTGAGTATCATCACAGCAATACTCATAGCAGGAGTTACTTTCGAATTTAAGAAGGCAAAGAAGCTCAGCATTGCCCGTGAGGAAATAACAGATTATCTTGCAGATAAGTATGGAGAGGGAGTAACAGAAGGCATTACGATCCGTATTGAAGATTATGATGACGATTCCTATAACGTAACCTCACCGGTTCTGCCTGATCATTATGGTTTCTTTAATGTGTCAGGTTCTGACGGAAGCTACAGTGATACACTGACTAATGGATTTACTTTTTGTAATACTGACTATGTGCCCGCCTTAGAGGCTTATCTTGATGCCCGGTATGATCTTCCGGATAATTACGATATCCAGGTGTTTGTGGATAACATTTACTTTGGTGATTACACAGATGGTGATGATTATGAGTCTTTGTTTGATGTGTCGGATTATAATGTACAGGGAATAGAAGTAAGAGTGGACTCGATTGATGATGAAGAGGTACTTAGTCTTATAAACGATGTATATGTGAACGAGTATCCGAAGTTTGAGGATAATGTTGTAGACTACTATACTATCTACATAAAAGTTAATGATCAGAACGCATTCAGTGTCGTTAACAATCCTGACAGCGGTATTGCTAATATCTCCATCTATTCCGACTATAACGGATATACTACGCTCGATAACCAGGCTGTGGAGCTGGCGAAGTAAACGTCATATGTCTTGAATATATCTATAAAATCGGCAGTCTCGAGCATCGGATTGATGAGGATCGGCGGCTATGAAGTAAGAGATCTTAATATATCTATATACTCGCCTGTCAGGTGTGATGGGCGGATCGAGTTCGGGATTATGTAACCGATCTGCATATAATCATCGACCTTAAGCTTCTTCGCTATTATGTGGGGACCGTTGAGCTCTTCACTGATAACGCCGCTGCAGATCGTGTAACCGTTAAGACCGATCAGCATATTAAACAGCGTCGCACGGTCCAGCACGACAAGCTCCTTGTCGCTGTCGACTGTGCTTAAGATCTCCTCGGAAAAGTAAAAAGAGTTGTGGCTGCCCTGTTCATATGAAAGCCTCGGATAAGGCTTCAGGTCTTCCAAGGTAAGGGACTTCTTCTTCGCAAGAGGCGAGTTCTTTCCGATAAAGACGTGCGGCTTCGCGGTAAACAGGGGAGTAAAGGAGAGGTTGTTGTCCTTAAGCGTCTTCCTTATGACTTCCTCGTTAAACTTATTAAGGTAGAGAATCCCAATCTCACTTCGAAGGTGAGCGACGTCATCTATGATATTAAAAGTCTGCGTCTCTCTCATATGAAACTCGTACTTGTCCGCGCCGCTTCTTTTCAAGAGCTCTACAAAAGCTTCCACAGCGAAAGAGTAATGCTGCGATGACACGAAGAACTTAAGCTTTCCCGCTTTCTTCCCGGTATACCGCTCCTGTATGAGCGTCGTCTGCTCCAGCACCTGCCTTGCATACCCTAAGAACTCTTCGCCTTCGGAAGTGACCTTGATTCCTTTGTTAGACCTCGAAAAGACTGTGATATCAAGTTCGCTCTCGAGCTCATGTATAGATGCCGTCAGACTTGGCTGCGAGATGAATAATCTCTTGGCGGCGTTAGTTATGTTTCCTTCTTCAGCGATAGTCACCAGATACTGCAGTTGTTTAAGTGTCATAATGATTCTCCGATTATAGATGATGCCTTGATTCTAACAGTCACCATAGGAAAAATCTATAATCAAGTGCTATGTATTTGTATTTTACCCAGTAGTTCGCTAGGCATATACTTCCACTCATCAAACAAAGTAATCACGGAGGATAATATGGATACAGCAGTGATCGGATACCCCAGAATCGGAAAGGACAGAGAACTCAAGTTCGCAGCCGAGAAGTTCTTCAGAGGAGAGATAGACGAGAATCAGCTTCAGTCAGTTGCTTCTGCTATCAGAAAAGAAAACTTATTAAAGCAGAAGGAGGAAGGTATCACATATATCTCTTCCAACGATTTTTCTTTCTACGATAATGTGCTTGATACGGCATTCCTGTTCAACATAATCCCTCAAAGATATAAAGATCTTAATCTGTCTTCTCTAGAGACATATTTTGCTATGGCAAGAGGTTACCAGGGCGCTAAGGGCAACGTTAAGGCCCTTGCTATGAAGAAGTGGTTTAATACTAACTATCACTACTTGGTTCCCCAGATCGATGACGATACCAGGATCGAACTTACAGGTACGAAGCCCGTAGACGAATATCTTGAGGCTAAGTCCTTTGGAGTCGACACCAAGCCTTCTGTCGTAGGACCTTTCACTTTTCTTAAGCTTGCTAAGTTTACAGGAAACAAGACTGTCAGTGATGTTTATCAGGATCTTACAAACGAGTACATTAAGCTTGTGGCTTCGCTTGCTTCCAAGGGCGCGGAACTTATCGAGTTCGACGAGCCTTATCTTGTAAGAGATTTGAGTAATGAAGACATAGATTTGTTTAAGAATATCTATGCGCCTATCCTTTCAAATAAGAATGGAGCTAAGATCCTTCTTCAGACATATTTCGGTGATGTAAGAGATATCTATGATGTTGTTACTTCGCTTGATTTTGATGCTGTAGGTCTTGATTTTATCGAAGGCAGGAAGACAGCTCAGCTTGTTAAGGAGAACGGTTTCCCGGATGATAAGATCCTCTTCGCAGGTGTCGTAAACGGTAAGAATATCTGGCGTAATAACTACAAGACAACGCTTGCTTTGCTGACAAAGCTAAATGCTAAGAATGTCGTCGTTAATACTTCATGCTCTCTTCTTCATGTTCCTTATTCATTAAAGAGCGAGACGAAGCTTAAGGAGGAGTACAGAAAGCATTTCGCCTTTGCTGAGGAGAAGTTATCCGAGCTTAACGAGATA
>JAGDCV010000090.1 GCA_017958365.1 Clostridiales bacterium
CGACCATCAAGTTCCCGAGATGGGCCGTTGCCTATAAGTATCCTCCGGAGCGCAAGGAGACCAAACTTCTCGAGGTTGAGGTCAACACGGGAAGAACCGGCCGCGTAACTCCGGTTGCGGTATTCGAGCCCATCAGCTTATGCGGAACGACGGTATCGCGTGCAACACTTCATAACCAGGATTTCATAGATGAACTCGGCATAGGAATCGGTGACACTCTGATCGTTTATAAGTCGGGTGAGATCATCCCCAAGGTCGAGGGTGTCAACAAGGACAAGCGACCTTCAGACTGGACTCCCTACAAGCTTCCCGATGTGTGTCCCGTATGCGGCCACAAACTCGTAAGGGAAGACAACGCGGCCGACCTTAAGTGCGTTAATGTCAACTGCCCGAGTGCCGTCGTTAACGGCATACTGAACTTCGTTTCGAGAGATGCGATGAACATCAAAGGCTTCGGCTACGAGCTCGTTAAGGCGCTGGTTGACGGCGGTTACGTAACGAACTACGCCGACATCTTTACCCTTGATGCAAGAAGGGATGAGCTTATCGAGAATAAGGTCCTCGGACTTGCGAAGAACACGGACAAGCTTCTTGATTCGATAAAGGCTTCCGTGCACGACGCGTCAGCTGAGAACGTATTGTCGGGCCTTGGCATTCCCAACGTCGGCAAGGCAACTTCAAGAGAGCTCCTGAAGCACTTCAAGACGATCGATGCCGTCATGGATGCGAACGTGGAAGAGCTTACTAGCGTGGGTGATATCGGTGAGATCTCGGCAGAGGGCATCTGCGGTTTCTTTGCTGATGAGGGCAACCGTGAACTCATGGGTAAGCTTAAGGCGGCAGGCCTTAACTTCGAGAGTACAAACGTGCCCGTAGGAAATGCGTTCGAAGGGAAGACATTCGTCATAACGGGAACTCTTCCGAATATGACGCGTGACGATGCTGTTAAGTTCATCGAGAGTAACGGCGGCAAGGCAGCGTCATCTGTCTCGAAGAAGACAAGCTACCTCGTTGAAGGTGCGGATGCAGGTTCCAAGGCAGTCAAGGCGCGCGAGCTCGGCATAACGATAATCACCGAGGAAGAGTTGATCGAGCTTGCCAAGGGAAGCGGTACGTGATAGGTCAGGACGACATCTTCTATAAGAAGACGCGCATCAGGGCGCAGATACGTGAGCAAAGAAGGCTCCTGTCGCCCGAGGACTTAAGCCGCGCACAAAGCGAACTTCTCACCGCTTTTAAGGACGCGCTTAAAGATGACGCATACTTCAAAAGTGTCTTTACCGGGGCGCGTAACATCGCTCTTTATGAGTCCGCTCGAAATGAGCTTCCGTGCGATGCATTGGCTGATTACATACGCAAGGAAGGAAAGTCCACCCTCTACCCGAGAACATCGGGAAAGGACATGGAGTTTTGCATCATAACAGATCCCGCGAAGGAGCTGTTCCCGGGAAACTTCGGCATACTCGAGCCGCGTCCCGGCATGCCTTCCGTGAAGGGTGAAGACATAGACATAGTGATCATGCCCGGCATCGCATTTGATGAGGACGGCGGCCGCGTAGGACAGGGCGGAGGCTTCTACGACAGATGGATATCTTCTATCCCTGAAGATAAAAGACCTCTTCTTATCGGCGTGTGCATGAGCTTTCAGATGATGACGAAGGTGCCTTCAAACTCTTCCGATATTCCCGCGGATGTGGTATTGTGCGTATGAGGTGTAAAGCGTGAAGTACTATATTGCAAATCTGGGAGCACATTTCTTTATTGTTCTCGTTCTTCTTATTCTTATCGTAATCTTTTCCAACAGAAACAGGAAAAGAAAGACTAGAAGTCCCGTTTTTTACTTCATACCCACGGGAATTGCGCTCATCATCGCTTTATTTGTGTTTAACATCATGGCTCCGAGACTTCTCGATCTGTCTGATGTTGCTACGCAGAACTACTATTCCTATACGGGCGTCATAGAAGAGGTTGCGCCTCTTAACAACTACCTGACGGTAGACGGTACAAAATACTACATCAATCCGTTAAGGGAACTTCCCGAGGTTGGTACCAACGTAAGGATCCGTTATACAAGACACAGTAATTATGTCATCTCCGTTGAGCCCGTGGATGCACTTGATGTAGGCGGCGCCATCAGCGAAGAGATGGAGACTGCTGTCGGAATCTCAGATAATAACTAAGACGCCTGTAAATAACAGGATTTTTGTCTCACACCCCCTTATTTGTCCCAACTTTTGCAAGGCGGGCTGTTTTGTATTGAAAACAGCTTATTACCCAATGCAAAATATAACTGTGGAATGAACAGGAATAGGGGGATAAGTTATGTATTACAAAAGCAACAGGACAGGTACCGAGACGGGTATCTACGTCGTGTGTTCAGACAAGGCTCTGCTTGAGACGATCAACACGATGTTATCAAGAAAGGGTGTCATAGGTATCTCGGATGCGGAAGGGAAGTACCACTACTTCGTCGACGGAAGAAAGAACAAGGTCAAGGCATTGTCCAAGGTCAACGACATCGTTGCAGACAGTTTCTATGAGTTAGAGGAGGACGTTCCCGATTCACTTATCATAAGTGCGCTTAAGACCATTCTGGTCGATTACGATTTTGATCTATCACTTATCGGCACTTCCGCGATCTTCGAGATAGTAAGGAAGATGGTAAGGTACCGTGAGGTCTACTACCACGGCGTCAAGGAACTTCTGAGGATAGCAGGCGAGAACCTGTGTCTTTCCTATGCGCAGACAAAGCGCGACATAAGGTATGCTGTCCGTAAGAGCAGCTTCGAAGGAACCGGGATAAAGACGACGACCATCTTCAGGTTCTTAGCGGACGAAGCACGCGTCAGAGTAAGAGAAATGAAAAAGGCAGTCCGTTGAGGACTGCCTTATATAGAACTAAGATTGATAGGATAGATTATTTCTTCTTGTTAACCTTATCCTTGAACTCCTTACCAGCCTTGAAAGCAGGTGCCTTAGAAGCCTTGATCTTGATTGTCTCACCTGTAGCAGGGTTGCGGCCCTCACGAGCAGCTCTCTTCTTTACTTCGAATGTACCGAAGCCAACGAGAGAAACCTTGTCACCCTTTGTGAGTGCAGTCTCGATGGACTCGATTGTAGCCTTAAGAGCAGCCTCTGCATCCTTCTTGGAAAGACCAGCCTTCTTAGCGATTGATTCAATCAGTTCTGTTTTATTCATAGATGTGCCTCCTATTAGCCTATTTCTTAGGCAATTTGCAAATTCATTATGTACAAAAACGCCCATTCTGTCAAGCCTTTTTGCTATTTTCGAAGGGTCTTGAGCGCAGTTTTTTCTGATTGTAAAATCGGCCTGTTCGGTGTATTCTTTTATAGCCAAAATTTGTTTGGAATGAATCTAAAAAAGAGGTGGATTTACCATGGTCGTAACGAAGGAAACTATCATCGGCGATGTAGTTATGGCAGATCAGAATATAGCACCCATTCTCATGGCTTCAGGACTTCACTGTCTTGGCTGTGTAATGGCTACGGGTGAGACTATCGAGGAAGCATGCATGGTTCACGGCATAGATCCCGATCAGCTTGTAAACGACATCAACGAATTCTTTAAGGAGAACCCGGAACCGAAGGAAGCCCAGGCTGAGTTCTGATAGGACTTAAGCGGCTCTCATTACGATATGGAACACGGTTCCGGTTCCTATCGCACTCTCAACCGAGATCTTGGCATCGTGACGGTCTATAATCGTTTTTACGATCGACAGGCCGATACCGGTGCCTTTTATATTTTGTCCAGAGTTCTTCGCCCTGTAGAATCGGTCGAAGATCATGGGTACTTCATTGGCGGGGATACCGATACCGTTATCCTTGATGTCGATGCAGATGGTCTGATTCTCGATGCTCTTGTCTGTGCCTTCGCGCCATGCCTTTATCTCTATCTTCGCTTCTTCGAACGAGTAGTTGATGGCATTGGATATGAGGTTCTCGAATACGCGGCTTAACTTCTTGGGATCCGCCCTTACGAACAGAAGATCATCATCCGGGATATCGAGTATGAGTTTCTTGCTCGTTCCCTGAAGGTCCGCATCGTAGATCATGAAGACTTCATCGAGAAGCTCGGAGATGGACACATCCATGAACTGGAATTCATTCGCGTTGGACTCGAGTCTTGTAAGCTCGACGATGTCAGAGATGATCCTCTCCATCTGTTCAGACCTTCTTATGATGTTCTTAAGGTAATTGATCTTCTGCGTATCAGGCATGTTCTTTCCTGATGCATAGAGCATCTCCGCGTAACCTCTTATCGCAGTGATAGGAGTTCTTAAGTCATGTGATACGTTCGACAGGACTGTCTTTCTTGCCTGCTCGTTTTCCATCAGTTTCTTGTTGGTCGTATAAAGGTCCCTGTTGATCTCCGAGATCCTTAACGTCTTCTCCTGGACAAGGAACTGCATGTGCTCCATCGTATCCTCCAAAGCTCTTGCCTGGATGACGTATCTTGATATGAAGTAGAACTCCAAAGTAAGATTGGCGATCGCGAGGAAGACCGAATACGTTGGAAGATTATATGCACCCTTAAAGTCAGCTATCGCATTGAAACTGAAGAAGACCTGACATATCTCGATGATGCTTACATAGAAAGATGCGGCCTCACCGTAGTAGACCGTGAGAAGATTAAATCCGCATATCAGTGCAACGAGCAGCGTGAAAAGAAGCTCAGGCACGACAGGTATCCACATGGTGAATCTTATGTTGCCGAATATTACCCACAATATTATCGCAAGTGCGATGACTGATACGAGGAACGGTGCGATCCTCAGTATGAGATGCTTCTTGTGTGCGACCGACGTTGTGTAGAACGAATCGATGAATACGAATACCATCGAGTTTATCAGTATGAGAAGAATGAACAGTACCTGCTCTTTGACGTACGCATTAAAGACGATGAAGTTACAGTCAACGAGCGTGTACATGAGCGCGAGAAATTCGATAAGGATAAGCTCGTAGAAGACAAGTTTATTCTTAAACGTTCTCGAGATGAGAAATCCTCCTATCAGGATGAAGATATAGATAACGAACAGCATCATTATCCAAAGGGCGGGTATGATCGCATAGGCCATCGAATCTACGGACGAATCAAGTGCCGGCGGTGAGAGTAGACCCGGGTCGTGAATGTTGACGTGAGTGCTGATCGTGATCATGACTCTGGCGATGCCGTCTGAGTCGGGGATGATGGGAACATACTCGTAACCGAATCCGGTGGTGGGAGTCCACTCATCCTGTCGTCCCCAGAGGAATCCCAAGTTGTTGCCGTTACAGTAAACCTTAACGAGACCGTGTGAGTGGGGGATGCTTAAGTAATAAGTTCCATCAGGATCTTTGAAGTGGAGAGTCATGATATAAAGACCGCAGTGCTTGTCTTTGTTCTCGCGCGTTATGACTCTCATCTCGGGCTGCCCGTCACAGTTGTGCCAGGTAACGCTCGGGCCTAAGTCGTTCCAGCCGAGATCTCCCGATATCGACACACCCGTTGCGTGAGGCATCTGTGCGTAGTCGAAGAAATCGAATTCTCCCGAATCGATATCCGTGTAATCGATGTTAGGTACGAAGACAAGATTCTCACCTATGTAAACCGTATCCGATGCTTCATCAGGCGACAGCGGTACATAGTAGACACCGTGGTCAAATGCAAGTCCGGAGTCCCTTCTTGCATTGGCGGTGTTGATGGCAGCCGACAGCAAAATGCACGACAGAATAAAAAGCAGCACCAGTAGGAGCTGCTTTGAAATATCTTTACGTTCTTGCGAGCTCTGGACCGCCATCAGGACTTATCCGTCAGAACTCGTTGTGCAGGCTGTTCTTTACAGGGGGATTTGCAAATGAGTAACCGATTCCCCATTCAGTCTTAACAAACGTGATATCAGGTGCGATCTTATCCATCTTCTTTCTTAAGTAGGAGATGTTAACCATGACGAGGTGGTTGTCACAGGGAGTGTCATTGCCCCATACATGAGAGTAGATCCTTGAGAAAGGAACGATGACGTTCGGTGTCTCGGCAAGGAGACGGAGAATGTCGAACTCTCTGTTTGTAAGATGAACGGGAACGTCCTTCAATGTGACTTCACGTGTCTTGATGTTGATCTTAAGCGGAGGGAACTCCATAAGGAAGCCCTCGGACTTCATGTTACGTCTGATGTGGGCATTGATCCTCAAAGACAACTCAGGCAGTGAATACGGCTTTGTGATGTAGTCGTCAGCACCTGACTTAAAGCCGATGACCTTATCTTCTGCCTGCTCTCTGGCAGTCAGGAAGATGATAGGCGCATTGGAATATACCTGGATCTTAGGAGGAAGCTCGAATGCACTTCCGTCAGGGAGCATTACGTCAAGTACGATACAATCAAAGTTATATGTCTGTACCTTCTCCATTGTCTGAGCAATGTTGGTAGCTGTTACTACTTCATACCCCTCTCCCTCGAGGAACGTTTTATTGATCTCGAGAATATCTGTATCGTCATCCACGAGAAGAACTCTGTTCTGTTCCATGTTTTTACCTCCCCACAATTATTGATGTTGATTTACTTTATATAAATTTTTTGACAAGTTAAGGATATTATATACCGATTACCAAAAATTACAACTCATAGAAGTGATTGTTCATATAAAATAAATATATGGAAAGGACCATATTCCACATAGACCAGAACTGTTATTTTGCCTCCGTCGAGATGATTTCCCATCCCGAATACCGTAATGTCCCGATGGCAGTTACGGGCGACGCGAGCAAGCGTCACGGCATCATCCTGGCAAAGAATGAACTTGCAAAGAAGGCCGGGGTCAAGACCGCCGAAGCCATCTGGCAGGCTGAACAGAAGTGCCCCGGGCTCGTGAAGGCGAGTGCCCACTACGATAAGTATGTCTTCTACTCCATGAAACTTCGCGAAATGTACGAGGAATACTCCGACAAGGTGGAGCCGTTCGGCCTCGACGAGTGCTGGATGGATGTAACGGAGGTCTTAGGTGACAGGGACCCGAAGGCCCTCGCGGATGAGATAAGGCAGAGGGTTAAGGATGAGTTCAAACTTACGTGTTCGATCGGAGTGAGCTTTAACAAGATCTTCGCGAAGCTCGGGTCAGACTACAAGAAACCCGATGCAACCACCGTCATAACAAAAGAGAATTTCCGCGAGGTCGTGTGGCCGCTTCCCGCATCCGACCTGCTGTTCGTCGGAGGCTCGACCGCAGCGCGCCTCAGGGAGGTCAACATAAAAACGATAGGGGATCTTGCAAACAGCAAAAGAGAGTTCCTTGTAGATTACTTAGGTAAGGCAGGGGACATGCTGTGGATCTACAGCAACGGCCTTGATGAATCCGAAGTTGCCCCCTCGGATCACGAGCGGGAATTGAAATCCGTCGGAAACTCGATGACGACTCCGGCTGATATCTTGAACAAAAGACAGGCGGCAGGAACCTTCCGCACATTAAGCGCATCGGTTGCCTCGAGACTTCGTAAGCACGGGCTTCTGGGCAACTGCGTTCAGATAACCGTAAGGGACAAGGACCTTATCACATATGAGCATCAGAAGATGCTGTTCGAACCTACGGACTCGGAGAAGGTTATTTACGATACTGCGATGGAGCTTTTTAACGAGTCTTACGACTGGCATTCTGCCGTAAGAAGCCTGGGCGTAAGATGCACGAAGCTCCAGCCTGTAGGAAGCGGGATACAGCTGACGATGTTCCCTGAAAGCCGGGGATCGAATGAAGAAGAAAGCAAACTTACAAGTGCGATCGATGAGCTGAATCAAAGGTTCGGCGCAGGCACAGTAAAAAGCTGTGCCGAACTCGAGGGGATAATGAGTCCCAACTACGATCCCGATCTTAATGACGGCGGCATAACCGCAGGCAAGAGGAATCCGCTCGCATGATAACGGCTTCAAGATACTTCTTAGGAAAGTTCGGTCACAAGATGTATAAGGCTGCCATCAGCCTTGATGTCACATGCCCAAACCGTGACGGCAGGAAAGGAACCGGAGGATGCGCTTTCTGCTCCGCAGGAGGCTCCGGTGAGTTCGCATCTTCAAGCAGGTTGTCGGTTCGAGAACAGATAGATGATGCGATCTTGAAACTGTCGTCAAAGGTGCCTTCCGACACAGGATACATCGCATATTTTCAAAGCTTCACGAGTACGTATTGTGATGCGGGTTATCTTCGTCAGGCGCTCGAGGAGGCAGCATCCCATCCGAAGGTCGAGGCCATATCGATAGGAACGAGACCGGACTGTCTTCCCAAAGACATCTTAAGTGTCCTGTCTGATGTTAATGAGACTATTCCGCTTTATGTTGAACTCGGTCTTCAGACATCTGATGATGCTGTCGCCGCAAGCTTCGGAAGAGGGTATGAGACATCCTGTTATGATGAAGCGGTAAAGGCACTTAAGGATTGCGGTATCAATGTGATAACTCATATTATTTTCGGGCTTCCGGGAGAGAGTGTTGACGGCATGATAAGAAGCGTGAAGCATGCGGTGGATGCGGGCACGGACGGGCTTAAATTCACGTGTCTTTACATACTTAAGGGGACACGTTACGAGAAGCTTTATTCGGAAGGGAAGATTGAAGTTCTTGAGTGTGAGGAGTATTTTGATAGTGTGGAAAAGTCGCTTGACGAAGTACCGGATCATGTCGTGATACACAGACTGACGGGAGACGGTCCGAAGAGTCTGCTCATGGCACCCGGGTGGACCGCGAATAAGCGTCAGGTGATCAACTACATCAACAGGAGATTCAAAGACCGGTTATGAAGAAATACATAGAGGCTTACATGTCACTGGTTCGTGAGTTCATGAACAACGAGATGTCTTCTGCCGATAAAGCACGTTTTGATGAAGTGCTTAAGGAGTTCGAGATCAAGATCTCATACTTCCAGCATGAGAGGTTTATCCACCTTATCGTCACAGTGCTTTTTGCGATACTTGAGATGATGTCGATCTATGCTTTCCTCATGACTTCGAACATAACGGTACTTGCGTTTTGCATACTGTTTCTCGTGCTTCTCGTGCCTTACGTCATGCACTATTATTTCCTTGAGAACAGCGTCCAGGAAATGTATAAGATGAGGGATGAGATCGTAGCTTCTTCGAAGAAAAACAGGGAATAAAAAATGCGGGTTTCCTGACCCGCAACATATTCATTATAGCACGGTAAATATGTGCTGCCTACCCGCAATTTCCGACAATAAAGAAAAATGCTAATTGTGTGTTTTGTAACATTGTTGTAACACACATGTGCGTAGTACTATTAAGGTAGCTCCAGGGAATACTGAAGACTAAGTATTCGGACACGGAGGCCGCCTTACCTGAAACGAAGCGGGCGCAGGGTTGAACCAAAGGGCATCCGGAGGCGAAGCCGAAGAAACGAGACGGGTCCTTGCTCATAGCATTGGATCGCAGAGGGAAACGAAGCAGAGTCTTTGAGACAGGAAGGAATTACGAGCACAGCGATCGACGGAGTGGACTTCCACTTACAGGTCGCAGTTGTAACTGATTAGTTGATTCGGATTTCGATCCGCGAGCTTATGAGATGTCATAGCCGACAGGTAGATTCCGAGGTGCGACGGACGTTACATCGGTTCGTGCAAACCGAGTAGCCGGTATAGTGTACGGCAGAGGGTGACTTGACATAATCGGACCACCCGGCGGTATACGAGAAGAAAGCAATTTTGGATTATGCGGCGAATGGGAGATGCGAGTAAGCACGGTGTAAGGTTTAAGTTGTACAGTCAAGTTGATTGTTGCGATGTCAGAAGCTCGGGAGGTTATTTAAAGGGCGTTCGGTGGAAGAAGATTTAAGTTTAGGTTCGCTGGAGCTTTCCTATGCGGTGAATGTTTACACACTCACCGCATTTTTATATAATCGCAAGAAGAATAAGTTAAGGCGGATCTTACATGAATCCTGATGAAGCACGCGAGTTCTTTAAGACAGACAGATATGCGAACGACACGACTGAGATCGAGATATTGGAGATCCGTGAGGGATATGCGAAGACAAGGCTTCCCATAAAGGACAAGCACCTTAACGGAAACAATGTGGTCATGGGAGGCTGCATCTATACACTTGCCGACTACACATTCGGCATCGCAAGCAACTGCGGTCCGATGGCCTGCGTGACATTAAGTTCCAATATCGTTTTCAATGCTCCCGGCAAGGGTGAATTCCTCTATGCCGAGACCGAGGTCGTAAAGAACGGAAGGACCATCTCGAACTTCACGGTGAAGGTCACGGACGATAAAGGCAAACTGGTAGCGAATGCTGATTTCATTGGCTTTAAGACCGAACGGTGACGCCGCTGCCTTATTTTTGCCCTATTTAGTTAGAAGTAAATAATATATAATTGTAACCGCATGGTAGCACTTAATCTGTTATTATGCTTAAGGTGTGATTATATGAAAAACGAGTTTAATTCGAAGAAAAGTATACTTGCGCTTATCGTCTGTGTATCGGTAGCGCTCCCCATAGTAGCTTTGCCGTTAGGTTTTCGCGAGGGGCTTTCTGCCGCTTTGCGCGTACGTGCGGCTTATGACGTAACTTTCCCCGAAGAGGAGAATGAGCCTGAGCTTCCTGCTGAGGAGGTTGAGGCTATGGTTGAATCCGGCGATTATGATTACTTCCTGAACGGTGGTACCATCAGCGCCGAGTATAACGACGAGTTCCAGGTTCAGTACACGGATACAGAGTACCAGGATATTCCTGCTTACACTGTCGTCCAGAGAGTCGATGAGGCAGGTCTTCCCATCGAACTTCTGGATCCTATGTACTTCGCGCCTGATGAAACGACGTACTACATCGATGCTCCCAACTCTATCCTGAAGGAGTTCCCCGACATGGGCTCCATTACTTTGCAGACACTTGATTTTGCTGACGGTGTTACAAGGATCGGTATCGGAGATACATGGTCGATGATCAGGACCGAGGACGGTGCCGAAGGTTATGTCCTTACCGACACACTCTCTTATGAGATGGTCTGGGTTGCTATCGACAGAACGGTATGGGTCGATACAGGATCATTGATTCTGCGTGCTGAGCCTTCCGTTGATTCGGAGCAGGTAGGTACTTTGTATGATGAAGACAGACTCCACTGTATCGGAGTTTCAGATAAGTGGTATCACGTTATTGCCGAGGACGGTACTGAGGGTTATGTTTACATATCCTATACAACTCAGACTCCTCCTCCCACACCCACACCGAGACCGCAGTCTAACGGACGCGGCGGCTCCTCCGGTGGTGGCGGAGGCGGCGGTGGCGGCGGAGGAGGCGGATGGGTCTCCTACGGTACCAACGGCTACACGATCGCAAGTATTGCAGAGTCCATGGTCGGTACACCTTATGTTTGGGGTGCATCCTCCAGTTCTGCTGTAGACTGTTCAGGTCTTGTATGTTATTGCTACGCACAGATGGGCGTATCGCTCCCTCACTATTCAGGTTCACTGACGAGTGTAGGTGTTGCGGTATCGCGTGACCAGGTAATGCCGGGAGACATCGTCTGCTGGGATTCGGGCGGTTACTGCGGACACGTAGGTATCTATGTCGGTAACGGTCAGTGCGTCGATGCGCGAGGCCGCGCTTACGGAACCGTTTACGGATCGATCGACAGATCGAGTATCCTTACGATACGAAGGATCTATACTTAATCTTCACATGAAAAGTTCAAGGCTTATCAGTGCAGTTCTGGTATCCGCTTTGCTGCTTACTTCGTGCAGCGAGTTAAAGACCTTTATCGGCATTCAGCAGCCGGAAGTTACCGAGACTTCTGTTGATGAGATCGAGGAGACTTTGGCTTTTAATGATAATGAGCCTGAATCCAATGTACCGATCGAGGCCGAGGAATCAGTGTCCGGTGAGACGGCAGCCGAGACGGCTCCCGCCGAGCCTCAGAACAACATTCCCGATGAGATAAGGACAGCGGCATATGCGTCCTATCTTCAGCTTATCGAGTCACAAAAGAACGACATCTCTCTTTATACCTGGATGAGTAATGAGTCCTTCTATGAGATCGATAATACCTGGCTTGTTTCCCTTGAAGCCGTTCCTTGCTCTTTGGTTGATATCACAGGTGACGGACTTGATGAGCTTCTCGTATTAAAGGTTCAAAGAGATGAAGAGACCGGCACGGTAACATCAGCCATGCTTGATGTGTATACGTACGATGCGGAGAATGATGAGCCTCTGTGCCTTCTCGAGATAACCGACCTTGATGTCAGAAGCAGGAACGGAAATACCTGTTATCTGTTTGCCAAATTAAATGACGGCAGTTTCCTCATGTTCTCAAGCGACAGTTATGATGAAGTCTGGAATGATTCTTTCTATGTTTACTCTTTTGACGGAGAGACGTTTACAAGAACGTTGAGCATAACTGCAGCCGAAGAGACGAGTCCGGATTTTACCGACATAGTTTTAAGATACTACATTGACGGCACGGAAGTGTCTGAAGAAGATTACAATGCGAGATGCAATGATCTGATCTCGCAGATAAGGACACTTCTGCAGTATAACTTCGTCTTGTATGGTCCGCTCTGTGATGCTGTCTACGGCATGAGTTCGAATGCAATGACTTACGACAGCGCGTACGAGATCTTAAGTGCTGCATCTGCAAGCCACTTCGAGTCTCTCGATGCTGATATGACGATACTGTTCTTTGGCCAGATCCAGGATGATTACATCATGGGCGGCACAGGCGGAAGAAGTGCGATCCTCGTCGTTAATCCTGACGGAACGATCAGCTACAATTACCACGATTCAGGTTTTGATGAATATAATATCTGTCACGCAACGGGACGCATCGGTAACGTAAGGATCATAAGAGATGGCGTCTTTGCCGTTGACGTTACCGAGTTAACGCTCGAGTATCCCGAAGGAACGGAGTGGACCGAGACTGATGAGTTCGGTGCGGTCACATCCTACTATGCGACTGATTCATTCGGCATACATCAGGGAGATGTATTGCTGTTCTATTCTGCAGGCGTAAGCACATCGTCTTTGCCTACGACATATCTTCAGTGGTATATGACACCGCGCGGATTGACGGCACCCGGTACCGTGCCGGATCCTTTCCCGCTTGATGGTTTCTTTAACGTCACTGATGAGTGTGCGTTTATAGAAGAAGAATACGATTAAAGCCTGTTCCTCGCTACGTACTCGACGCTACGCGTCTGCGTAAGTCCGCTCGGAAACAGGCTTAATCTTTTACAGGTTTTATTGTCGGTTATTTTACTACGATGTTGGCTATGCGGCCCTTGACGTAGATGAACTTGACGATGTTTCTTCCGGCAAGTGCACTTACGAATCTCTCGTCATTCTTGATGAGTTCTTCTACCTGCGCCTGATCAGCTTCGGAAGGGATCTCTTCCCTGAAGATGATCTTGCCGTTAAGCTGAACTGCGATCTCAACCGAATCCTTTACAAGAGCGGACTCGTCGTAAGAAGGCCATGCCTGGTCGAAGATGGAGTAGCCGTTACCTAATGTCTCACACCATGTCTCTTCGCAGAAGTGAGGTGCGAAGGGTGAGAGGATCAGGATGAGCTTCTCTACTACATAGCGGTAGAATTCCTTGCTGTAGCCTTCTGTCTGGCTGTACTTCGTGATCGCGTTCAGAAGCTCCATCATACGTGCGATGGATGTGTTGAACTGGAATCTGTCGATGTCGAATGTTGCGCTCTTGATCGTGTAGTTCAAAGCGTAGTTCAATTCCTTCTCGGCTGCACCCATGTTAACGGATGAGATATCGGAAGAAGCGGATGCTGCTTCGGATGCGAGATTTTCGACGCGGCGGATGAACTTGAGGATGGCCTGAAGTCCCTTGTCGGACCAGGGGCCGCCCTCGATGTAAGCGAAGCCGAATCCCAAGTATGTTCTGAATACGTCTGAACCGTACTTGTTGATGTAGTCGTCAGGTGCTACCGTGTTGCCTCTGGACTTACTCATCTTCTGTCCGTCTGTTCCGAGGATGGTACCCTGGTGAACGAGGCTCTTGAACGGCTCGTCGAAGTTAAGAAGACCCATGTCGCGCATTGCCTTCGTGAAGAATCTTGCGTACAGAAGGTGCATGCATGCGTGCTCGGCGCCGCCGACGTACTTATCGACAGGGCAGATCTTATTAACGATGTCCTTGGAGAACATCTCGTCTGCGTTCATGTTATCGGGATATCTGAACTGATACCAGGAAGAGTCAACGAACGTATCCATGGTATCGGGATCTCTCTTTGCATCACCGCCGCACTTCGGGCACTTGCAGTTCATGAAGGACTCACACTTGGCAAGCGGGCTCTCACCGTCGGGAGTGAACTCGACGTCGTAGGGAAGAAGTACGGGGAGATCCTTCTCGGGTACGGGAACAACGCCGCATGAAGGGCAGTGTACCATCGGGATGGGTGTACCCCAGTAACGCTGTCTTGAGATGAGCCAGTCGCGGAGTCTGAAGTTAACCTTCCACTCTCCCATGCCGATCTTGCTTAATTCTTCCACGGTGGCCTTCTGAGCCTCGTGCATCTCCATGCCGTCGAACTGATCAGAGTTAACGAGGTAACCCTTCTTCTCGCAGTAGGGGAGCTCGTCGTCAACGCCCTTCTCGGACTGAACGACGCGGATGATATCAAGACCGTACTTGTGTGCGAAGTCGAAGTCTCTGTCGTCGTGTGAAGGAAC
>JAGDCV010000010.1 GCA_017958365.1 Clostridiales bacterium
ACAGTTATATACGGGAACGATAACGGAGATCTTCGGGTTATACTCGAATGTCTCGTTATGCGTATCAAGCGACTCAACATATTCGATCCAGTCCTCGTAAGGAACCTGGTGGTTTCCTATGCATGTGTTGTATTCGCCGTGTCTTGACTTATAGAAATCAAGAAGGCTCGGATTAAGCTTATAGACAGCCTTATTTCTCTTCCTGCGCTCGTGTCTTACGCGGATCTTATGCAAGGCAAAACGGGGATCTCTTACGACTCTGGAGATATCCTGGAGCATCTCATCCCTTACTTCGATCTGCTTCTTGAAGTACTCGATCTGTACATCCTTGCCGGCAGCGATGCTCTCCCTTATGGAAGCTTCCGTCTTTTTCTTATCCTCAAGGCTCTCGGGAACAACACGGTATCTTTCAGGATAGACATATCTTCTGTACTTTCCGTAAACGAACTGCTGGAAGCATTCCTCCATGCAGGAATAAAGATCAACGCGGTCAAGAAGACCGAACCTCTCGTAAAGCTCGCGTATCTCGATCTTATCTCTTAAGAAAGCCTGGTTCTTCGTGTAGTAGTAAAGAAGCGTTCTGTACTTTACGTAATTGACGGGCACGGGGAAATCCGCGACCCACTCGTAATCTATGCACACGATACCGTCATCAGTCACGATGAAGTTATCGAAATTAGAATCGATATTGATTACAGGGAACGCCTTCTCTTCTGATCCGGGGCAGCATCCCGGGAACATCTGCGCGAACTTCGGCGTAAAGGTAAAGTCCGCCGCCTCCGAAGAATAATCGAGGATCTTATCAAGAGCATCCCCAATGGCCTTAACTATCTGTTCCTTGGAGCTTGCCTTAAGGTCAAGGTCTGACATGAGAGAAGTGCCCTTAAGGAAAGGAAACTCAAGCTTACCGTCAACCTTGCTGCACTTTACGGGCTTAACGCTCTTATACCCTGAAGCAAGCTTATTGTAATTGCTCTCGATCGTATCGATCATGGTAAGCGCAGACGGTTCCGAAGCCTTCTTCACGGCCTTGGTTAGCTTGCCGTTCCCGGCATAAAGCGCTGTCTCGATACGAAGTTCGGGACGCCTTGTCGTGTTGAACTTGATATAAACGGGAGCCGTCGAAGATTTCTTATCGGAAAGAACTGCAAGGAATGAATTTGCAAAGCAGCCGTACATTCCTTCTCCTGACATCTCATCTCCTACTTTGCCCTCGTCAAACAGATAAAGCTTCTCACCTTCATAAGTGGGAGTGGACGGCATAAGTTCGTCTACCTTGGGAAGCCTTGATTCGGTAAAGAGCTGAAGCGGGAATACATAATAGGGATACGGATAGAAGATGTCGCACGAATCAAATCCCGCACCCTTCACAAGCGTCTTAAATCCTTCAAAGGACATCTGCCTTCCTGTCTCACAATAGGCAGACGGATCTGACCATCTTGCAAGTCCGAACTTGTTATCAACTGCGATAAAAATGGCACCGCCTTCATTAAGAAGACTCTTCGCCTTAGTTAGAACTTCGTTGTCAACGGCAACGCCGATGAGTGTTATATAGTCAAACTTCTTACCGGAAGGAACATCGTCGATACCGCCGCGGATCGTTTCTGCATTCTTGAGCCCCTTGACTCTCTCGCTTAAGAGCTTGAACTTCTGCTCATCACTCTCGAGAGCCGTGACAGATGATAGATGAGAACAAAGATATGAGGTCAGCGCGCCGCATTCAGCGCCTATCTCGAGTGCGGTACCGTTGGGATCGAAGTCATACCACGAGAGGATATTGCTTCTCATGGAAGACAGGTGATAAAGCATGAACGGATCTTCACCGTTAAACAGCACCGATTCAGTATCGGCACCGGATTCAAATATCTTCAGCAGTTTACGGACCTTCTTATCTTCCATCAACTACAGAACCTCCACCTTTGAATTCATATCATAAAAACCGACCGTGTCCTTCTCGGATATGACCGTCAGACTGATCACGTCATAAAGTCTGTGGAAAGCGCGAAGCTCATCCTCTTCATAGTGGGTGCAGCTTATCGAGAGAAGATACTCGCCGCCCTGAATATTCAGATTCTGCGTGAACGTTACGATCTTCTCCTCACCTGCTTTAAGGTCACCGAGGAATACATTCTCGAACATCGTATTGGTTCCGGTAACATCCGTTCCCTTCAAGGTCTTTATCGTAAATGTTGATATCGGTTCATGAACATCCTGATTAGCATGTATCTTCACACGGATCTTAAACTCGTCGCCCTTGGTAAGTACATTTGTATATTTCCCGTCCTTATCGATGATCGCGAAGTCAACGATCTGTGCCTGCTTATCACCATACTCATCTCACTCGGGATTAATGGCATAGTGGCTCATCCACAGATTCTGATCGGGAGCGGAAGCCGATATCGTGTTTCCCCTCTTCTCGGACTGCTTTACGAGTATCTTCTTGTAAGTATCGATGACTTCCGCAGGAGTTCCTTCATCGGCCTTCTTACCCTTGTTAAGAAGGATGGCGCGGTCACAGTATTTACGGATGCTGCCGAGATCGTGGCTGACGAATATTATCGTCTTGCCTTTCTGTCTGAATTCCTCGAACTTATGAAAGCACTTGTTCTGGAAGAATACGTCACCGACGGACAGAGCCTCGTCAACGATGAGAATCTCGGGATCGATGTTGATCGCGACTGCAAACGCGAGGCGGACGAACATACCGGAAGAATAACTCTTCACGGGCTGGTTGATGAACTCGCCTATGTCCGCGAACTTCAATATATCGTCTAACTTCGCATCGATCTCTTCCTTTGTAAAACCGATCATCATGCCGTTAAGGTAGACATTACGAAGGCCCGTATATTCGGGATTAAATCCCGCACCGAGCTCAAGCAGCGCGGATATCCTTCCGTTAACTACGACTTCACCTGAAGTCGGCTGAAGAACACCCGTGATGATCTTAAGGATGGTGGACTTACCTGCACCGTTAACTCCGATGATGCCTACGGCCTCACCCTTCTTAACGTCAAAGGAAAGACCGTCAAGAGCGTAGTGCTCCTTGTAAAGCTTCTTACGTGTCAGCGACAACGCATCTCTAACGCGGTCAACGTTATTCTCGAAGAGCTTATATACCTTGGTTACGTCTTTAACTAGTATAGCGTATTCGTTACTCATAATCACACCTTACAGCACATCCGCGAACTGGCCCTTAAGCTTCTTGAATATGCCGGTACCCAGAAGATACATCAGTATCGTTATTGCCCAGAAGTAAAGGGATATCATCCATCTTTGCGTAAACCAGACGCCGGATATCATGGCATCGCGGTATCCCTGAACGATGTAGAACATCGGATTAAGCTTCAGGATGAAG
>JAGDCV010000091.1 GCA_017958365.1 Clostridiales bacterium
CGCGTCCAGATCGGCGATGACGTTCAGGAGTTCGAGGGCGACATCGACATTACCTCTACTGAAGAATTCATCTTCGAGTTTGATTACGACGAAGGCTCGTCAGGACAGACTGTGACGCTCACGGAAGAGTACTTAGACCAGCTTCTCGTTGAGGCAGGCACTGGCGTAGGCGACATCACGGTATCTCTTACATGGGATTCCTGGGATGACGTTGACCTCCACATGACAACTCCTGACGGAAGCCACATCTACTACGGCAACAAGTCGGGCGGCGGAGGCATCCTCGACCACGACGCGAATGCGGGTTCCGAGAGGACTATCACCCCCATCGAAAATATCTATTTCGCAGCGCCGCAGAACGGCTCGTATTCGATCTACCTCAAGGAGTTTAACGACAGAACTGAAGAAGGTCCCACGAACTACCTGTTGAGGGTGACCATCGGCGGCGAGACTCAGGTCTTTACGGGAACGATCGATACGACCGGAACAGAGATCCCGATCCTCGACTTCGATTACTCGGGCTCGATAGGAATGGGCCAGACAAGTTACACGGGTCACACATATTCGTACATCTCTTCTCAGATGAGCTGGTCGGATGCAAGAACATTCGCGGCATCTCTGGGCGGACATCTCGTAACCATCTCTGATGAAGCTGAGCAGATGTTCATTCAGCAAAGCTTCCCTGAGACTTACGGATGGATCGGTCTCGTAGGCTACGGTTCCGATTATGCATGGGAGACAGGAGAGCCCGTTTCCTACACGAATATCTGTGCGAGCCAGCCCAATAACTACGCTTCCAACTCCGCGTACGGATTCCTTTATACGGGACAGCAGTGGGCATTCACGGAGAACACGGATGTCGAGTACCACTATGGTTTCTACATCGAGTGGGATTACGTGGTTGAGGGAGCCGTTGACGGTATCCTTTCCGAGTCCACTCTTGATTCCATCTTGAATTCCGTTAATGCGGGAAGCGGCGACATCACCGTCTCGATGCTCTGGGACAGTGAGGATGATCTTGATCTTCACATCTTTACTCCTGACGGATCCGAGATCTACTACGGCAACAGACAGGCAGGCGGCGGTATCCTTGACGTTGATGCCAATACCTCGACAACGATGATGGACAACCCCGTAGAGAACATCTACTTCCCTGATCCCGTCAACGGCGAGTACTGGGTATATGTCAACGATTATGATGACAGAAGTGACGGACCTACGAACTTCATCGTACGTATTACGGTAGGCGGTGAGTCTCAGACATTCTCCGGAACGATCGAGACGAGCGGAACGACGATCGAGGTCGGCGGATTCCAGTACACAGGCGGAACCGACATGCCGAACCTTGACGACGTATTGAACTCACTCGAGGCAGGTACCGGAGAGATCACCATCTCGATGATGTGGGATAACACGGATGACTTGGATCTTCACGTTATCACACCTGACGGAAGTCACCTGTACTACGGCAACAGAAGTGCACAGGGCGGCGAGCTCGACATCGATGCGAACACGGCAAGCAACATGATGGACAATCCTGTTGAGAACATCTTCTTCGAGACTCCTGAAGCCGGCACGTACCGAGTCTATATCAAAAACTATTCAGACAGGTCCGACGGCTCTTCGGCTAACTACGTCGTAAGAGTTACTGTCGGAGGAGAGTCACAGACATTCACCGGAACGATCGACGGATCCGGAACTGAGATCGACATCATAACATTCGAGTATGGCGGAGCAGGCACCAGCGGTGTAACTCCGGACGGAACCGATGATGCTGAACTTGATGCCATCCTTGATTCCGTAGGTGCACTGTCCGGTGACATCACGATCTCCCTGTTCTGGAACACGGAAGACGATCTTGATCTTCATGTAAGCACACCGGCAGGTTCCGAGATCTATTACGGTAACAGAGACGCCGACGGAGGACACCTCGATATCGATGCGAATACATCGAGCAACATGATGGACAATCCTGTTGAGAACATCTACTTCGAGTCCCCGGCTTCAGGTACTTACACCGTATGGATCAAGGACTACTCAGACAGATCGGACGGAGTTACAAGCTACACTGTCCGTGTAACGGTCGGAGACCAGTCCCAGACCTATACCGGAACTATCGACGGTTCTACATCAAGAGTTGACATCGTCTCATTTAATTACGGATAAGCCCTTGTGGTTTTCCATTCATAATTATGCGGGGCCGCTTCCACGTGAAGCGGCCCTGTATTTTGCCCGGATCTGAAAGCGTGTGTTGACATGATTTTCGACGGGTGTTATATTCGCTACGACAAGCGTAGTACGACAGCCGAAGGAACGACAGATGAAGTACGACTGTTGTGACAAATAACGAAGGGAGAGACGTCAATGGCTGAGATAAGCAGCGACATCATAAGAGGGTATAACGACACCATTATCCTTTACCTGCTTCTTGACGGACCGTCTTACGGATACGAGTTATCGAAGAGGATCCGCGCGAACACCAGCGAGAAGTACATTATCAAAGAAACAACTCTGTATTCGGCTTTCACGAGGATGGAGAAGAACGGATTCATCGAGTCCTTCACGGACGAGGTCTTATCCGGGGGAAAGAAGAGGACATACTACAGGATCACGGATGCCGGAAGGGCATACTACCGGGCGAAGTGTGAAGAGTGGAATCTCATAAAAGAAGTAATTGAGAAGTTCATAGTTACTTGAAAGTGTTGAGGGTGGATGAGTATGACAAAAATCAGAAAGACTCTTGCTGTTACAATGACTGCGGCGATATCACTTGCCGCAGTCGCTTCGTGTTCAGGGAATGTTGAAGAACCTCCCAAGCCCGTGTATGAGGGCACGGTGAGACAGAAGATAGATGCGTTCTATGAAGATCACATAGATACCGCAGCCGGCATGGCTGTCGCCGTGTTCGATGAGAACGGGGTGGAATATGAGGGATACTACGGTTACTCGAACCTCGAGGAGCAGATCCCCGTAAATGAGAACACTGTATTCGATTGGGGATCGACCACCAAGACCATGGTGTGGATAAGCGTCATGCAGCTCTGGGAACAGGGGCTGATAGACCTCGAGGCAGATGTTCGTGATTACCTTCCCGAAGGGTTTCTCACGAACTTAAGTTACGACAAGCCCGTCCGCATGATCGATCTTATGAACCACAGGGCGGGCTTCCAGGAATTCTATACCGATATGTTCCAGCAGCCGCAGTTCGATATCCTCTCACTCGAGGATGCCTTGCAGCTCGACCAGCCCGATCAAGTCTTCGAGCCTGACACGGTCACTGCTTATTCGAACTGGGGTGT
The DNA here is from genome assembly GCA_017958365.1 of Clostridiales bacterium. Lineage (GTDB taxonomy): Bacteria > Bacillota > Clostridia > Saccharofermentanales > Saccharofermentanaceae > Saccharofermentans. The sequence goes on from JAGDCV010000091.1 coordinate 3,300, forward strand.
GGCGCTCGCAGGCTACATAGTGGAGCGCGTCTCAGGCATGAGCTTCTGCGACTACGTTCATGAGAATATCCTTGATCCTCTCGGGATGGAGCACACAGCTTTGGCACCCGACTTAAGTGACAACATGTGGGTCAGGACGCAGCGCGAGAATCTTGTCTGCTACACGGGAAGGATCCCGATGGGCAACGCATTCTACCTTATCGAGCTTTATCCCGCGGGTTCATGTGTATCAACGCTTGATGATTACCTTACCTATGCTTCCTGCTTTGTTCAGGATGAGTTCCCTTTGTTCGAAGACCCCGGGACCTTCGACGTGATGATGTCTGCAACGTCTTTTTATGCTGAGACGGATGTTGTCAGGAATGCTCACGGATTTTGGGCTCTTCCCTTCGGAAGCAATACTTATGGCCACGGCGGCAACACAAGGGGATGCTCGTCCTATATCACTTTTGACCCTGTTGCCAAGACCGGTGCTGTCGTCATGACGAATCAGGCCGGGGAGGGGTACTTCAACGGAGAGATGTTCGAGCTTATCTACGGTGAGAACGCCTGGGATTTCTCTGTACCTGACAATGTAAGGGAAGGCCTGTACCATCCTGCAAGAACAGTACTTAACGGCCACTTCAGGATAATGGGTGTAGGTTATACCACTCAGGATGAATTATCCGATATGCTGTGGACTTATAACGAACTTAACGGCATCCCGAAGATCGAGTATATGTATGGTGATTTCTACTACTCTTCGATGGGACATGCACTGTTTGAAGTAATTCTCGTTTATGCAACGGTTGCAGGTCTGCTGTTCACGGTGATAAGTCTTCTCGTGAAGCTTATAAGGTTTATCGTCAACAGCATAAGAAAGAAGAAGCCTGCGATCATACTCGGCAAATGGAGCGTGATCGTCTCTGTCCTTGAACTTGTCATCGTCGGCTTGCTCCTGCTTATGGCGGCTCTTGTAATGTCTTGGCTGCCCCACGGCTCATATCTTTGGATATTCCCGATGGTAGGCGTGCTTACGGTGCTTCTCGCGCTCATCACGGCATACGGATTCAGAAACTACATACATAAGCGTAAGCAGATGACCGTGTTAAGAAGGATATACAACGTATTCGTTACGCTGTTTGCCGTCATCGACATAGTATTCATCTTTTACATGCAGTTATGGCATTAACAGGAAGCAAGTTGTAAGAACTCTCAAAATCTTTTAATATATATCTATTCGCGAATCAGGGAGAATAGCATATGAATATGAAAAAGATTGCCGCTCTTACACTTGCCGTTGCCATGATGGCGACATCGGCCTGTGCCGTTGATACAACCAAGGACGAAGAGCAAATAAGCAGTATCCCCGGACAGTTCTTTGAAGCATTCGTTAATCAGGACGATGACTTGCTGGACAGCCTCGTTGAAGGCGATGACGTAAGGGAAAAACTTGATATCCAGATCGCGCGCACCCGCTTCTCGGAAGATTCATACAATCTTATCCTGCATGCCATCTCACTGACTGAGATAGAGAACATTGAGGTGCTTGATATCGACAGAAAGGAAGGCACGGCAAGAGTCGGCGTCGACCTGTCTTATGTCAACCTGGAAGATTTTGTCATGTCCCTGTCAGACGGCGGATATCCGTACTATAACTACTCGTGTCTTCTAACATACGACGGATATATCGAGAAACTCGATTCCTTCGAGAAGGAAGATAAGTCCATGAATCTGAACTTCTCTTACAATGAGGATGATGAGACATGGGAGCTTAGCAAATCATCTGCAAAGAGACTCATCAAACTGTTCGCGTCGAGGTATAACAGCTTGCTGATTCCCGTTCAGATAGACCCTTCGGAGGCGGAAGTGATCGCCAGTATGGCTTTTACCGAACTTTCAGGATCGGCTGATTCAACCTATATCGATTTTGAACCTGAAAGCTTACGCACCTTCGACGGCTTATTCACCTGCGGAACGGGACCCGAGTCCGATGCTGCAGCCGCGCAGTTCGTTGAGGCATACATAACATATGTGCTTGATCACGATCCCGAGTTCTCGGCTGACGGATACGATGTTGCTGTCTCGGGATCTGCTCCTTCTATGCAGCAGCTTAGTGAACAGCTGACCACAAGGGAATTCATGATCAACTACTACATGAACTTCATAAGATATACGAATCTCGGATTAGACCTCGATCAGATGCTTGATGCGCAGGGAGCCCTTATTTACAGCACTCTCGCAGATGCGGTCGCCGATGCCGATCCTGAGACATACATCACGCATCTGACATATGATCCGTACTCCCCTGTTCCCGAGTTCTCGTTATTCGATGAAGGTCTTATCATGACTCCCGATGAGTCAATGGTCCACATCCAGGATGATCTCGTTGCGGTATATACGGAAGCTGCCATCGAGCGCCTTTATGCTGCAGGTGAGATGGATACCGAGACATATAATGACCTGATCGACAGCCTGTCAGGCGGGGATGAACCGATCACAAATCCCGATCATCCGAACCAGGCAGTCAATACACATGAGGAAGTTCCTTCCTTCAGTGACGGAGATCTCGTTTATGCTTACTCCGATCCCGACGAGAACGGATTCAGCATGTTCTACAGTAAGGACGAGGAATACACGGATACGGTCGAATACTACATTGACGACGAAGGAATCTGGGCAACGGTCATCTTCGATCAGCCGTTCGACGTCGGCACCACACTCGTATACGACTGGTGGGTCGATGACGAGCTGGTGGTTGATTCCCAGGAGATCTTCATAGTCACGCTGGGACAGCTTGCCGTCGAGACTCACCTTGACACGGACGGTTTCCCTGAAGACCACGTTTATGAGATGCGAATCTGGAACGAGACGCATAACCATGTTTATGCGTATGTCATTCTCGAAAAATAAAGGAGTCTTCCGATGGCGGAGAATGTAACTTCAAGACAGGATTCAAAGTTTGATCTGTGGGAGCGTAAACTCCTGGATCTTACTGCGCGTAATTCCCTTCTTAACGTGAAGATGAAGGGCAATAACGTGCCTGTCATCACGAAGTCCGCCGCAAGGATAGAAGACCTTCTTTCAGAAGAGAAAGACTACACCATCGAGTCTTTAAAGAAGCCGGAAGCGAACCAGGCTCAGGTGCAGGAGCAGCCTCAAGAGCAGGCGCAGGAGCAGCCGCAGGAGGAGTCGCAAGAGCAGCCGCAAGACGAGCCGCAGGACATTGAAGTAGGGCTTCAGAACGGCAAACTCTACTCCGATCTTACGGAGTCAGATCTTCAGGAAAGACTTAAGGCTTTATACCGTAATTCAAGGACCGCGATAGAAGAAGACGGTGCGGGAACGCTGTTCCTTGCATGCGGACTTCTTAAGTGGATCGACACGAATAAGGAGAACACCTACTACGCACCCATCGTGCTGGTTCCTGTCGAGCTTGTAAGAAAGTTCGGCGTCGGCAAATACGTTCTCCGCAAGACTGACGGCGACACCGTTATCAACATCACTCTTACCGAGAAGCTTCGCAAGGACTTTGACATCGATATCGATGAGTTGACGAAGCAGGATATCCCGCAGGATGACAGCGGGGTTGATGTTGAGGGTGTTTTCGAGACGCTGCGTAATGCTGTTGCAACCAAGAAGGACTGGGAAGTGGTCGACTCGTGCGTGCTCGGCATGTTCTCTTTCTCGCAGTTTGTCATGTGGAATGACCTTCATAACCACCGCGAGGAGATTGCCGCGAACAAGATCGTAAAGAGTCTTATCGAGGGCAAGCTTACGTGGGAGTACGAGGACATGGAGGCGCAGGCCGCAGGCTTTAAGGATGACTCTGAAGTCTACCTTCCGATCGCTGCCGACAGCTCGCAGCTTTACGCGATCTACAAGGCAGGAAAAGGCGAGAGTTTTGTCCTTCACGGCCCTCCGGGAACGGGTAAGTCGCAGACGATAACTTCGATGATCGCGAATGCGCTCGTAAGCGGCAAGAGAGTCCTCTTCGCAGCTGAGAAGAAGGCGGCACTTGATGTCGTTTACACGCGTCTAAATAAGATCGGCATCGCGCCCTTCTGCCTCGAGCTGCACTCGAACAAGGCGGTAAAGGGAAAGGTCCTCGACCAGCTTAAGGAAGCGCTTGAAGCCAAGGTGAAGGCGCAGGATGAGGGCCGGTTTGACAAGGCTCTCGCCGACATCAAAACCCGCAAAGCCGAGCTCGACATCTACATCGACGAGCTTACAAGAAAACGCGAATCTGGCTACACGCTTTATGAGATGTTAAGCGTCTTCGCGAAGAATCAGGATGCGCCTGATGTGATACTCGAAGACGGTTTTGCCGGCGGCGTTACCGAGGACAGGATAAATGCATCGCAGGCGGCGCTGGGCGAGATGATCGCGGCAGGCCGCGGAATGAGCGGAGTGCTCCCGTTCGTTAAGGCGACCGAATACAGTCAGGACAGCAAGATAAAGCTCCCCGCGGAGCTCGCGTCTCTTTCTGAAGCAGCAGGTAAATTAAGAAGCGCATTCGAGGCGGTTAAGTCTTCGTATCCTTCTATCGATGCAGGGTCTGACCTGGCGGCGGCGGAGCGCGTCTATGCGAAGATAAACAGATTCTTCGCGGCAAGAAGGGACATCCTTCTTACATGGGATGCGGGATTTCTTAAGAAGGATGCGGATGCGCTCAAGGCCTCCTATGAAGCGGCGAATAACAAGTGGGCGGTCTTAAGATCGTCTGCGGTCAAGAAAGTATATGCATCCGTAAGTGAGTTTGATAAGACGAAGAATGCGAAGGATGACCTTGGCAGGCACATCGATGCACTGAAGGCATATAAGGATGAATTCAAGTCGGCGGGATTTAATGTTGAAGACAACATCGCGCCGGTGCTCCCCGAGTATATCGCGGCATATAACGAATTCGATGAAGCGGTAAAACCCGTCAGGAACAGGCTTGGAATAGATAAGCTTCAGACAGGATCCGCGACATCATTTGATGAGATAACGAACATCATTAATGACGTGCGCGCGAACGAGTCTTCGATCAGATCAAGGACCATCTTTAACAGAGCGTCTTTAAGCTGCAGCGACTTGAAACTCGGCGCAGTGATAAGCGCATTCGAAGAGGGAAGGATCGGCGAAGACAACATCGGTTCAGCCTTTGATAAGGCGTGGTCGAAGCTTCTCATCTGTAATGCGATAGACGGCTCGGAAGTTCTTTCTAACTTCAGCGGCAAGGTCTACGAGGAGAAGATAGAACAGCTAAGAAAACTGTCCGATGAATTCGAGAAGATAACAAGGCAGGAGATCTACCTTAAGATCGCGAACAGGATACCTGATTTCTCGATCAAGGCGGCTGCATCATCAGAACTCGGAAAGCTTCAGCGTGCCATCAAGAGCCGCGGAAGAGGAAGGTCGTTAAGATCTTTGTTTACCGAACTTCAGGAACTTGTTTTGCAGCTGACTCCCTGCGTTCTCATGAGCCCGAAGTCGGCCGCTCAGTTCGTCGCACCGACGGCGGAGCCGATGTTCGATCTTGTCATCTTTGATGAGGCGAGCCAGCTTCCCACGAGTGAGGCAGTCGGTGTCCTTGCAAGAGGAAAAGATGCGATCATAGTTGGCGACCCGAATCAGATGCCGCCGACGTCGTTCTTCAAGGAGCAGGTCTTCGATGAAGATAATTACGAGTATGAGGATTTGGAGAGCATACTTGATGACTGCCTTGCAGTCGGTATGCCGCAGTCAAGACTTCTGTGGCACTACAGAAGCCGTCACGAGAGTCTCATCACATTCTCGAACAAGTCTTTCTACGAGAGTAAGCTGTACACATTCCCGTCCGCGGATGACAGGACTTCACGTGTTACTGTTGTTAAGTGCGGAGGGGTTTTCGACAGCGGAAATACGCGCACGAATGAAGCCGAGGCACAGGCTGTCGTGGAGGAGCTTATCGCAAGAAGCAAGGATCCTCAGAGGGCGCAGTACACCTGCGGTGTCGTTACGTTTAACATACAGCAGCAAAACCTTATCGAGGACATGATCGATGCCGCGTGCTTGAACGACGAGCAGTTCGAGAAGTGGGCGTATGGCGGAGCGGAGCCGATATTCATCAAGAACCTTGAGAACGTTCAGGGTGATGAGAGAGACGTGATCCTGTTCTCCGTAAGCTACGGTCCCGGACCTGACGGCAAGGTGTCGATGAACTTCGGTCCGCTTAACAGGGACGGAGGCTGGCGCAGACTTAACGTTGCCGTAACGAGATCGAGAGTCGAGATGAAAGTCTTCACGTCATTGTCCGCCGAGCAGATGAGGATATCCGAGGCGACCCCCGAAGGCGTCAAGGCTTTTAAGAGGTTCCTTCAGTATGCAAACGGCGATGCGCTCTGGGATTCGGATCTTACCGGAGGCCCTTCGGCAGCGCCCGTCATCGATAGATCAGAAGCCTACATGGGTGTGGCTGAAGACATCAGTAAGCGCCTGCGCGAGAAAGGTTACGGCACCGAGCTTAATGTCGGTAAGTCCGGATTTAAAGTTGATATCGGCGTATACGATCCGCAGGAAGAGGGAAGCTACCGTCTGGGAATCCTCATCGACGGTGCATCCGACGGCATGTCGTCTTCGGCAGTGCGCGAGATCGCCCAGC
>JAGDCV010000092.1 GCA_017958365.1 Clostridiales bacterium
ACATGGGTTAAGTACGGTAAGCCTGATGTATCCATGTGTTTGAACGCTTCCCTTGCAGGTCTCGTTGCCATCACGGCTCCCTGTGATACAACAGATGCTTTGGGTTCAGCAATCATCGGTATCGTTGCAGGACTTCTCGTAGTATTCGGTGTATGGTTCCTTGATAATGTCATCCACGTTGATGACCCCGTCGGTGCAGTTGCAGTTCACATGATGAACGGTATCTGGGGTACGATCGCAGTTGGTCTTTTCTCCACTTCTTCCGTTCCGGGTTATGCAGTTGCAGACGCTTCAGGTAATGTAATGACAGGTTTGTTCTACGGCGGCGGCTTCAAGCTCCTCGGCATACAGTTCGTCGGATTGTTCGCAACGGCAGCCTGGACAGCAGTCACAATCACGATCACATTCTTTTTAATCAAGAAGATCTTCGGTCTCCGTGTTACAGCTGAAGAAGAGATCACAGGTCTTGATGCTACAGAGCACGGTCTGCCTTCCGCTTATGCAGGCTTCTCCATCATGGATATCACAGACAACATGATGAGCGTTAACGAGAACACTGACCTTGGTACTCACGAAGTATCCGAAGCTTCCGAGGCTCTCGTCAATGCAGCAGTACCCGTTATCGATAACACAGTTGCTTCCGTGGCTGACTTCGATACAGGTATCCACAAGATCGTAATCATTGCTAAGCTGTCCCGTTACGACAAGCTCAAGAAAGCAATGAACGAGCTCGGTGTAACCGGTATGACAATGACTCAGGTCATGGGCTGCGGCGTACAGAAGGGCGCCGGCGAGAGATACCGTGGAGTCGAGGTCGATACGACATTGCTTCCTAAGGTAAAGGTAGAAGTTGTCGTATCCACGATCTCTGTTGATAAGGTAATCGATGCGGCTAAGAAAGCTCTTTACACCGGCCACATCGGCGACGGTAAGATCTTCGTTTACAACGTATCAAGAGTTGTAAAGATCAGGACCGGCGAAGAAAACTTTGCAGCATTAGCAGATGTTGAGTGATCTGCTTTTGTCCTAACACCTTTCTTGAAGCCTCCGAAGCTCATGCTTCGGGGGTTTCTTCTTTGCAGAATAAAGACCGGGATTTATACATCCTTACAAGGTTTAACAAACAACAAAACAGCAATCGTAACAGCAAGAACTATCGTGACGCCGAGGCCCCCCTCGAGACCAAAATCACCGCCGTTGATAAGTTCCTTACCTACTGTAAATTCAGTACTTAAGATCTTCTCACTCACTTCCCCGCCGCTTACCAGAACTCCAAACACATTACCCTGCGCGAAGTTCCATGCAGTATGTATGGCGCTTACCATCCAGATGTTTCCTGTCTTTAAGAATACGAGAGACATGACAAGGCCGAACAGCGCGATGTTGATAAGAGGAAGAACCGAGACACCGTCGTTAAAGATATGAATCAGCGAGAAGAAAAGCGAGTTAATGATGATGCCCACGATAACGTGATATCTTCTCGAAGTTGAGACAAGAATGAAGCCTCTGCAGATAACCTCTTCTGAGTTACCCTGAATCATCCACCCTACGAAAAGCACAAGGATAACAACCGGGCTGAAACCGCCTGCGTAAGATACTTTCAAGGATCCGAACAGCGCGCAGATACCCATAGCAACCGTATACATGCCGGCACCGACGAGAAGTCCGATGAGGTAATGCTTCACCGCATTCTTCTTAACAAAACCCGCAGTCCGCAGCTTTCTGAACTGCACGAAACGCACATAAAGAAGAGTCAGGACAGTCGCGCCTAATGTAACCAGCAGCGTCGCAAGTTCAAGATAATCATCAAAGTCCAGGCCGAGTATGGTCTCGCGCGGAGGAAATATCTTCATCCTCATGTCATACGGGATTCGCAGGATCAGAAATCCGATGCTCTCCACGATCATACATGAGTAGAATACGACGAAGATCAGAAGCAGATCGAGAAGAATGAATAATCCCGGCTTCTTACCTTTCTTTGCCATGAATGATGAAGCAGCAGCTTCATCGATGAGCTTAGGTCTGTTGTAAAATTGCATGATAATACCCTCTATTTCCTTCTTGATACGGCGCATGCTATCGAGACATCAGTCCTCTCATACGGGATGAGCATCGACTGGAATGCGTGATAGAGATCCGACTTACCGGGCCACACCGTGCCCTTAATTATATTATTCTTATCTAATTGATGGAACCACGAACCCGTCTTATGGTCGAGAACGACTTCATCAAGATACTTCATGAACTCCGAATAATCGTCCGCATATCTTGTGTTTCCCGTAAGTCTGTAAAGCACCGCGGATGTGTTGATGGCTTCTGCCAAAGTCCAGTGCATGCGGTCGCGGACAACCGGGTTTCCATCCCAGTCAGTCGTATAGACGATGCCGCGGTGACCGTCTTTATTCCACGCATCCGCAATTGCGCGCTCGTAAAGCTTGCACGCTTTCTCGATGTACTTCATCTTGCACGAAGAGAAACTGTCCGCCCACTGCGCGATCAGTCGCGCCCACTCGATGCCGTGGCCGGGCGTTGCACCGTAAGGCTTGAACGGATCGTCGGGCTTATCCTTATTCATCTCAAGGTCGGGGATCCAGTCGCTCGTAAAGTGCTCGGGGATCCTGTAATCGTTATCCTCCGCCCACGCGATCACGCGGTCGATTATCCTTCCCGCCCTGACCTTGTACTTATCGTCAGAGACTGCATCGGCAAGAGCGAGGAAAGCTTCGACCGTATGCATGTTCGCGTTGATGCCGCGGTATGTATCAAGTTCAGTGAACTCAGTATTCCACGTGTCGCACGAT
>JAGDCV010000093.1 GCA_017958365.1 Clostridiales bacterium
AGAAGGCTATCAAGGAAGCTGAGCTCCACGCTGCTGAGGATAAGGAGCGTAAGGAGAAGGTTGACGTCAAGAACAAGGCTGAGTCAACTGTATTCCAGACAGAGAAGGCTCTTGAGGACTTCGGTGACAAGGTAAGTGAAGACGATAAGGCTCCCATCAAGGAGGCACTCGAGAAGCTCAAGGATGCCATCTCCAAGGATGACACCGAGGCCATGAAGACTGAGACCGAGAACGTAAGCAACGTGCTCATGAAGCTCGGCGAAAAGTTCTATCAGGCATCAGGCGCTCAGGGCGCTGCACCTAATCCCGAGGACTTCGCAGGTTATGGTGATGCCGGCGCTGCAGGTGCACAGGGCGCAGCTAACGGCGGTGACGCTCCTGACGGCGGCTTCAAGAATGCAGGCGGAGACTTCTAATGGCAGATTCTCGCGATTATTATGATATCTTAGGCGTTCAGAAGGGTTGCTCGGACGAGGAACTTAAGAAAGCCTATCGTAAATTGGCGAAGCAGTATCACCCGGACTTAAATCCGGGTGATAAGTCCGCTGAGCAGAAATTTAAAGACGTAAACGAAGCTTATTCAGTTCTGTCTGATGCCGATAAGAGAAGAAAGTACGATCAGTTCGGTAAGGGCGCGGTAGACGGTTCCGGCGGATTCGGCGGAGGCTACGGCGGCTTTGGTGCCGACTTCGATCCTATGGATATCTTCAATTCATTCTTCGGTGGCGGATTCGGAGGCTTCGGCGGATCTTCAAGGAGAAGGAACGGTCCTTCAAAGGGAGCCAACTTAAAGTACGGCATGACTCTCGAGTTCATGGAGGCAGCCTTCGGATGTGAGAAGGATATCTCATTCTCAAGAGAGGATCTTTGTACGACCTGTAAGGGTTCGGGTTCCGAGCCCGGTACCGCACCTGAGACCTGTCCTAACTGTAGAGGTACGGGAAGGATACAGACGCAGACACAGACTCTCTTTGGAATGACGATGCTTACCAAGGAATGTAACATGTGCGGCGGAAGAGGTACCGTTATAAGAACTCCCTGTAAGGACTGCGGCGGTAAGGGCCGTAAGGTGATCAAGAAGAGCCTTCACGTCAAGATCCCCGCAGGTGTTGATACGGGCGACATGCTCCCTATCTATGGAGAAGGTGAGCCCGGACGCAACGGCGGACCGAAGGGTGATCTTTACATAGAGTTTAAGGTAAAGAAGCACGACGTCTTTGTAAGACAGGGAAAGAATACTTTCTGTGAGGTCCCCATCACTCTTGCACAGGCTGCATTGGGTGCCGAGATCGATGTTCCTACGATAGACGGACCCGTTAAGTTCCAGGTTAAGGAAGGAACTCAGCCTGGCGACCAGCATACGTTCAAGAACAGGGGAATAACAGATAAGAATTCTCCTTCGTACAGAGGAGATCACACGGTAAGATTCGTCATCGAGATCCCTACCAAACTTAATGAAGACCAGAAGAGCAAACTCCGTCTGTTTGATTCTTCGCTGACGGAAAAGAACTATGCGAAGCGCAATTCTTTCATCGAGAAATTAAAGGGGTTCTTTAAGTAATGAGATGGGCTGAGTTTACTATCATCACCAATGAGTTTGCATCCGATGCCATCTGCGAGATGCTCGCACAGATCGGTGCCGACGGCATTGCCGTAACGGATCCGTGGGAGATCAAGCGCATAATCGATGATCCCGCCTCCTTGTCATATGCGGACGGCGGATTCGTTGATTCGCTCGGTGAGGACGTTACCATCAAGGCATACTTCGCTGAGCTCGACGGACTCATCCGTCTCGGACCGAAGTCTGAAGAATATGTTGATGAGTTTGATACTACAGCCATCTACGGCAACATCAGCGGTTCAAGAGTGTCTGTCCAGGATGCTCTCTCAATCTTAAAGGAACAGCTTAAGAAGATATCCGAATTCCTGGATATAGGTAAGGGTTTTGATTCGTGGAAGTATGTTCAGGATCAGGATTGGGAGAATGAGTGGAAGAAAGACTATAAAGCTTTCAGGATTTCTGACCGCGTAGTCATCTGTCCTTCGTGGGAAAAGTTTGATGCACAGCCTTCAGATATCGTGGTTTCTTTGGATCCCGGATCCGCTTTCGGAACGGGTACTCACGAGACTACATCCACATGTGCGGCTCTTCTGGACTCCGCAGTTAAGGGCGGGGAGAAGATACTCGACTTAGGTACGGGTTCCGGAATACTTGCGATCATCTGTAAAAAACTCGGTGCAGGTAATATCGATGCTGTTGATATTGATAAGCTTGCCATCGATGTTGCTGTCGAGAACTGCAAGATCAACGGCTGTCCTGACATCAACTGTTATGTCGGTGAGCTTAAGGACGTTAAGGATTCGGGCTACGATATAGTCGTTGCGAACATCATCGCTGACGTAATCGCTGCGATATGCTCCGATGTTCCTTCAAAGCTTGCACCCGGAGGTAAGTTCATCTGCTCGGGTATCATCAATACAAAGAAGGACAGAGTTGAGAAGGCACTTGCCGAGGCAGGCTTCAAGATCATCCGCGTTGAAGAGAAGAACGACTGGATGGCTTACGAGTGCGTATTATGAACAAAAGGGCAGTAAAAGTAATATCCGTTATTACGGCTGCCATGTTCATCCCCGGTGTTGCCTCATCATGCTACCGCGTTCCTTATGAATACGACTATTCATGGGCCGAGAATTATCAATACATTGCTCATGCATGCGGCGGCATTGACGGTTATACTTACACCAATTCAAGAGAAGCGTTAAGCTATAACTACGATCTCGGGCACCGCGTGTTTGAAGTCGATCTCATGTTAAGTCCCGAGGGCGAACTCATATGCTGGCACGGTTGGGACGATCCTGCCGTGTTCAGTGTCATTCCCGAAGAGTACCGTTATCAGGAAATGTCATACGATGACTTCATGAACTTCGAGATGATCGGCGGATTCCATACAATGGATTTTGCATATCTTGTAAACTTCATGGCAGATCATCCTGACATGTATGTGGTGACTGATACGAAGAGTCCCGAGGATGAAGTAAGTCAGGAGATCTTTCAAAAGATAGTGGACGTTGCTTCACAGATTGCACCTGAAACTCTGGACCGCATCATTCCGCAGATATATAACGACGGAATGCTTAAGGTCATAACCGATATATATCCGTGGAAGTCGGTGATACTCACACTTTACATGTATCCGATAACTGCTCACGGAATTCCTTTTGATCACATAAGAAGGTTCGTCGAAAGAAACGGCATCAGAGTGGTTACGACTTTCCCGAACGGAGGCCTTAATGATGAATTCATGAGCGACCTTCAAAATGATGATATATTCATTTATCTTCACACCTTTAACAGTCAGGAAGATGTAGATTACTGGACAGAAAGAGGAATAGGAGGTTTCTATACTGATTTCCTCGTGGAAAACTGACGGAGGTTGATTACATGACATTCGACAGACCGATACCCGAACCGGGGACGATAGTTCAGCACTTTAAGCGCGAGTTAGACAGCGAAGGCAATAATTATCTTTACAAGATCGTCTGCGTCGCTCATCACTCGGAGACGGATGAGTATCTCATGGTTTATCAGGCACTTTATGATGAAGGGAAGATCTGCGCCAGACCTCTTTCCATGTTCATGAGTGAAGTTGATCATGAGAAGTATCCTGATATCAAACAAAAGTACAGATTCGAGATAGTCTGAACGGAAGAATCCCTGTTCACAAAAAACACACTGTTCTACCACAAATTATCCTGATTATTAGTTCATAACATTCCTATGAATTCGATATGAAAGGAGAATAGACATAAATATCGATAAGAGTTTCTTTGATAAGTTATCTGACGAACAGAAGAGCGCATTGGCTTCGGCGAAGTAATCTGAAGATATTATCAGGATTGCCAAGGAATGCGGTTTTGAGTTGACGGATGATCAGCTTGAGGGTATATCCGGAGGTGTTGAACGCTGGTGCCCGGACTGCAATCCGTTTGATCCTGACTGGGTAAAGAAGAAAGATTAAATCTTGAACTCATAGAGGACCCGCGAGTCAACGCGGGTCTTCTGTATCAAAGAAGACCGGGTAACTGATGACAAGAATGACTAATGAGATGCTCTGCCGTGCGTTGTTTTTGCAGGCGGCGGATGAAGGAAGGGGAGAAACACTCTTCGGTTCGGGTTGGAACAGGACCTTCGACGCGCTTGTTCCTTTCGTGAAGGATGTGTCTTTTCCTTTGCTTTATCCTGAATTTCCTCTTAACGGTGAACCGTTTCTTGATGTGACGGCGCTTTATAGTGACATTAAGACCGGAACCCGTTTTGATTCTGCGGCGCGCAGTCTCTTTTCTCTGTCGGGATAGATGAGAACGGTAAGCTGTTCAAGTGTTGGGAGTGTGCCGGAAATGACGCCCATTCATTTGGTCATGCACATGAATGGGATCCTTCCGATCCCGTTAATACCGCTACGGATCCCGATAAGATGACGATGTATCTTAATACGGCATTGCCCGTTGATGATGAGGAGTGCCGCGGCTGTGTATGGCTTCCTCAATGTGCAGGTGGCTGTCCCCACCGTCGTCTGTTCAGCGGCAAAAGCTGCGTTCCGTTCAAAGATCACCCGGAAAAGTACGTACTCGAACTGACACGTAAGCTCTTGACAGCATCGACTTCATAAGTGTAGATTATTTAGCGTAAACCGATGAACGGGGAATAGTAGTCTGATCCTTGGGTTCCGGCAAAGAGAGTCGCAGGCGGTGGGATTGCGGCACGGACGGAGAAGATGAATGGACCTCGTGAGGGCGGGCAGGAAATGGCCCGACGGGAACTCTTCCGTTATCAGCAGAGCATGTTTGTCGGAACATGAAATGAGTGGACTGCAAATACATAGTCAACAAGCAGTCAAATCAGGTGGTACCGCAGTAGATTCTGTCCTGTGTCTTATAAGGCACAGGATTTTTTATTGCTTCCGACATTAAGAAAGGAGGCCAAAGATGGCAAAAGAACCAAAAAGAATTTTTCTGACAGAAGATGAGATGCCGACAAAGTGGTATAACGTCCGTGCGGACATGAAGAACAAGCCCGCGCCGATGCTTCACCCCGGCACACACAAGCCCCTGACACTCGAAGAGATGACTCCGATATTCTGCGAGGAGCTTTGTAATCAGGAGCTCGACAACGACACGAGATATTTCGATATTCCCGAGGAAGTGCAGGAGTTCTACAAGATCTTCCGTCCGTCCCCGCTTATCAGGGCTTACCAGCTTGAGAAGGCTCTCGGTACTCCCGCGAAGATCTACTATAAGTTCGAGGGTAACAATACTTCAGGTTCCCACAAGCTTAATTCCGCTGCAGCTCAGGTTTACTACGCCAAGAAGCAGGGTCTTACGAGCCTTACCACGGAGACGGGTGCAGGCCAGTGGGGAACGGCACTGTCGATGGCAAGCGCTTTCTACAACATTCCGCTTACGGTATACATGGTAAAGGTTTCCTATGAGCAGAAGCCTTTCAGAAAGTCCATCATCGAGACCTTCGGCGCTGATATCGTGCCTTCTCCTTCAAATACAACCAACGTAGGACGCGCCATCCTCGAGAAGTTCCCGGGTACGACGGGTTCCCTCGGATGCGCTATCTCAGAGGCAGTTGAGAAAGCGACAAGCACTGAGAACTGCAGATATGTATTGGGTTCCGTTCTCAACCAGGTAATCCTCCATCAGTCGATCATCGGTGAGGAGGCCAAGCTCCAGCTTGCGAAGGTTGATGAGTATCCCGACATCGTTATCGGATGCGCAGGCGGCGGTTCCAACCTCGGAGGCATCATGTCCGCATTCATGAGAGACAAGCTTACAGGTCAGAAGAACCCCGAGATAGTTGCGGTAGAGCCCGCTTCATGCCCTTCCATGACAAGAGGCCGTTATGCTTACGACTTCGCAGACACGGGCCACGTATGCCCCCTCGCGAAAATGTACACATTAGGCTCCGAGTTCATGCCTTCACCTTCACATGCGGGCGGACTTCGTTATCATGGCATGTCTCCCATCGTATCCCAGCTTTATGCTGACGGTTACATCAGGGCTGAGGCAGTTGAGCAGACTAAGGTATTCGAGGCTGCAACACTGTTTGCCAAGACTGAGACGATCCTTCCTGCTCCTGAGTCATCTCATGCCATCCTTCAGGCTGTCAATGAAGCCAGAAAGTGCAAGGAGACAGGTGAGGCCAAGACGATCCTGTTCAACCTGACCGGTACGGGCTTCTTCGACATGACCGCTTATCAGTCTTATCACGACGGAACAATGTCGGATCTGATCCCTACTGATGAAGACCTCGCTAAGGGTTTTGCAAGCCTTCCTGAAATCTAATTTTCTTACACTTGTCAAATAAGGTTTATTTCTGGATACACGCCGTCTCCGCAAGGGGGCGGCGTATCCATTTGCCAATTGTGAATAGCAACAAAATATCAAAGAGCTTATTGTCAAATTGCCTATTGTTAGCCTTGGTATTTTGTGAAAAACTAACAATGAGGTAATATTCCGGTAATATGAATGAGAAAAGCACAGTTCTTACCATATCCGATTCTGTCGAAGGTACTTCCTTTGACTTGTTGCGATGCACCAATACGATCAAGGATTTTGACCTTGATCCGCTTGCTGTAGTCCCCAGGATCGTATATAAAGATAATTCTTCTGAAGAGAATGACGTATCTGAGATGCTCGACTATGCCTTTGGCGAGTGCGAGTTCTCTGCAATGAACATAGGATTCCTTACGGAACCTGATGTTATCGACTATATCGCAGATAAGCTTGAACAGAATAAGACCACTAAGGTAGTCTGCAGGCCTTCCATGATATCCGATAAGGGCGAGATCCTTGTTGATTCTGAGGTTTACGGAGCTCTTTGCGATAAACTTTTGAAACATGTTGATTATCTTGTCATCAATCTTATCGAGGCAGAGGCCTTCTGCGGCTTCGAGTGCAGTGCCAAGAATGATTACTTAAGGGCGGCCAAGAAGATATACAACGTTTACGGCTGCTCCGTCTTTATACAGGGCGGCGACAAGACTGACGGTCAGAATGTATTGTTTGACGGTTCAAAGCCTGTCTTTATTGACAGTATTCCCTGTGTTCCGGGATTTGAAGACAAGTACAGCTTTCTGACAGCCGTTTCATGTGAGTTCGTTAACGGTAATCCCCCGGGACTTGCGACAAAACTCGCTCTTGAGTTTGTGGCAGGTACGGCTCACCGTCAGAATATCGCCAACGCTGAGAATTCCCTTACTATAATGCAGTCGGCTGAAGAGGCCATGAAGGCTGCGGCCATGGCGAATAAGTCTGCTGCCAAGGAGGCTGCTAAGGCAGCGGCAATGGCAGCTTACCTTCCCAAGCAGGTCGAAGACGAGAAACCTGCTGAACGGGTTAAGTCATCCGAGCCTGAGAATACAGAGGTTGCAAAGACCGATACGACTCCCAAGTATGAGAGAACGAGCTTTACACCTGTTCCCGAGTTTAAGACTTTGTTTGATTCCAAGCCTTTCGGAACGGCAGTGGATAATAACGGACACGTTACTTCATCTTTTATTGCACCCGGCAAGTCCCTGCGGGACATTGCAAGGGATATCTCGCCTTCTGTTAAGCCTGAGGTTGCAGAGACGGCAAAGACCAGCAATATCGAGAAGGATCTGGGTCCCAAGGGCGAGGTTACGGATATCGCAAGTTCAAGGTTCAAATTTGATACTGCGGTAAATAATTCCATTACCGAACTTCAGTCTTTGAAGGACAGACTTGAGCATCTGAACAGACTGGCTGATTCCGGAAAGTAATCCATGACAAGACTCTTTATGGAAGATATTAAGGCCGGGAGCGGTGTTATTACGCTCGGTCCCGACGACTCGCATTATGTTGCCCAGGTTCTCCGCATGAAGCGAGGAGAGGAGCTTATCGTAGTTTTGAAGGACCGCATTGAGGCTTTGTGCGAAGTTGATTCCGTCAGCAAGAATGAAGTTACTCTTAAAGTTAAGGAAACGGCTCCCAATTCATCGGAACCTTCTTTTGACATAACTCTCTACCAGTCGGTTTCCAAAGGAGAGAGGATGGAACTTACCATACAAAAATGCGTTGAATTGGGTGTTACGAAGGTGGTTCCCGTATTCTCATCGCGCTGCGTGGTCCGTCCTGACGAGCCTAAGAAGCAGAAGTCCAAGACAGAGCGCTGGCAGAAGATTGCCCTTGAAGCCGCAAGACAGAGCGGAAGAGGCATTATCCCTGAAGTTTCCGAGCCGGTTTCCTTCGATAAGGCTTTGGAACAGGGAAGGTCTTCTGATATTGCTCTTTTCACATGGGAAGGTGAACATGGCGTTACTTTGAAGAAAGCACTTTCAGGTAAATCCGCGGAGAGCATGAAAGAGATTGCTGTCTTCATCGGACCCGAGGGCGGATATGACGAAAGTGAAGCCGATAAAGCCCGTGAAAGCGGTGCCGTTGCGGTAACGCTGGGAAAGAGGATATTAAGGACTGAGACAGCAGGAGCCGCTGTGCTCGCGATGCTTTTGTTTAACTATGATCTGTAAGGAAAAGCAGATCCGGTCGGGAAGAGAAGTCCTTATTAATCTTGCTTTGGAATACCCGCAGCTTTATCTTGAGCCGGGTGATGAGGGGGCAGAACTTTTTCGAGAGGTTTTCTTAAGGCAGAAAGACGTTTCTGACAAGAGCCTTAAGCACTTTGTCTCAAATGACGGGGACAGGTGCTTCTTCGAGAGTACGCCTGCGGGTGTCGTCAGGATAGTTGAACTTCATGACAGGTCTGACTTCGAGACTTTTCTTATGTGTATCGGCAGCAAATGCCGTAAGGTTGAGATTCCCGTTACGCAGGGCGCAGTCTTCTATAAGGGTCACATCTGCCCGGACAGGGTTGATGCTCTCATCGTGCTGTCGGCTGGCCCCTATAGCGGAGTACAGGCGAAGGATGCGGGCTTTGATGAAGATGAGTGGATACGGCTGTCCCTTATCATCCGCACGGCGCATGAATACACGCATTACGTAATGAGAAGCCTTTATGAAGGTAAGACTGATGCCGTATGGGATGAGCTTGTTGCGGATGCCGCCGGATTGTATGCGGCATTTGGCCGTTATGATGCACGGCTTGCAAAGCAATTCCTCGGTATAACGGGTGACAGTTTTACGGGTGGAAGACTTGAGAACTATGTAAGTTCGGATGAAACGGTTAACGTTCAGGAGCTTACGGCCAGGATATTGCCGGTCATTGATAAATTCGCGCAGATATCAGATGGAAAGCACTACGAAGACTGCTATGAGTATGCGTGTTCTCTCGAAGACCTGATGGATGAACTGTGGAAATAAGATCAGTTGTCAAAGAGGGCGTAATAACGAAGGTCAAGATACCTGTTAAGAGCATCTGACGGTTCGCTGATCTCATGCCACTGTCCGTTTGTCATGTAACCTGCGGCATTTATGACCGGGATCTCATCGCGGATGCTGCGTACATAGTCAAAGTAGCCGTTTGTCTGAATTCCCGCGGCATCAAGTACATCCAATGCAAGGTAGTTAATGCTCGTGGTGTTGGAATCCCTTTCAAGAAGTGACTGCGGCATATCGTAGTTGGTCCACAGAAGATATGGAACGATCCACTTATCTCCGCCCGCGTCAAAACTTCCCGGGATGTCGATGTTGGGCTGATGGTCACCGAATACAAGCACCGTATATCTCTCATCCTGAATCGAGAGATAGTCGATGAGATATTCAAGTGCCCTGTCACTCTCGTGCATGAGCGAGAGGAATGTGTTGAGTTCAAGTCCGTAATCTCCGTCGTACGTTACATAATCCGTTAATGGGAAGTTGGGATACTCGTTATTGTATCCGCCGTGATTTTGCATGGTTACGAGGAAATAGAACTGATTATTCGTTCCCTCATCAGCCTCTATCCTGGTTATGAGATTCTCGTAGGCGCACATATCCGAGATGTAATCCCTGAATAGATCGCTGTCGTCGTAATCAAAATCTTCGATAAAGTACATGTTCTCGAATCCTATGAGAGGATAGACTTTATCTCTTGACCATCCGTTCGAGTAACAGGGGTGCATCGCCGTCGTATCGTAACCTCTTTCCTGAAGGAAGAAAGGAAGTGAGTAAATGTCCGAGTTGATGTACATGGAGAAGGGTGTGGCACCGTCGGGAAGGCCTGCCGTGGTAATTCCCGTCAGAAATTCGAACTCCGTATTTGCGGTCCTTCCACCGTAAACGGAAGAGTAGGCATAACCTCTTATCGTATTCTCACTTAATGAGTTAAAGAATGGGGCCGGCTCCTCGAATTGCTCAAGTACTCCCGAATCAGAATAAATGGAAAGGTCGCTGTAGGACTCATTCATGATAATGATGATATTAGATCTGTCGGAAACAGCGGACGGATCTTCGGTGCCTGAGGCTGCCAGGGCAGTCTCAATACCGCTTCTTGAGTATCCCACGGGAGGTCTTACGAACATGGAGTCGAGCATCATGCCGAAGTTGGTGATGAATCCGTTAAAGTGTGACGGTTCGTCGGCCCAGATCATGATGGTCCTCTTTGATGACAGATAGTGAGTGGTGATAAAAAGGCTTGAAGTCATTATCAATGCCAAAAGAGCATAGACGATGATCCTCGGAAGGCTCTTGCTTTCCTTCTTGGGTGTCTTGAGCCTGATCATCGCGGTAACAAATAGACCGAACGGAACGATTACTGACAGGATGGGGATAAAGACCGGATAGCGGTAGTTGGAAGCAACGTTTATGGCAGTCTCTATGCCGTATATGTCAGAAGGGATAAACTCTGCTCCTCGTGTGAGGTAAACGTAGTAATCCGTAACAGAGAGAAGAAGCAAAGGGAAAACGCTTATGAACGAAGCCACTTTCGATGGCACGAAGAAGGCCCTTAAAATAAGGAAAAAGGCTATTACAAAGATAAATTCAAGAACAAACTTGCTTGCCTCCTCCTTGCAAAGAAGGTAGATGATCGAGAACTGTCCCACCAGGAAAGGGTGGTTGTAGCTTGTTATGAAATGGTCCGCATAAATAGCAAAAAACGCACTCAGGACGGCAAGGGCAGGGTCGACCACAAAGGAATAGACCTGGCTTAAGTCGATCTTCGGGATAAGAAGAAAAGACAGAACGAGATAAACGATAACAAGTTCCGGATAAGTAATCGAAGAGTAGGCGATTCCCCAAAGCAGGAGCCCTACGACGATAAGATAGTAGATAATATCTTTCTTTTCTTTGCCCAAAGTGATTTTCATGGGTTAATTATAATAAAAAAAATAAGTATGTAAACTATTGGCGCGCACTTAATGATATAATGATGTGTCATTGAAAACGCTTCGGCGATTTTGTTTTGAAGGAAGGTCATTTATATGTCTGAATCTATTGCAGATATGAAGCGCACGGATATGTGCGGCACTTTAAGGGAGAAGGATGTCGGAAGAGACGTTACTCTCATGGGATGGTGCCACAAGGCAAGAGACTTAGGCGGACTCACATTTATCACTCTTCGTGACAGAAGCGGTGAGGTCCAGCTCGTTATCACGCCCGAGAGCGCTGAAGATATACGTACGAAGGCTTCAAAGATCAGATCCGAGTTCGTTCTCGCTGTTAAGGGTAAGGTCGCTTTAAGATCCGCACCTAACGAGAAGATGCCTACGGGTATGATAGAGGTCAATGTTGAGGACTTAAGGATCGTTTCCGAGTCTGAGACTCCTCCGTTCTACATCGAGGATGAGGATACAGCCAACGAGTCTTTAAGACTTAAGTACCGTTATCTCGATCTTCGCCGCCCTATAATGCAGAACAACATGATCCTTCGCCATAAGATAGCGAAGTCTGCACGAGACTACTTTGATGAGAAGGGATTCCTCGAGATCGAGACTCCTATGCTCGGTAAGAGTACCCCCGAGGGTGCAAGAGACTATCTTGTTCCTTCAAGAGTTAAGCAGGGTTCATTCTTTGCTTTGCCGCAGTCACCTCAGCTTTATAAGCAGCTTTTGATGCTCGCAGGCTATGACCGTTATATGCAGATCGCAAGATGCTTCAGAGATGAGGACTTAAGAGCAGACAGACAGCCTGAGTTCACACAGATGGACCTCGAGATGAGCTTCGTTGACTGCGATGACGTAATGGAAGTTACGGAAGGCTTCGTAGCAAGAGTATTCAAGGAAGTTCTCGACATCGATATCGAGCTTCCCCTTAAGAGGATTCCCTGGATCGAGGCAATGGAGCGTTACGGTTCCGATAAGCCTGACTTAAGATTTGGCATGGAACTTCAGGACATCAACGAGTGGGCAAAGACGATCGACTTCGTTGTATTCCAGAATGCGATCGCCGAGGGCGGACTTGTTAAGGCCGTTGTTATCCCGGGCGGAGCAGCATTCTCCCGTAAGGAGATCGATGCATTGGGCGAAGTATGTAAGACATATAAGGCTAAGGGAATGGCTTGGGTGGTTCCTTCAGAGCAGCCCAGAGGTTCTTTTCTTAAGTTCCTAAAGCCTGAGGATATTTCTGCCCTGGCAGAGAAGACAGGTGCCACGGCAGATGACCTCATCTGCATCGTAGCCGATAAGTTCAAGGTCGTTCACGACAGCTTGGGCCAGCTTCGTATCGCAGCAGCTAACAAGTTGGGACTCATTAAGAAAGATGATTTCAAGCTTTGCTGGGTAACCGAGTTCCCCATGTTCGAATGGTCGGAGGAAGAGGGAAGGTTCATGGCAATGCATCATCCTTTCACATGTCCCATGGATGAAGATATCGATCACCTGGAGTCAGATCAGGGTAACGTAAGATCCAAGGCTTATGACATCGTATTGAACGGTTGTGAGCTCGGAGGCGGTTCCATAAGAATCCACGACCGCGACCTTCAGATGAGGATATTTAAGCTCCTGGGATTCTCGGAAGAATCAGCTCAGGAACAGTTCGGATTCTTGCTTGATGCATTCAAGTACGGTGTACCTCCTCACGGCGGTCTTGCAATCGGACTTGACCGATTCGTAATGCTTCTTACGGGTGCAAACTCCATAAGAGAAGTAATCGCTTTCCCGAAGGTTCAGAACTCTTCTGACCTTATGACTGATGCACCGGCACCGGTTGCCGAGGCTCAGCTCGAAGAACTCGGAATAAAGCACGTTGACGTTTCATCTGTTGAGGATGACGATAACGATAATCTGGTAATGGACTAAGTTTATGCATAAGAAAGACAAAAGCACTGATATAGTTGTAACTCCCGAGAACAAGAAGTCGGTTGTAATGGCTTCGATCCTTGACTGGCTCATTACCATCGCAGTCGGTGTTCTTGTGGGAATACTTCTCGTTGTATTCGTAGTCCAGAAGGACAATGTTTACGGTGATTCGATGCTCCCGACTCTCCAGAGCGGTTATGTGGTATTCACTCAGAAGATATCCACATACTTCAATCACTACAACAGAGGGGATATAGTTATCCTCGACGGTTCCGGCATGGAAGGTTACAACCATGAGGAATATCTTATAAAGAGAATCGTAGGTCTTCCCGGCGATACCATAAGGATCATGGAAGGTCATGTATTCATAAGAGAGCAGGGTGAGTCAACATTCGTAATGCTTGATGAGCCTTATCTTGAAGAAGGTACATTGACCGAGATGATGAGCTGGGGACTTGAGAAGGGTTATGATGAGGTCGTTCTCGCGGAAGGTCAGTACTACTGCCTCGGTGACAACAGACCCGTCAGCAACGACAGCCGTAATCTCGGCCCCTTCTCTGAGGACAGGATAAT
The DNA here is from genome assembly GCA_017958365.1 of Clostridiales bacterium. GTDB lineage: Bacteria > Bacillota > Clostridia > Saccharofermentanales > Saccharofermentanaceae > Saccharofermentans. The sequence continues at coordinate 13,773 of JAGDCV010000093.1, forward strand.
GGGTGTGGCATTCTTCGTACTCTATCCTTTCAACGCAATAAGGCCTATATAAAAGGTGAAGATGGAAAGACAAGACCTTATTAGAAATTTCTGCATAATTGCTCACATCGATCACGGAAAGTCGACGCTTGCCGACCGTATCATCGAGCATACGGGCGTAGTTGAGAAGCGTGACATGATGAGCCAGATCCTCGATAACATGGATATCGAGAGAGAGCGCGGCATCACGATCAAGTCACAGGCGACGAGGATGCAGTATAAGGCCAAGGACGGCAATACTTATACATTGAACCTGATCGATACTCCCGGTCACGTTGACTTTAACTATGAGGTAAGCCGCAGCCTGAAAGCCTGCGACGGTGCGATCCTGATCGTTGATTCCTCACAGGGCGTTGAGGCTCAGACGATGGCGAATGCATACCTTGCCGTTGATGCCGACCTCGAGATACTTCCGGTAATTAACAAGATCGATCTTCCTGCGGCGCGTCCTGAGGAAGTCCGTAAGGAGATAGAAGACGACATCGGTATCGATGCTTCCTATGCTCCTTTGATCTCTGCAAAGAATGACATCGGAATTGATGAGGTTCTTGAGGGTATCGTTAAGTATCTTCCTGCGCCTAAGGACCCTGAGGATGAGCCTTTCAGGGCTTTGGTAGTCGATTCCAAGTACGATCCTTACAAGGGCGTTATCGCTTCCGTAAGAGTCCGTGCAGGTTCCATCAAGGCAGGTGAATCCATCCGCATGATGCATACGGGTAAGGAGTTCGCGATAACCGAGCTCGGATACTTTCATCCAGGTCAATATGTTCCTGCCAAGGAACTTCTTGCAGGCGAAGTAGGATATATCTGTGCTTCCATCAAGTCCGTATCAGACACGGCTCCGGGAGATACGATAACTTCTGCGGCCAACCCCGCAACCGAGCCTCTTACGGGCTACAAGGGCATACAGCAGATGGTATTCTGCGGTATCTATCCCGTTGACGGTGCGCGTTACGGTGACTTAAGAGATGCGCTTGAGAAACTCCAGCTAAATGATGCAGCCCTGTCTTTCCAGGCAGAGACTTCGGCTGCTTTGGGCTTCGGCTTCAGATGCGGATTCTTAGGACTTCTGCACTATGAGGTTATAGAGGAGAGGCTTGAGCGTGAGTTCAATCTCGACCTTATCTCTACGGCACCTTCCGTTATCTACAAGGTACATAAGATGGACGGCACCGAACTTGAGGTGGATAACCCTACCAATATGCCGGATCCGTCTGAGATAGACTACATGGAGGAGCCCATCGTATTTGCCGATATCATCCTGCCCAAGGAGTACGTCGGTAATATCATGGAGCTGTGCCAGAACAGGCGCGGTGAATACGTTGACATGAAGTATCTTGACGAGACACGTGTAGTGCTTCGATACAAGATGCCCCTTAACGAGATAATCTACGACTTCTTTGATGCATTGAAGTCGCGTACAAGAGGATATGCGTCACTCGACTATGAGATGGCGGACTACCAGCAAAGCAAGCTTGTTAAGCTTGACATACTGCTTAACGGAGACCCTGTCGATGCGCTTTCTTTCATCGTTCACGCCGATAAGGCATACGAGCGCGGAAGGCGAATGGCAGAGAAACTTAAGGAAAATATTCCGAGACAGCAGTTCGAAGTACCTATACAGGCGTGCATTGGTGGTAAAATAATTGCCAGGGAGACCATCAAGGCATTTCGAAAAGATGTTACCTCGAAGTGTTATGGTGGTGATATCTCCCGTAAGAAAAAGCTTCTGGAGAAGCAGAAGGAAGGCAAGAAGAGAATGCGCCAGGTAGGCTCGGTAGAGGTACCGCAGGAGGCATTCATGAGCGTCCTGAAGCTTGATGAAGAATAAAAGAAAGAAGGAAAAAGAAATGAAGAAGACGATCATTGCAAGCATCATTCTCGCAGCTGCTCTGGCAGTTGCAGGCTGCGCTTCCGAGGAAGCACAGGAGACACAGGCTCCCGTTGATCCTCAGACAGCTGTTGTTGAGACACAGGCACCTGCTGCATCTGAAGACGCTTTGGCTCCCGTTATCGCAGGTGAAGAGGGACAGGCTGATCCCAATGCTTTCCCTACAGGAATTCCCCTCGATGAGGATTCTTACTCAGAGTTTGATGAGCCCGTTATGTATGAGGTGCTCGAGGACTGCATCACATGGTCCGGTAACGACGTACAGACATCAGGCGGCGATCTCGTTGCAGGCAGCATCGTAACAGCTGTTGCTTCTGACGGAAATTATCTTATTCTTGACGATCAGAGAGTAGTTGAGGCTTCTCATCTGCAGATCTTCCAGTAAGATATAAAAAGTCAAATAAAGACCGGTCCGGAATTCCGGACCGGTTTTTGATTGCATAGATATTGATCTATGTTCAGATTACTGCCTTGTCGCAGAAGACTCCTTTGACGCCGGGCTTGCATGTATAAAGCCTTCCGTCTCCGTTACCGTCCTGATCTTCACCTGATGTCGTGATAAAAAGGGTATCGAGGTCTTTGCCGAAGAAGCAGCACGATGTGACATTCTCGGCATCAACTCTTATGACGTCAAGAAGTCTGCCGTCTTTATGGCTTCTTGCTTCAATGCGCCTGCCGCCCCAGACGGCGAGCCAGAGGTTACCGTCAGAGTCGATGCACATGCCGTCAGGAACTCCGTCAGTTACCTCGAATAGTACTCGGCGGTTCGAGATGTCACCGGTAGAAGGATCTCTGTCATAGACAAACACGGCGTGTTCCAGTGAATCCGAGAAAAAGAATTTTTTACCGTCAGCGCTCCAGGCCATGCCGTTGGATATCTTTGTATCTTGCTGCTGTACTTTGACTTTGCCTTTATGGACGCTGAACAGATTACCGCAGGGCTCGTGGTCGCCTTCCACGGAAGAACCCACGAATATGCGTCCTTCGGGATCTGCCTTGGCATCGTTTGACCTCTGGTAAGACTCATAGACCCGGCTTAAGTCGATCTTCTTTTTAAGCTTATTGTTCACGCAGGTATATAGTCCGTCGACACCTGCAAGAATGAGACCAGTGGAATCCTTCATCGGTATGGCGGAACCTATCATCTGTCCTGCATCAAAACATTGTGTCTCGTTGTCCGATTCTTTTGTATAAAGCTTGCCGTCGATTATGTCGACCCAGGATAATCGGTCGTAACGCTCGTCGTAGAAGGGAGCCTCAGCCAGTCTGTATTTATTGGCGTCGTAAAGCTTGGCGTGTCTTCCTCCGCCGGACTTCAGCCACTCATCACGCATCAGTCTGTTAACATGGCCGATACGCTTCTCGTTCATGAGCGGCACATCCACTTCATCACTTGTCCATTGGAACTTGAAGCCGCATTTCTCCTGTACATGACGTGACCTGTCATTGCCGTCATAGTATCCGCACCAGATGGTTTCCTTGTGAAGATCCTCGAAGACGTATTCGGTAACGGCTTTAACTGCTTCGGTCATGTATCCTTTGCCCCAGTAGGGGACGCCGAGCCAGAAGCCTAATTCCGTAGACTTCTCGGGGTCATCGTAAGCTAAGTCGTCGTACTTTAATCCGACGTTTCCGATGACTGTATTCGTATCCTTAATGACTATGGCGAAGTTGTTCGGAGCCGTGAGTACATTCCTGATTATGGATAAGCTTTCTTCAACATTCTTATGCGGCGGCCATCCGGAGATCGGGCCTACCCTTGGGTCTTTGCAGTACTCGTAGCAGATTTGTGCATCTGATTCTTCCCAATATCGAAGTATAAGTCGATCACTTTCAATTTGCATGGCAGCCTGTTCTCCCGTATTCACACTTTGTACTCTTTTGGATGATAACACATATATGAGTATAATTATCAGGCAGATAGATCATTCGCAAGGGGGATTTTTTATGAGAAGGTTTATCAGTAGAACCACAACAGCCGTAATAGCGTTTTTTATGGCATTATCGTTTTGTTCCTGCAGTTTTTTCTGGCAGGAAGAGGATGAAGCCATAAGGCCAAAGATTGCTTCGGACTGGGAGTTTGTCAGTATGACAGCCGGCGGTGAAACAACTTCCAGGAGTATATGGGAGTTTCTCAACAACACAGCTTCCGATGGGGAGGAACACCCCATACCCGTGTTTGTCTCAGAGGATGGTGAGACATTTACCTTTAACTATGGAACCCAAAGAACGTTGACGGGCAGCATCACTCTTCTTGAAGACGGGTCTTATGAACTTGACCCGGAAGGCACGGATGCAATGATGAACGCAGTTATAGACGGCGATACGTTGATAATATCGATCCCGGTAAACGACAGCGTGACTGAATTTGAATTCTCGACTTCCTCTTCAGAAGAACAGTAATATTTATTATTTGATGTTACTCGAATTCAGTATGATTCTTACCGTTTTGCTTGCCTTTGTATAGTCTTGCGTCGGCTGTGCTTATGACGGTATCGATGGTATCTTTTGAAGTTCCGAGGCAGATGCCGATAGTCATGGTGATGGAGAATTCTTTTCCTTCATGGGTAAAAGTCTTCTCCCGTATGGCCTTGATGATGCTGTCGGCGCACTTTCTTCCTGCGTCGATGTCAGAATCAGGGATGACAAACAGGAATTCTTCTCCGCCCCATCTTGCAACGCCTGCGTCAGCCGGAATGGTGTCCGATATGATCTTTGCTACCCGGGCAAGAACAGTATCGCCCATATCGTGTCCGTATGTGTCGTTGACTCTTTTGAAGTCATCGATGTCACCGATCCCGATGATGTAATCGGATGAACTTCCGGAGACTTCCTCGAGTCTTTTTTGAATCTCTCGCCTGTTATTAAGTTTGGTAAGAGGATCGGTCGAGGCCATTACCTTAAGCTGTTCCGTCTGCAAACGTAGCCTGCTCTCGAGGTAGTGCCTCATGAGTGAGAAGATAATGGCTATGTAGATAAGGACTGCAGAACCGACAATGAAATTAATGACGTAAAAGATGATCTCATAAGGAGATGAACTTAAGTCGTAAAGCGCCTTTGCAGAATCGCTGTAGTGGTAGTTCAAAATCCCGTACAAAGGAACGGATATGAACAGGATGACAAAGGGGGCATATCTGCTCTTGTTTGGCATAAGGAATGCAAGCGGAATGATCATCAGAAGAAACATCGTAAAATTAGATGCAAGTCCCACGCAGATAGTGGCAAAAGCTGCATGCAGTATGATCTCACCGATGGTCGCATAAACAAGATTCATCTTCTCCTTGATCACATTTACCAGGAATAAAGTGGAGACGTAGAAAAGTATGCTGAATGCGTTAAAGAAGACCATGAGTCTTACGCCGGAGGCCGTGAACAGCACTATGTACAGGATATGCGCGAGAAGACATGCTGCAAACGCAAAGACATACGCTGCATGGTCCAGTCGTCTGTCCAGCATCCTGTCTATCTTCTTTATAAACTCAAGATCGTTATTATATTGAGTTGTACTGCTCATAACTGGATTATACAGACTGGTGCATATTTAAAACGACCATTACATGTAAACAGATTAAGAACATTTGCAAGAAACTGTCTTAATCCGTATAATGATTGACGTTTGCGGGTGTGATGGAATTGGCAGACATGCCAGATTTAGGTTCTGGTGAGCGATCGTGCAGGTTCGACCCCTGTCACCCGCACCAAACTCTTCATGAGAGATCATGGAGAGTTTTTCTTTGCATATAATAATATTTTTTTAACATTTATTTTTTGTTTTATGCAATTATATGAATATAGACGGTGCTATTATTTCCTTGTATTGAGGTATGAAAGAGCGGGGAGGGGTGTTAAATGCAGGATCAGTCTCCAAAGCTAAGTCCGTATCTGTCAAAATACGGAGCATGGGCACTCGGATTGGGCACGGCAGTAGGCAATGTTCTCGTCGTCAGACTCTACCGGCAACATGATCTTGATCGCACCGTATTTTCCTCCCGGTTTCTTCTCTACCGAGATGATGCATGTCATAGGAGTGAATGATTCAACGAACTTCTGCAGATCCATACGCAAACCTCCATCCTGATCTCATTTAAGTATACACGACATATATCACCAAACTATGAATGAACTATTATTCCTATGTGTTTAATAGTGTATTATATATGGGATTCATGACCATGAGGGGAGAGTGTGTCTTTTGAAGATACTATTAGCTTATTTCGTGCTTGTTAATCTGATAGCGCTGATCCTTTACGGCGTTGATAAGGTCAAGGCGGTAAGGGGAAGCTTCAGGATACCCGAGAAGGTGTTACTCGAGGTCATGGTGGCAGGCGGTGTGTTCGGGGCGATACTCGGCATGCTTTTATTCCGTCACAAGATACGAAAACCAAGGTTCATCATAGTAGCCGTTATATCCTCGATACTTTATCTGGCGATAGCGGCAATTATCATATACAAGACAGTAGCTTAAGAAAGCAAGGAGGATCATCATGAACAAGGTACACACGGATCTGGCCCCGAAGGCAGTAGGACCTTACTCACAGGCAATCGTAACGGGAGGACTTGTATTTACATCAGGACAGATACCCATCGATCCTGCAACAAATGCCGTTGAAGCAAACGATATCGTCGGGCAGTCGGAGCAGGTCATGAAGAACCTTGCCGCCGTACTTGAAGCTTCAGGGTCATCTTTCGCGCAGGCCGTTAAGACCACATGTTATCTTTCAGACATGAATGACTTCGCTGCTTTTAATGAAGTGTATGCCAAGTACTTTACATCGCTTCCCGCACGAAGCTGCGTTGCGGTGAAGACACTGCCGAAGGGCGTGCTCGTTGAAGTAGAGGTTATCGCAGAAGTCTCCTGATATCTTTATCGGTGCATTCCGGAAGCATCTTCAGAAGATGCTTCTTTAATTTCTCGTAGGATTCGGCGGGTTCCTCCTTATACCTTCCACGGCATAAGCGGCGTCCCCAGTAGTTGTCTGCGATGTCGTATTTCGCGACGCCCCAACCATACTCGAGGCCGGTCTTCCGGCTTACGGGGTAAACAAAATCCACGGGTGTGACATATGTCTGCATCTGAAGTCTTGTTATCGAGTTATCGAAGGTGTTCTGTCCCTTCCTGTCGAATGCGGTAAGTCCGTACTTTATCTCCTTTGACAGGCAGGGTCCGTTCTTTTGAAGAAAGTCCATTGCGGCGTGGTCGCACATGGGGACGATGAGTTCGTCGAATCTAGAATCGAAGTCGTAGCCGTCGCGTCTTATGTTGCAGATGTAGGGCCACCACTTAAGGCTTATGAAACATGCTTTACCGTTTGTGAACTTGCCGTATACAAGTTTCTTATCACGCAGAACCTCACCCTTCCAGTCCCAGGCAGGCCAGATGATCCTGCCTCCGTCCGAGGTGTTGCCCTGCCACCAGCAGTCCTCACTTATATTCTCCTCAACAGAGAATCCCTCAATGTGATTCTCGAAGAAGGGGAGAAGGCCGATCTCATTGGTCAATTCGATAAGGTCATTTATGTTCTCTATCAACGGTAACTGCATTTCAAAAATACCTCTCATTCGATTATAATATTCGGGATAATTCTTTGAAAGCAGGATGATTCTTGGACAGATTCGAGCTTAATAATGAGAAGAAGTTCTCACTTGCCATGCTCCTCATGACTGTGGTCATGGTTCTTGGAACGGGAACACTCTCGGTAGAGGGAATGAATGCTGATGCATTCGCTCTTAATTACCGTCACGGTTTGATCCCCCGCGGGTTCATGGGATTCATCCTTGATATGTTCTGCTCCGTCTTCGGTGAGCGGTTTTACACTTATGCAACTGTCTTTGTTATCTGCTCCATAGGCTTCATCATCTATCTTGCGGTGATGTGGCAATTCGGAAAGAAGCTCATCGTTTCTTTGGGAAATACGGATCATGCCCGTGCGTTCGTAATGGTGATAGCTCCGTTCTTCATTGCCATGTTCTTAGGTTACGAGAACTACGGAAGGACCGATATGTATCTTCTGGCGCTCTCCTTAACAGCCGGTTATGCGGTCATAAAACAGAAGGCTTTGATCCTTTCAGTGATCTGCCCCCTGATCGCCATACTGATTCACGAAGGATATGTCCTCACGTTCTTTAATATCGTGGTGGCATGTTTCCTTTATAAGATATTCACGACCAAAGGAAAGATCAGGACTACCAATATCATATTCCTTATTATCAGCGTCCTGACTGTCGGAGCCGCTTTCATCTGGTTCTTCTTTTTAAGCCGTAAGGTTATTCCTCTTACGACGGATATCTATCTTGATACCATTTCACGTGCGGAAATACTTACATCACCTGAAGGATACACCCACTACGATTTTCTTAACATGATCCTTACCGGCTTTGAAACATACGACAGTGAGGAAACCATGAGAAGTCTTGCGATGACCGAGATGCCTTTGTTCATCGTTTTATTCCTGCCGGTATTTAAGGTTTGCATCGACTTTGTCAGGAAGGTGTATTCCTTTTCGAGCAGGAAGATGCTCGTAGTGGTTTTGTGCCTGGGGTCGGTTACGCTTCTTCCCGAGTTTGCCCGCAAGTGTGACGTGGGAAGGTGGATGTTTGCATTCATCACGTACTATGTGATCCTTACCGTGCTTCTTCTTATTGACGGAAACAAAGTGGTGAGAAAAGTGTTCGACGATATGATAAACGGCATTGCAAAGAGCAGTTGGAAGGGGATCTTCTTCGCGCTTTACATCATGCTGTTCGTTCCGTTCCAGACTTTCTTTGTTTCCTCGATATCATTCAACATACTCGAGTTTATGAGAAGCCTGTTCTACGGGGACCTCTTTTAATTCCTTGTAGGGGACACCGAGTCTTCCTGATATGGTATAGGCGAAGTCTTTGTAGCTTTTTCCTATAACAATGTTAACTTTTTTGTCCGGAGTCCTAAGTTGCATGAACCTTCTGGTTTCAGTAAGAACAACGCCCGGATGGCTTGTGATAAGCTTATTCGCAGAGATCTCGCGGCAACGGAAGAAAGACCTCTTTGCCATGAGGTGAATGTCTTCCTTGCAGATCACAAGCCACAATATGGAACGCGAAGGCATCTTGGGGACGCCGTTAAAGACGAATAGTGGAATTGCATATTCGATGTCATGCTTAACTCGCTTCCTGATCCTTCTCGGAAGCTTCTTATGGACCTTGTCGACCTCCTTGCCATTACGGAAGATCCTGTGAAGGATGGGACGGGCGTAGACTTCCTTATAATAGAAAGTTGCACGCGCAAGTACCCTGAACAGCAGGATTCCCAATATGGCGATGATGATGCTGATTATGAAGGACAAAGCAGGGAATGTGATCTGCAAAAGGATCATTCCCGCATGAAGGATTGCCTTTATTATCTGCTCGACGATGTTAAGTCCTTTGACGGGGATAGCGGCGCAGATAGTCCCTATGTTGTCCACACAGTCATAGACGCAGCTGTAGACTACGGAAGCGAGTATGAGCGTGGTTATCCCGATGACCCAAGCATACCAGGGGGCGGATGAAGATGTCTTAGCCGCTGCGCCAGCAACCGTTTTGGCGGCGGAAGCAGGTTTTGCCACGGCATCGTTAGTTACGAGGGGCATCAGCGAAAGCGCTGTGATGCCGATCCAGCCCGTAAGCTTATCAAGCTTGTCTATGGTTGCCTGCGAGAGGATCTTGCTCTGCGCAAACGAGTGGATGATTATCATTACTGCTGCAACGATGGTAAGGAATACTGCCGCATAGGGATTTGCTATCGGCAGGGATGCAGCCGAGTTTAATACGGGTACGCTGTTAAGTCCGTCCGCGATCGCATTGAAGAAAGCGGAGTCAGGCGAATATAGTGACGCATTCTCGATGGCGCCCAAAGTCGCGAGAAAAGCCATGGTGGCAGTCGGGTTAACGGAAGCCGTAACCGCAGTTGAGAATATACCTGTGTAGTAACCGAAGCTGTTACCTATGGTGAACGGATTAGCCGCGAACATCTTATTATCCCCCTTCGTTTATATATGTTAGCATATAGGTGTTATTTACATAAGTAAGATCAAGGAGGATCATGTATGGACGATAAGGCAATGTACAAGCTGTCATACGGTTTATTCATTCTCACTTCACAGGATAACGGCAAAGACAACGGTTGTATCGTTAATACGGTGCAGCAGGTGACGACGGAGCCTAACAGGATAATCGTTGCCATCAACAAGAATAATCTTACTCATGACATGGTTCTTAACACTGGAAAGTTCAATGTCTCGATCCTGTCGGAGTCTTCGAAGTTTGACACATTCAAACACTGGGGAATGCAAAGCGGAAGAGACGTCGATAAGATGGAGGAAATAAAGATAAACCGTTCATCCAACGGTCTTGTCTATATCGCAGGGGATGAGACAAATGCATTCATATCTGCAAGTGTCATATCCACAACGGACCTCGGCACACATACTCTTTTCCTTGCTGACGTAACAGACGGTCAGGTGCTGTCTGATACGGAGAGTGCGACTTATTCTTATTATCAGAAGAACATCAAGAGCAAACCCGCGGCTGATGCCCCGAAGAAGGGCTTTGTATGCACGGTGTGCGGATACATCTATGAGGGCGAGGAATTGCCCGCGGACTTTATGTGCCCATGGTGTAATCACGACGCATCATATTTCGAACCGGTCAAATAAAAACAGTTATACGGAGGTAAGATTAAAATGGCAGAAGAAGTTAAGCAGGATGAGCAGGTAATTGCAGGAAAGATCCTCAAGGAAGAGAAGAAGCAGAGCAGGAAAGAGGGCATACAGTCCATAGCATTGGTTGTAATGGCTGTATGTGCGGTCATAATTACCATCTCTGTTGTCACACTGATCGCTAATGTAACACAGAAACTCAATGCTATCTACACCAAGGCGGATACTGCCATCACCACTTTGAATGAAGTTGCAAACGGTATCCATGAGGCAGATCTTCCCGGTATGGCTGAACAGATCAAGTCATTGACTGAGAATGCAACATCAGGCATCTCCACGACGATGGAGAAGATAGATTCCATCGACATAGAATCGCTCAATGATTCGATCGAGCGCCTGGATTCTGCTACCGAGGCATTCTCGAATACCGTACAGGGAATGGGTTCGATCTTCGGCTGATATCAGTAATCGAGTCCCAGATACTTCTGAAGATCTGAGTCACTTCCGATAACGAGAACTGACTGATTATCCTTGAAGGGATCCTGGGGATTGTATTCCATATTGAAATCCGCATCCTTGTCTCTTACGGCAAGGATGTTTAAATGCATTTTTTGTCTTATCTTAAGGTCAACGATGGACTTGCCGATCCATGAAGTGGGGACCTCAACCTCGAATATCGAGTAGTCACCCGGAACGGGAATGTAGTCCTTGATGTTTGCTGAACTGAATCTTATTGCAGTCCACTCCGCAATATCCTTCTCGGGATAGACGACTTTATCGGCACCGTTTCTTAAAAGGAACTTCTCGTGAACGTCTCTTGATGCTCTCGATACGACGAACTTTGCTCCGAGTTCCTTAAGGAGGGAAGTGGTCTCGAGGGAGTTCTGGAAGTTGTCTCCGATCGCAACGACGCAGATATCGAAGTTATTGACTCCGACATTCGCCATGAAGTCGGGATCTGTCGAGTCTCCGATGAGACTTGAAGTAACAAAGTCCAGGACCTTGTCTATCTTATCTTCGCTTCTGTCGATGACTAAGATCTCATCGCCCTGCTCAGCGAACTTCTGGATAATATATGTTCCGAATCTTCCTGCACCGATAACGAGTATGTTCTTCATAAGATCCTCCTTAAGATCATCCTACGGCCATGTGGTCGACAGGGTACTTATCGTGAATAGCGTTGGTTCTTCCGGTGGCAGCGAAGACGAGCGTAAGACCGCCGACTCTGCCTCCGTACATTATGAATATCAAGATCAGCTTGGATACAAGACCCAAAGAAGTTGTGATTCCCATCGTAAGTCCGACCGTAGCAACTGCTGATGCGCATTCAAAGAGCGTCATCATGAGCGGCAGTCCTTCGATAAGCGATATTGCAAAAGCTCCGGCCAGGAACAGATGCAGGTCAAGAAGGAAGATGGATACCGCACTTAATACGACGTCCTGCTTGAGCCTTCTCTTGAACAAGGCGGGGGCCTTTTCGCGGCGGAAGACTGATGTCATCGAAGCCCAGAGGATGGCGATGGTCGTTATCTTCATGCCGCCTGCGGTGGAACCCGGAGCTCCTCCTATAAGCATGAGTATTATCGTAAGTGCTACGCCCGCTCCCGAGAAGTTGTTGTAGTCGATGGTGGCAAATCCTGCCGTTCTCGGCGTTACCGCATTAAAGAGTGACTCGACAAGTCTTGCTCCCACGGGGTCTTCCGAGAACTCGACGAAATAGAAGAAAGCAGTGGGAATGATGATGAGGAACAACTCCGCGATGATTATTACCTTACTCTGCGTGCTGTAGCGTCTGAACTTGAACTTATGCGTGCGGATGTCATCCCACGTAAGGAAGCCGAGGCCGCCCGTGAGGATCAGGAAAACGAAAACGAGGTTGATCACGGGATCCGTTCTGTAATACATGAGGGAAGAGAACTCGCCCGTCGAGCCCAGAAGATCGAAGCCCGCGTTACAGAAAGCCGATATCGACATGAAAACCGAGTACCAGATGCCCTTGGCGACACCGAAGTCCCTTATGAATATGGGCATTACGAGGACTGCACCAATACCTTCGAAAAGTATCGTGCCCTTTACGATGAAGTCAGTAAGCTTCGCGATACCGCCGATGTTAGGGGCGGAAACCGCTTCCTGCATGGCGGCTCTCGAGCGGATGTTGATGTTCTTGCCCGTAAGCCTCATAAAGAAGGTGGTCATGGTAATTACGCCCATGCCGCCGATCTGAATAAGCAAAAGTATTACAATTTGACCGAACAATGACCAGGAAGTCTGTGTATCCTTAACGACGAGTCCTGTAACGCAGCTTGCGGAAACTGATGTAAACAGGGCATCTATGAAAGGAGTAGCCTCACGGCTTTTGGATGATATCGGTAAAGTAAGAAGTAAGGCTCCTATCGTTATCATGATAAGAAACCCCGCAAGTATGGCTTGCGGACCTGTCAGCCTTTTTCTTGTTCGATTTTGCATATCGGTATTATATAATAATTGCTATGAATAAAAAAACAATGTCATTTTTACTTCTCTCGGCCTACTGCCTGGCGGCTTTTTCCGGCTGTTCTGACAAGGAGCAGACCGCAGAGACGACTTTACAGACGACTCCCACTACGGAAGTCCTTGCTCCCATCCTCGCTCCTACCAGTGAGACTGCAGCTCCGGTCACGGTAGAACCCACCGGCGTTCACGGCGAGGCTCCCGACATGACACCGCCTTTGCTCGTGTCGATCACGCAGGATGCGTATGTTGAGATAGGAACAACATTCGATATCAACGGTTTTGTAAGTTACATCGATGATACTGACCCGGATCCTTCGTTATTTGTTACGGGCGATGTCGATACATCGATGACAGGATCTTATAACGTATCGTTTACCATAACGGACGAGGCCGGTAACATGACGACCAACTCCATGACGGTTACGGTCTATGAACCGGTTCCGGATACGGGAACTACACCTGACACGGGAACAACTACGTACAGCGGTACGGCCTTCTCGGATTTTATGGCTGCTTATCCCGGCGAGAACATCCACTACGGTATCGATGTATCCCACTGGCAGGGCAATATCGACTTTAACGCCGTAAAGGCCGCGGGATGCGAGTTTGTATTCATAAGGGCAGGCTGGTCTTCGGAAGGCGAATTCCATCTTGATGAGTGCTTTGATCAGAATATTCAGGGCGCTACGGCTGCAGGTCTTCCCGTAGGCATATATGTCTATACATCCGACAACACTGTTGAAGCCGTTGAGAGTCTTGCCGATACGGTTTGCTCGATGGTTGAAGGTTATAACATCTCTTTGCCGATCATATTTGACTGGGAGAGCTTCAGTAAGGTTCAGCAGTATCACGTTAGTATTGCCGATCTTAATGCTCTTTACAGGGCCTTTGAGGCAAGGGTTCTCGAGCACGGCCACAGCTGCTCTTTATACGGAAGCAAGTACTATCTCGATATCATCTGGGATGATTCCATAGCTCCCGTATGGCTTGCTCACTATAATTCCTCGACTGACTATTCAGGCGAGTATTTCGTATGGCAGCAAAGCGATCACGGATTGATCTCAGGTATCGATGCATATGTTGATCTCGATCTTTACTACGGCAATCTTCCCGGAGGTTCGTAATGGTTAATATCGATAACGTCTCGATGAAGTATAAGAAGACAGTCCTTAATGAGGTGAACATCACCGCACAGAAGGGCGAATGCATCGGTCTTCTGGGTCTTAACGGATCGGGTAAGTCAACCCTTCTTTCTGCCATTGCAGGGATCAAGAAGCCTGCTTCAGGAAGAATAAAGGTCGAAGGAAAGACCGGCTTCGTTACACAGGAGAATGCTCTTATCGATGAGCTTAATGCCTACGACAATCTTCTCATGTGGACATCCATGAAGAAAGATGAGATCATGAGCGCTCTTAAGGGACCCGAACTGTCGATGCTCAAGGTATCCGATTATATCAACGTTAAGGTAAGAAACATGTCGGGCGGAATGAAGAAGAGGCTTGCCCTGGCATCCGTTCTTATCACGGGTCCCGATGTTCTTCTCATGGATGAGCCTCTCGCGGCTCTTGATATCCCTGCCAAGAATGACATCCTCAAGTTTATCGATGTGTTTAAGAAGGGCGGAGGCATCATCTTCATCGCAAGTCACGATGAAAGTGTCTTTGATCACTGCGATAAGGTCTATCACCTTAAGGACGGAAAGTGTACGCTTCTTGATAAGTCAAAGAGAGTGTCCGAGATAGTTATCTGATGATTAGAGCTTCGCTTAAAAGGATCCTGAATTTCATGCCGTTTGTTATCGCGTACTTTCTCGTGCTCGGGTTAACTGCGCTTGCATTCTCGATCTTAGGCGAGAATGTTCTTTTTAAGGACGGATCTTTCTCTGCCGTTAAGGTTGCTTATTATCTTCCCAACGATTCCTCATTGAATGAGACCGGATTCAGCTTCATAAGCCACATGGAAAGTGTAGAAGGTTCCGTAAGCTTTGTTGAATATGATTCCGAAGATGAGGTTAGAAAAGCCGTTGAGGATACTGAAGCTTCAGCAGGTCTCATCATCCCCGAGAACTTTGCTTCCGGACTGTTCTCCGGTGAGAATCCCGAAGTAGAGGTTGTATTTAAGTCCGCCGATACATTCGATGAGCACGTCGTTGCAGACGTCATGCTCGTTTTGGCTAACGACTTAGGTGTCGGTCAGGCATCGGTCCAGTCATCATATATCCTTTGTGATGAATATGACATCGATCCTAATCATTCCCGGCAGATAGCGGAAGACGTAAGGATAGCCGAGCTTGCTTATGCGATGGACAGATTCCATGCGGTTAACATGGAAACGATCGATGACATCTCTTCATATTCACTTGCGCAGAAGATAACCTGCTCGGCTCTAATTTATATCTTCATCCTGTCGGTGTTTGTTTTCGCTTACTTTTGCAAGGGGTCAAACCCTGCTTTTGTGGTTAAGGCCAAGCTGTCGGGAATATCGCCTTTAAGGTTGTTTACGACCGAGGCCTTAAGCGTATGGCTTATGATGTACGTCGTCTTTGTCCTGTTCTTCGTGGGGCTTAAGTTCACTGAAATGGATATTAAGACTTCCGCAGTTTTCTTCATGGTTCCCGTGATACTGCTTCTTGCAGTCATGGTCACGGGTATCTGTTATCTGTTTAAGACTCCCGTATCGGCGTCTTACATATCGTTTGCTTTCTTTACGGTGCTTATGTATACGGCAGGAGGACTTCTGCCCATTGAGTTCCTTCCGAGGTTCCTGCAAAAGTGGGTATTCCTTAACCCTCTTAAGTACCTCATAGACTTTACACTGGGGGTAATGTTCGGATGAAGATCATATTGAACCGCCTCTATGTAAGTGCCAAGAGAAGCTTTAAGAATCCTTATGTCTACTTTATGGCTGCGATCATCCTGTTACTCGGTATCATCGCTTTTGTCATGCCGCCGAAGGAAGCGTCAGCATATATCCCGGTTGCGGTCTTAAATAACGATGATTCTCCCAGGACTGCTGATGCGCTTGAAGAACTTACCGACATGACTTCCATTTTCCACTTCTATGAAGTTGACAGTGAAGCTCAGATGTATGCAGATCTTGCAACGGGAGCCGCCAATACCGGTGTCATCTTCCCGGAGGACATGATGGAGAAAAGCGGATCTCTCCGAACGCTTCCTGACATCGAGGTCATCACAACGCCTTCATCGACGCTTCCTTTGATGTCGTCGGAAGAAGTGTTCATGAAGCTGTTCCCGCATTTTGCATACTATGTCATGATCGATACCATCGAGAGGTCTTCGGTGGAATTCCCCGAAGGGTATGAGGAGAGCCTTACAGGTATCATGGAGCAGAGCATGGAAAGCAATGCCATCTACCATCTGGAAAGTCTCGAGAATGCGGATTACAACGACATCGTTACCACAGAGAAGCTTTCCATCCCGGTATATAAGTTCGCAGGTTTCTTCATATGGATGGCGGCCCTTCTCGGAGCACTGTCATTCCTTAATGATTGCGATAACAAGCTTTATGTCCGCATGCGAAAAGGGGGAAGGGTATTCATGGGACTCATCCTTCCTGCGGTTCACGTCGTGCCGGTCGCCGTTGTATCGATCATCAGTTTCCTCATAGCTCAGGAGTCGTTCTCGATACTTCGGATGCTTTTGTACTGCTTTAACGTCATAGTTCTTTCATTTGCGATAGCAACATTCTTCTCGATACTTCCCGGACAGGGCAAGAAGAGCCGTGCGTTTTCTGCCATTCTTCCCACATATCTTATCCTGTCGTTCCTGTTCGGAGGCGTGCTCATCAACCTGTCTGTCTATAGCCCGATACTGCGCGCCGTATCAATGATATTCCCGCCTTATTTCTTCTAGGGCGCGTTTAACAATATAAGTTGAACAGAAGCTATCAGAAGTGATAAAATTCATAAGATATTTGCCTTTGAGCAGGAGGTTCACCATTTATGTACCTGATTAAGAAGAAAAGGGTACTGTGCCCGTCGATCTTCCTTATGGATGTCGAAGCACCCCGTGTAGCACAGTACTGCCAGCCCGGACAGTTCATCATTGTTAGGATCGATGACCAAGGCGAGAGGATCCCTCTTACCATTTGTGATTACGACCGCGAAGCAGGAACGATCACCATTGTTGTTCAGACTATCGGAGCATCGACCAAGAGGATGATGGATCTTGAGGAAGGCGACAGTTTCCACGATTTTGTAGGACCTTTGGGTAAGCCTTCAGAGCTCATTACGGATGATATCGATTCAATCAAGGACAAGAAGATACTCTTCGTAGCAGGAGGTCTTGGTACCGCTCCGGTATATCCCCAGGTAAAGTGGCTCCATGAGCACGGTATCGCAGCTGATGTTATCGTCGGTGCAAAGACCAAGGAACTTGTTATCCTGGAAGAAGAGATGAGTGCAGTGGCAGGAAATCTCTACATCACGACTGATGACGGTTCCTACGGAAGAGAAGGAATGGTTACAAAAGTAATCGATGACCTTATTACAAACGAAGGCAAGCACTATGATATCTGCGTCTCGATCGGACCCATGATCATGATGAAGTTCTGCTGCCTTACAACCAAGAAATACGAGATTCCCACGATAGTTTCAATGAACCCCATCATGGTCGACGGTACCGGAATGTGCGGTGCCTGCAGACTTACGGTAGGTGATGAAGTCAAGTTCGCTTGTATCGACGGACCCGAGTTCGACGGCTTCAAGGTCAACTTTGACGAGGCTATGGGAAGAATGAGACTTTATAAGACTCAGGAGGGCGAAGCTTTGCTCGCTCTTGAAGAAGGAAAAACGCATCACGGCGGATGCGGTAATTGCGGAGGTGACAAGTAATGGCTGCACCCGGATTTGAGAAAGTACCGATCAGTGAGCAGGACCCCAAGGTAAGAGCTACAAATTTCGATGAGGTCTGCTTAGGTTATACCGAAGAAGAGGCAGTTCTCGAGGCTTCAAGATGCCTTAACTGCAAGAACCCCAAGTGTGTTAACGGATGTCCCGTTCAGATCGACATTCCCGGTTTTATCACTGCTTTGAAGGAGCAGGACCTTAAGAGGTCTTATGAAGTCCTTACAACTTCTTCATCTTTGCCCGCAGTATGCGGACGTGTATGTCCTCAGGAGACTCAGTGTGAGGCTCAGTGCATAAGAGGCATCAAGGGCGACGCCGTATCCATCGGTAAGCTCGAGAGATACGTTGCCGATAAGGCAAGAGAACAGGGCCTGTCCATGGTTGCTTCTTCCGGGAAGAACGGACACAAGGTTGCTGTCGTAGGTTCCGGCCCCGCAGGTCTTACCTGTGCCGGCGACCTTGCGAAATTAGGCTATGACGTCACTATCTTCGAGGCTTTGCACGAGGCAGGCGGCGTTCTTACTTACGGTATCCCCGAGTTCCGTCTTCCTAAGGAAGGTGTCGTTAAGCCCGAGGTAGAAATCGTTAAGAAGCTTGGCGTTAAGCTTGAGACCAACGTAGTTATCGGTAAGTCCGTTACTATTGATGAGCTTATGGAGAATGAAGGCTTTGAGGCTGTTTTCGTAGGTTCCGGTGCAGGACTTCCGATGTTCATGAAGATCCCCGGCGAGAACGCGAAGGGCGTATTCTCCGCTAACGAGTATCTTACACGTAACAACCTCATGAAGGCATTCAGGGAGAATGCCGATACACCTATCTTCAGGCCGCAGAAGGTTGCAGTCGTAGGCGGCGGTAACGTTGCCATGGATGCAGCAAGAACTGCCTTGAGACTCGGTGCTGAGGTTACCATCGTTTACAGAAGATCCGAAGCTGAGCTTCCTGCAAGAGCAGAAGAAGTTGAGCATGCCAAGGAGGAGGGTATCAAGTTCGAACTCCTTACCAATCCCACGGAGATCTTAACTGACGACGATAACAACGTAACGGGAATGAGATGCATCAGAATGGAGCTCGGTGAGCCCGATGCTTCCGGAAGAAGAAGGCCTGTACCGATCGAAGGATCCGAGTTCGATCTTCCCACGGATGCAGTCATCATGTCTTTGGGTACATCTCCCAATCCTCTTATCGCTTCAACGACTAACGGTCTTGATACAAACAAGTGGAAGTGTATCGTTGCTGACGAAGCTAACGGACAGACATCCAAGGAAGGTGTCTTCGCCGGCGGAGATGCCGTTACCGGAGCTGCTACCGTTATTCTCGCCATGGGTGCAGGTAAGGCAGCTGCCAAGGGAATCGATGAATACATAAAGTCTAAGTGAACGCTTACTTTTACAGGCTGTTTATAACCATCAAAAGAAGGCCTATTGCCGACATCCTTGCGGTTGTCGGCATTTTTGCGTCTGTCATGAGTGTAAGGGCGTTTGACCGCGTCCCGGTTCACCTCATGGAAAGAGATACCGAGACGGTGCTCGGCATCATGACGCTTCTTCTTATCATCTGTTTTGATTATGCTTTTGTGGTGGGTTTCCGAAGCGGTGTTCTCGGGTATCATCCGGCGGACATGACGTTCCAGTTCGCGGCTCCGTTCAAGAAAGTGTTTAATCTGTTTGTTTCCTTCCCTTACGGGCTCGGAAGTCTCGCGGTATTCATCTGGCTTATATGCACGAACTCTCCTGTTCTAAACTGGTGGATATCGTTCTCGAAGACGGATCTGGTCGTCTTTGTGATAGAAGCATTCTTTGTGATGATGTTGACGTTTATGTTCACGTCTTTCATCAGTGCGAGATTCTGCGATAACAAGAAGGCGATAGTGCTTACTCTCGTATCACTGTTTATGGTTCACTTCATCCTGTTCGGTGTTATCATCGGCGGTCTTATAAACGAATACGGTTCGTTCTCTGCCGTTCGTGCCGAGAGACTTGTCGTTATCCTGACCAAGTGCGGTAATTCATTATTTGCTGATGTCTTTCCCGTTGCAGGTTGGACAGGTCTTATCTATAAGGGGATACTTCACGGGAATCCTGCCGTTATCCCTTTGGTTGTCATTGCTTATCTTATCGTTTGTGCGGGAGTGTTCCTGCTTTATAAGAATGCCGAGTTTGATTTCTATGAGACGGCAGGTCTTAACACCGGTAGGATCATCGAGATCATAGAAGCGAGTAAGGCGGGAGTAGAGGCAGTTAATACAGGTATTGCACGTACCGCGAAGGTCGGCAATGAAGTATACAAAAGAGGATGGGGTTCATCAGCCTTCTTCCACATGCACCTGTTCGAGAACTTAAGAAGCTCGAAGCTGTTCTTCATCAACAAAGTTGCAATGATCTACAGAGTGTTTGCTCTGATCCTGCTTCTTATAACTGACAGCCTTCTTCCCGAGGATCTTGACCTTCTGGTCATCATCGTCGGAATGACCACGATGATGGTCCTTAATGCCATCGTATTCGGAGGCGGTAAGACAGTAATGGAGATGGGGCGTCCGTACTTCTTCATGATCCCTGAGAAGCCCACGCGCAAGCTTGCCATGTGTATTCTTGCCGATTTGCCCGAGATGCTCTTTGATGCGGTCGTTTGTACGTTCCTGGTTAAACTCGTTACTTGGAATGATTTTACATGGCTTCCGATGATCGCATTCGTTTTGATGATGACGTCCTTCGACCTTCTGTCGCAGACTGTAGGCATCGTCTGCGTCAAGCTTCTTAAGCAGTTCGGAAAGTTCTCGATGATGATCGCAAGATACATCCTCATAGTTGTTCTTCTTGTCGCGGGAATGATACCTTCTGATCTGGTTACAAACAGTCTTACGGGTTCTTTACTCGAGGATCTGTCTTCGGTTCTTACCGTAATGATAGGAATGCTTGCCTTAACCTATTTTGCGATGTGGGGACTTATGATATTGATATCCTGGAAATTATTTGACAGGGCTTAAGTAAGGGTTAGCAAATGATCTCATTCGGGTTATCGCTGGTTGTACTGATACTTGGATACTTATTCTTCGGAAGACTGGTCGCATGGGTGTTCGAGCCGGATGACAGGAAGACTCCTGCAGAAGTGAAGCAGGACGGCGTCGATTACGTGCCCCTTAAACTGTGGAAATCTTATCTTGTACAGCTTCTTAACATCGCAGGAACCGGACCTATATTCGGAGCTTTGATGGGTGCCTGCTTCGGTCCCGTCGTATTCCTCTGGATAGTATTCGGAGCCATAATCGCGGGCGGCGTTCACGACTACATGTGCGGAATGATTTCTGAACGTAATGACGGAGCGTCCATCGCGGAATTGTCCGGAACATATATCGGATCTTTTGCCAAGTGGTGTATGAGGATCTTCTCTGTTTTACTGCTGCTTCTTTGCGGAACCGTCTTTGTAACGAGTCCGGCAGCACTTCTTGACAGTCTCATGCCCGGAAGATTCGGCAAGATGTTCTGGATCGTTCTTATACTTCTTTACTATCTGTTCGCCGCTATCTGGCCGATCGATAAGGTTATTGGCCGTGTCTATCCGTTCTTTGGCATTGTACTTATCATCATGGCGACCGGTATCGTATTCGGAATATTTAAAGGCGGATATACGATACCTGAGATCACGTTTGCAAATCTTCATCCTGATAATCTTCCGGTATGGCCGTTTATGTTTGTAACCGTTGCCTGCGGTGCCGTATCAGGATTTCATTCGACACAGTCTCCGATGGTCGCCAAGTGTATCACCTCTGAATATCAGGGAAGAAGAGTCTTCTATGGAGCGATGATCTCTGAAAGTGTAATCGCTCTTGTTTGGGCTGCGGGCGGTGTAGCTTTTTATGGCAGCACGGGCGGTCTTAAGACTGCTTTGACGGACCTCGGACAGTCGGGTGTAGTATATGACATCTCAACAGGAATGCTCGGAACTATCGGAGGAATACTTGCGGTGATAGGTGTCGTCGTGTGTCCGATAACGTCGGGGGACAC
This sequence comes from Clostridiales bacterium, assembly GCA_017958365.1. Classification (GTDB taxonomy): domain Bacteria; phylum Bacillota; class Clostridia; order Saccharofermentanales; family Saccharofermentanaceae; genus Saccharofermentans. Next base: position 35,739 of record JAGDCV010000093.1, read on the forward strand.
GGCTTTTCGCTCGGCCAGGCTTATCCTTGCTGAGACAACGCATCTTGACCAGAAGAGTATACGTAACCGCGTTTTACTTACCGTACCTATGCTCCTGTTCGGAGCCGTGATGACGCAGACTGACTTCAATGCGCTTTGGCGCTACTTCTCGTGGAGTAACCAGTCGCTTGCCATGATCGCGCTGTGGGTGGCGACAGTTTACCTTATCAAGACCAAGGAACACGCCTTTCGGGCACTCATTACAGGTGTCCCTGCTTCGTTCATGACCGGTGTGTGTGTTACGTACATCCTCATGGCGGAAGAAGGCTTAAGGATCTCTCAGAAGATTGCATATCCTATCGGTATTGTTGTCGCCGCATCGCATTTTGTTTTCTTCCTGATGCTTATATTCACCAAGGAAAAGCACAAGAAAGAGCATTCTTAAAGAATTCTTAAACTAATTGTAGTGTCTATAATGAGCTCAGATTGATAGAATGCTTATGGCAAAAACAGGAGGAAAGTATGTTAACAGTAAATGGAGTAACTAAGAAATATAAGAAGTTCGTTGCTAATGATAATCTGAGTTTTACTATCAATGACGGCGAAGTAGGAATTTTGCTCGGGCCTAACGGTGCGGGTAAATCAACGATCATCAAGTCCATTGCAGGACTTCTTAAGTATCAGGGAACGATCGAGATCGACGGCCTTGAGAATCATACGCTTGAGGCTAAGAGTAAGCTCGGATATATCCCTGAGATCCCTGCTTTGTATGATACGCTCACGATAGACGAGCACCTTGAATTCATAAGACGTGCATATAAAGTTGAAGATGTTTCCGTTAAGGAAAAGCTTCTTGAAAGATTCGAACTTACCGATAAGAGAAAGAAGATGGGTAAGGAGCTGTCGAAGGGAATGCAGCAGAAGGTCTCCATCTGCTGTGCACTGATGCATAACCCTTCCGTAGTTATCTTCGATGAGCCGATGGTAGGTCTTGATCCTCATGCTATCAAGGAGTTAAAGCTCATGTTCAGAGAACTTAAGGATGAGGGTAAGACAGTTCTCATCTCAACACACATGATAGATACTATCGAGGATTACTGGGATGTCGTTCACATCATGATGAACGGTAGGATCGCAGCAACCAGACATAACGTCGCCGATAAGACAGACGATAAGAGCCTTGAGCAGTTGTTCTTCGAGATAACTGAAGGCGTAAGCGAGTCTTAAGGAGGCCTTATGTTAAACGCATATCTGTACAGGGTGCGCAGAGCCGCGCTCAAAAGACCGTGGAAATTTATCCTTGCGTTGTTGTTCCTTGGGATCTTCGTTCTTATGATCTCGTATCCCACTTTGATGAGCATGCCGAATTCAGACGGAAGCATGAGTGATTCGTTTGTACCAAGGGACATCGAAGTAGTTACCGGCGGAATGTATCTCATCGTTCTTGTCATGTTCAACTTCATGTTCTATACGGCACTTAAGAACGGTGTCGTGGGTTTCTCAACGGCAGATGTCATTTATCATCTTGCAGGTCCGTTCACGCCGCGGTTTAATCTCATCATCGCTGCTTCCGGAACCATGCAGATGTGTCTTGTTTTTACATTCCTCATCTGCACCCAGACGGCATTTATCTACAGTGCCATCGGAGTAAGTTCGGTCGATTTGATCTGCATCCTTCTCGGTGCATATGTCGCGGCTGTCATAGGTTACTTCTTCGGTGCTTTGTTCTGTGCTTTTTTCGCCGATGATGAGAAAAAGAAGAATCGCGTTCTAACTGCCGGTATTGTCGTTGATGTTATCGCAGTCGGTGGTTTCTTTGCATCATTGCTTTCAGGCGGAAATTCGTTAAGTGAACTTGGCGTAAGAGGAGTTATATCTGAGTTCGGAAGATCCTGGTTCATAAAGGGATTCCCGGGCGGCGGCTGGGTAGCTCTTATCTATGACGGTGTCATCAACAACTGCTCTGTGCAAAGTGTTGCAGGAATTGCTCTGACACTCATCTCGATATGTGCACTCGTATTTGTATATGGCAAACTTAATCTCGACTACTATGATGAAGCCATCGCTTATGCCCAGAAAGCCCATGAGATGGCTGAAGCAAAGCGTGCCGGTATCGATTCAGATACGGCAGCAATGACAAGAAGAGCCAAGGTAGGTAAGGAGAAGCTAGGTTCAGGAACGGGATCTTCCGCGATAACCGCCATACACTTTCTCATGAATAAGAGAGGCTCCAAACTGTTCTTTGTAAATCCCTTATCAATCATGTACAGACTCATAACGGGTGTATATCTTGCATTCATGTCGAACAGTTCTGATGAGCCGCGCGGTATGGTCATGTCGGCATTCATGATGATGATACTCCTTAATGCCGTTCTTTATGCAGGCGGTAAGACCGTTACCGAGTTTACAAAGCATTATATTTATCTGATTCCGGATACCGCCTCACACAAGCTTCTGGCATGCCTTAGAGCTGATTTGCCTGAGATGGCATTTGATTCGCTACTGTGTGGCGGTTTGGTATATTTCTTATGCGGATTCACAATCCCTGAAGCTGCTGCTTTTGCTCTCATGATGATCGTGTTTGATCTTCTGTGCGAGATGTCCGCTCTTCTCATTATGCGTCTTCTCCCGGCACTCGGAAGACAGCTTCTCATGATGGTCAGATACTTCGGAGTATTGTTTGTAGCAGGAATCGCGGTTGTTCCCATGATTGTTGTTTTCTTTATACTTCAGAGCATGCTTGCCGCAATTCTTGCAGGTGCTGTAACCGGAGTTATATTGCTTGCAGTGCTTCTTCCGGTTTGCTCCGTTGTTGTTGCCAGGGCGGAGATGTAATTACAAATCCCCTTTTTACGCATAATCAGTCCCCCTTTAGACCACCGTTTTGGCCAAAAAGGGGGATTTTCATTTGCCGCTACTCGTATATAAGCGCCTGAAGTAGAGTTTCTGGAAGATCTTTGTAAAATACGCAATGAGAGGTCCGGAAATCAGGACGGAAATTACGGTAATTGCTCCGATCCTTGCACCAAGCAATATACCGGCAACCATGACGATCAGATCCAGAGTTATCTTTACATACTGCATCTTTTTATGCGTGATGTCGGTCACGTAAAGGATGAGACCGGTAGGGGGATCTACGCCGATATCAACAGCAATATAAATACCGAGCCCGATGCAAAGGATCAGAATTCCTGTAATACCGATAGTTGCACGGATGTAGATGTTCGGATCCGTGAAGATGGCTTCGGGAAGCATGGTGGCGAGATTCGCGAAGAGGCTGTATCCTGCCATGAAGATTAACGTACCGATACTTAAGTATTTCCTGCTTGCAAAGAACAGGAAAATGATCAGTACGATATTAACGATAAGAGATACCGTACCGATGTTATCAATGGATAATCCAAGCAGCATTCTTAAGCCGTCGTAAAACGTGCCTAATGCATCCATACCGAGGGAGGCGTAATTCATGAATCCGCACCCCGAGCCGCACAAAAATGCTCCCAGTACGGTGAGCAGAATATCGATTATTCGCGGTCGGAGTTCTTTCTTAGCCATAACTCATTATAAGTCTAATTTCTCATATAGAAAACGAACACATGTTCTGATATAATCAGGACATGTTTAAGTTGGTTTCACAATTCAAGCCTTCGGGAGATCAGCCGAAGGCGATCGGACAGCTGGTTGAGGGCGTTAAGAAGGGGATGAGAGGACAGACTCTTCTTGGCGTTACGGGTTCAGGTAAGACATTCACGATGGCTAACGTCATCCAGGAACTTAACCGCCCTACGCTGGTCCTTGCACATAACAAGACTTTGGCGGGACAGCTTTATTCCGAGTTTAAAGAATTGTTCCCTGAGAATGCAGTTGAATACTTTGTCTCATACTACGACTATTATCAGCCTGAGGCTTATATCGCATCAACGGATACTTACATCGAGAAGGATTCTTCCATTAATGATGAGATAGACCGCATGAGACACTCAGCAACAAGGTCGCTTCTTACGCGCGATGATGTTATCGTCGTATCTTCCGTCTCCTGTATCTACGGCATCGGTGAGAAGGAAGACTACATGTCTTTGATGGTCAATCTCTATGTCGGTCTTGAGATATCACGCGATGCCGTTATGGCTGAGCTTATCAATATACAGTACGATCGTAATGACTTCGAGCTTAAGAGAGGAACCTTCAGGTGCAGGGGAGATGTTCTCGATGTTTTCACTCCTGACTCTGATAATGTGATCACGAGGATTGAGTTCTTCGGCGATGAGATAGAGAAGATTTCTTACGTTGATTTTGTTACAGGACATGTGCTTTATACAAGGACCTTTGCCGAGATATTCCCGGCTTCACACTATGCGACGGGAAGGCAGAAACTTGAGCGCGCTTTAGGTCTTATCGAGGATGAGCTTGAGGAGCGCATTAAGTATTTCCGCGATGAGGGCAAGCTTGTTGAAGCTTACCGCCTGGAGCAGCGAACCCGCTATGACCTCGAGCTTTTACGCGAGACCGGTTTTTGCAAGGGCATCGAGAATTATTCCCGCCACATTGCAGGAAGAGCGGAGGGTGAGCCGCCTTGTACGCTCCTCGACTTCTTCCCGAAGGATTACCTGATGTTCATCGATGAGTCGCATGTTACGGTGCCGCAGGTAGGCGCGATGTATAAAGGTGACCGCTCACGTAAGGACATGCTTGTGGATTATGGTTTCAGACTGCCTTCAGCACGCGATAACAGACCTTTGAAGTTTGAAGAGTTCGAGCCGCGCATGGGTCAGACCATCTTTGTATCGGCAACTCCTGCAGATTATGAGGCGAAGCACTCGGAGCAGACGGTGGAGCAGGTCATAAGACCTACTGGACTTCTCGAGCCTCAGATCTATATCAGGCCTGTCGACGGTCAGATCGAAGATATACTTCATGAGTTGTCCGAGAACAATAAGCGCGGTGAGAAGTCACTCATCATGACGCTTACGAAGAAGATGGCGGAGGATCTTACCGATTATCTTAAGAAGGAAGACATCCGTGTTACTTATCTTCATTCCGATATCGAGACGGTGGAGAGGATGCAGATACTTAACCAGTTAAGAAATGATGAGACGGATGTCATCGTCGGTATCAATCTGTTAAGAGAAGGTATCGATCTTCCCGAAGTATCGCTGCTCATGATCTTAGATGCGGATAAGGAAGGATTCTTAAGATCTGAAAGGTCTCTGATCCAGATCATCGGAAGATGCGCACGTAACAGTAACGGCCGCGTTATCCTGTATGCCGATGAAGTCACCGATTCGATGATGGGCGCAGTATCTGAGACGAACAGAAGACGTGACATACAGCAGAAGTATAACGAGGAGCACGGCATCGTTCCGAAGACTGTCATCAAGCATGTGAAGAATGTCTTTGATACCGTTGAGGATGCCGCGAAGAAGGAGAAGGTCAAGAAGATCGATGTTAAGAAACTCATAGAGTCTTCCGATCCGGGCAAGCTTACGGATGAGGAAAGACTTAAGCTCATCAACAGTTTAACGAATGATATGAAGAAGGCCGCGAAGGAACTCGACTTCGAGAAGGCGGCCGAGATACGAGATGTTATCATAAGTCTTAAGGGTAACTGATATGTCTGAAGGATTCGTTCATCTTCATCTTCATACTGAGTACAGTCTTCTTGACGGAGCGGTCAGGATAAAGGAACTCGCGGGAAGACTTAAGGAGATGGGCATGAGTGCATGCGCCATAACCGATCACGGTTCGATGTTCGGTTGTGTCGAATTCTTTAAAGCGATGAAGGACGAGGGCATCAAACCCGTCATAGGATGTGAGATCTATGTTGCTCCGGGTTCGAGGTTAGAAAGACCTCAGGATCAGAAGTCGAGAGCGTATCACCACCTGATATTGCTTGCTAAGAATAATACGGGCCTTCGTAATCTGAACAGGCTCGTGTCTGCAGGATATACAGAGGGCTTTTACAGGAAACCCAGGATAGACAAGGAATTACTGGAAAGGTGGCACGACGGATTGATCTGTCTTTCCGGCTGCCTTGCAGGTGAAGTTGCAGATCACATAAGAGAAGGACGCATCAATGAAGCGGAAAGAACTGCTTTGTGGTTTGATTCTTTGTTTGGAAGGGGTAATTACTATCTTGAGATTCAGAGTAATTTCCTTAAGGATCAGGCAGTTGTCAATGCGGCTCTGGTGAAGTTATCGGCAAAGACGGGGATACCTTTGGTTGCAACCAATGACTGCCACTATCTTCGCAAGGAAGACAGTGCCGTTCATGAAGTTTTATTATGCATGCAGACAGGCTCCAAGATGTCTGATCCCGACAGAATGAAGTTCGAGACGGATGACTTCTACGTTAAGTCAGAGACTGAGATGAGAAGGTTCTTCTCTGAGATACCGGAGGCGGTCGATAACACATTGAAGATCGCCGATATGTGTGATGCCGAGTATGACTTCTCAACCATTCATCTTCCAAAGTATGAGGTCCCTTCAGGCTTCTCTGACAACAAGCAGTATCTTAAGTATCTGGTTACGTCAGGACTTGAGAAGAGATTTGCTGTTAAGGGAATGGCTGCCGATCAGGATGTATATCTTAAGAGGGCGGAGTATGAGCTTGATGTAATTAACTCGATGGGATATACCGACTACTATCTCATCGTTTGGGACTTCATAAACTATGCGAAGACGAACGGCATCATGGTTGGTCCCGGAAGAGGTTCCGGTGCGGGTTCGCTTGCCGCATATGCGATAGGAATAACCGATGTCGATCCGATTAGGTACAATCTTGTTTTCGAGCGTTTTCTTAACAGCGAGCGTGTATCGATGCCTGACTTTGATATCGATTTTTGTTATGAGCGAAGACCTGAGGTAATTGATTACGTTACGCGCAAGTACGGTACTGACAGGGTTGCACAGGTCATTACGTTCGGTACGCTTGCCGCGAGGATATGCATCAGAGATGTCGCGAGGGTGCTTGACCTTCCTTTGAACAGGACCGATAAGATCGCGAAGATGATTCCCGAGTCTATCGGCATGACGATAAAGGATGCTTTGGAGGTCCGTAAGGACTTCAAGGCTGAGTATGATTCCGATCCCGATGTTAAGAGGGTTCTTGATATCGCTATGAGGCTTGAAGGAATGCCGAGACATGCTTCGACTCATGCAGCGGGTGTCATTATCTCAGGTGTACCCATAACCGATATTGCACCTTTGGCCGTCAACGACGGAAATACCGTAGTTCAGTTCGCGAAAGCAGATATCGAGAGTGTCGGACTTCTGAAGTTCGACTTCCTGGGCCTGCGTACACTTACCGTTCTTCGCGACACGGCGGATATGGTCAAGGAGAATTACGGCAAGGAGATCAACTTCGATAAGATCCCGCTTGATGATCAGAATGTCTACAGGATGATAGGTGACGGTGATACGGTGGGTGTCTTCCAGCTTGAGAGCGCGGGCATGACTTCGTTTATGAAGGAGTTGAAGCCGACGTCGATAGAGGATGTAACGGCCGGTATATCACTTTACCGTCCGGGTCCGATGGATCAGATCCCCAAGTATGTCAAAGGCAAGCACGACGCTTCGTCGATATCGTATGATCATCCGCTTCTCGAACCCATACTTGATGTTACCTACGGATGCATGGTCTATCAGGAGCAGGTAATGCAGATAGTGCGTGACCTTGCGGGATTCTCGATGGGTCAGTCTGACAACATAAGACGAGCGATGAGCAAGAAGAAGAAATCGCTCATGGAGAAGTACCGTAAGCTCTTTATCTACGGCGGTGTCGATGAGACAGGACGTGACATCGACGGTGCCATAAAGAGGGGAGTGCCTGAGCAGACTGCCGATAAGATATTTAACGAAGTTGCGGGATTTGCAGGATATGCATTTAATAAGTCCCACGCTGCCTGTTATGCCCTGGTCGGTTACTATACGGCTTATCTTAAGTGCTACTATCCGACGGAGTTCATGGCAGCCATGCTTAATTCATTCAGGTTTAACATCATGCAGGCCGCTTACTACATCAACTGCTGTAAGGTAATGGGCATCGATGTACTGCCGCCTGATGTTAACAGGAGTAAAGCGAAGTTCTCGACGGAGAAGCTTGATGACGGAAGAATGTCGATCAGGATCGGACTGTCCGTTCTGAAGAATGTCGGTGAGGGCGCAGTTAACGGTCTTATCGATGAACGTGATGAGGCAGGACCTTATACTTCATTCGAGAATTTCCTGAGAAGATGTTCGTCTATCGGTATCAAGAAGAATCTGGTCGAGTCTTTAATCTATTCGTCCGCTCTTGATTTCACGGGATATAACAGGGCTACCATGGTGGCCACGGTAAGGACCGAGCTTGATAAGCTGTCTTATGAGAGCAACCGTCAGGTCGAGGGGCAGATCAGCCTGTTTGATCTAGGCGGTGACCAGCATGATGAGACTTCGGATTCTATCAGGATCAATCACGTTAATGAGTACCCGGAGGCTGAGAAGCTTGCACTTGAGAAGGATGTGGTCGGTCTTTATCTGTCCGGACACCCTCTGTCAGGCTATGCGGGATTCATAGAGAAATACAGCACGTTTGACATGCGCTTCTTCAGGGAAGCATATGAAGAAGGAAAGACCGAGTCACTTAACGATGATGCCGAAGTAATTATGTGCGGCATGCTTCTTGCGAAGAAGATAAGGACCACCAAGTCCAAGACAGCGATGGCATCGCTGGTTGCTGAGGATATGTACGGTCAGTTCGAAGGCGCTTTGTTCGGAAAGGTGTTTGATACCTACGCCGCCGCTCTTGAGACTGACAGACCGTATGTGTTCATAGGAAAGAGACGCATAAGGGGAGAGGATACGTTCTCTCTTGCAATTGATGCCGTGTTCCCGATGCCGCAGGATGAGGCTTCGATACAGGAAGTCACGGGTAATTGGCTCTTCCGTAAGGCTTCAGGCAGCAAAAAGACGTCCCCTGCCGCTCCCGTGCAGAGAGATTCCGCCGCCCCCGCAGCACAGTACGGAGCCGTAAGAGTGCGTTTTACAGGTGATCCTAACGGTTCTTCCTATCAAAGACTTCTTAATTTCCTGGTGTATTTTCACGGCAGCACGCCTGTCGAGATAGAGTTTGGAGACGGCAGTGTGGCTCCTTTGGCACAGGTTTGCTACATAGATGACCATCCGCAAGTGCTTTTCCTGCTTAAAAAGCTGTGCGGAGAGGGAAATGTTAAACTGGTGTAAATCTGCTGTAAATCATCTTCAGGCATAGTAAATTGTCAATTTACTGTGATAAAATAACTCTTAGAATTATTTTATATACAGATTTGGAGCCCGGGTCCTATGCCAAAGAAGGATAAAGCCGACATCAGCGAGATACAGGCAAGAGACATTCAAGTTAGAACGACTGCATTTGTGCTCGCGGCAACGTTGATCTCTTTCTTTTTACTTTCGTTCTTTTCAATTCGTACACTTGCCATAAATGAGCAGATGAAGACGAACATGTACTATAACGCTCTGGCCGAGAAGATCGGCTGGCAGATCGATGCCTGGCTTAAGAGCGAGACCGACATGGTGCTTCAGAACAAGCATGCCATCGAGATAAACGGGGATTTCAGCGAAGAGTATCTTACTACGTATCTTCAGATGATCTATACCGAGTACTCGAACGGCAGCATCAGTGAGTTGTTCTTCCTGTCTACGGACAATGAGCTTTACTGCGGAAGCGGTTTCGTATCTGACGGAACGGTTGATTTCAGAACAAGAGACTGGTATTCAGAGGCCGTCGGACATGATGAGGTCTATTACACGCCTCCTTATGTATGCGCAAGCGGCGATCAGATCGTTGTAACGGTTTCCATAGGTGTCTTTGATGAAGAAGGCGAGCCCGTTGGCGTAGTCGGCGTAGATATTCCCATCGATACGATGAACGATATCATTGCTTCCGTTAATGTCGATGAGAACAGTTATCTCATGGTAATCGACGAGGATCAGGATTTTATCGCTCATCCGGACCCCGCTTATGTAACAAATGACGGATTCGCAGTCAATGCAAGACAGATTCCTAATGATCCGTATGCTGCCATCGAGAATGTCCTTAACGGCGATATCGCTGAGGATGAGGCAGGAACGCTGAAGGAAGATTACGATGGCGAGCGCAGAAATGCTTACACCGGAAGCATCGATGTCTCAGGCTGGCGCGTCGTATTGCTCGTATCGTCGGATACGATCTACCGCCCGATCATGAGAGTAATGATCATATTGGGTTTCAGCCTTTTGCTCATCTTCATATTCGGTCTTATTATTGCAAGGACCATCTCCAAGAGAGTAGTAGCAAGATTTAAGGATGCGATGGAAGTTGCCAATGCAGCGAACGAAGCTAAGAGTTCTTTCCTTGCGAACATGTCTCACGAGATCAGAACGCCTATCAATGCCGTTGCCGGCATGAACGAGATGATCTTAAGAGAAAATAAGGATCCGGTTATCAATGACTATGCTCTTGATATCGCTTCCGCTTCAAGAAGTTTGACATCCATCATCAACGATATCCTTGATTTCTCGAAGATCGAGTCTGGTAAGCTCGAGATCGTTGAGGGCGAGTTTAACATCGCTTCCATCATCAACGACTGCATTAACCTTGCCATCTCAAGATTGGGCGATAAGGACCTCGAGTTGTTCTTCGATGCAGATCCTAATATCCCTAAGCTTCTTATCGGTGATGAGATGCGTATCAAGCAGATCATGGTCAATCTGATGACAAACGGAATCAAGTATACAAACGAAGGCTTTGTTACCATGACTGTCGGTTACTCAAGACATGATTACGGTATCAATCTTAATGTAGCTGTAAGAGATTCCGGTATCGGCATCAAGCCCGAAGACATGGATAAGCTGTTCAGCAGCTTTAAGAGACTTGATACAAAGGTCAACCAGAAGGTTGAAGGAACGGGTCTCGGTCTGTCGATCTCCAAGAGACTGGTCGGCATCATGGGCGGATTTATCAATGTAACCAGTGAGTACGGCAAGGGAACCGAGTTCAGATTCTCTATTCCTTTGAAGATCGCAGAGGATACGACGTGCGTTCCTTCCGACAAGCTTCAGGGCATTAATTCCCTGTTCGTAATGGATTTCAACTCTTACCAGGCAAGAGCTGCCGAGGAGTGTGCAAGAGTGCTCGCAGACAGTGCAAGCAAGCTTGGTATCGGTTATAAGGTCATTACCGATCCTTCGGATCTTGAGAAAGAGTATAAAGCTCATGATTATACTCATGTCTTCGCAGATCAGAGAAGCTACGACGTCAACAAGAGCTTCCTTCAGAGCATCAGCAGGGATAAGCCTGTTGCAGTTGTAAGAAGCCGTTACGAGGAAGGCGAGCGAGATGAACGTTGTCTCAACGTCCATAAGCCTTTGCATATCCTTAACATGACACATGTATTCGGTATTGACATGAAGACCATCGACAGCATCGCAGATGATACTGTTCACGGTGGATTCATAGCACCTGAAGCAAAGATCCTTATAGTTGACGATAACATGATGAACCTTAAGGTTGCCGTAGGTCTCATGAAGAAGTATGAGATGCTTATCGTTACCGTAGACGGCGGACAGAAGGCTGTCGATACGATGGCTAATAGTCAGGACTTTGACGTTATCTTCATGGATCACATGATGCCTGAGGTTGACGGTATCGAGGCGACCAGAAGGATACGTGAGATGGAGGGCGACTACTATAAGAACGTACCGATCATCGCTCTCACGGCTAATACGGTTAACGAGGCAAGAGAGATGTTCCTGTCATCAGGATTCGACGACTTCCTCGCTAAGCCTATCGATACTAAGATGCTCGACCGTGCACTTCGTAAGTTCATCCCGGCTGAGAAGAAGAAATCAGTTGATGATGAGGAAGTTATGGCTGCAGAGGCTGCAAGACTCAAGGCTGCTTCCACACCCGCACCGGTATCCGCACCTGCACCTGTTGAGGACTCCGCTCCTTCAAAGGAAGCATCCGAGCCTGTTAAGAATGAAGAACCCGTTAAGGAAGTTGTTCCGGAGACACCTGCTTCTGCAGAGCCTGCTCAGGAATTCACGGGAAAGAATCTAGACCCCGAGACAGGTCTTGTTTATTCGGCAGGTGACATCGATCTTTATCTTGATATCCTGAACGAGTATTACTCGAACGGTAAGAGTTCATATGACAGCATCAAACAGTTCTATGAGACAGAGGACTGGAAGAATTACGTCATCAAGGTTCATGCCCTTAAGAGTACATCCCTTACGATCGGTGCCAAGGAACTCTCGGAGAAGGCCAAGGCGCTTGAGTTCGCAGGCAGGGAAGACAGGATCGATGAGATAAAGAATGATACCGAGCCCATGCTTGAACTGTTCCTGACAGTACTTGGTGAGGTAAAGGCATTCCTGTTAAGTAAAGGCGTTACACCTAAGGAGCCCGCAGCAGATGTCGGTTCCGATGATGTAAAGAAAGTCATTGATAAGGTCGGTAAGGACAAGTTCAATGAACTTCTCGATAAGTTTATCGAAGCATGTGACGGATTTGATTCTTCTGCTGTTGAGTCCATCGTTGATGAGGCTCAGGCTGTGGGAGGTCTCGAGTTCAGAGCACTGTTTGACGCAGCTATAAACCATGTAAACAGTTTTGAATATGACGAAGCTAGCGAAGAGATTAAGAAACTGAAGGGAGACGTGTAAGATGAAGACAGTTTTGATCGTTGACGATGATAAAGTGAGTTTGATGACTGCTCGTAACGTTCTTAATGATTTCTACAAGATCATTGCTGTTACAGAAGGAAAGCAGGCTCTGAAGTATCTTGAGAAGAGCACATGCGACCTCATCCTCCTTGACCTCAACATGCCGGGAATGGACGGATTTGAAGTCAACAGAGAGATAAGGATGAAGTATCGTGATCTGCAGATCCCGGTTGTCTTCCTTACATCAAGTAATGACGCAGAGACTGAGACCAAGTGCTTCGAAGAAGGTGCTTTGGACTTCATCTCCAAGCCGTTTGTACCGAGCGTAATCCTCTCCCGTGTTCACAGGATAATCGAGACCGAGGAGCTTAAGAAGCAGCTCGCAGAGAGGCTTGACCGCAAGATCAAGGAATATAACGAGATAAAGATCACATCCTCACGTGATGTTCTGACAGGTCTTTGGACCCGTAAGTACGCTGAGGCGGAGATCAGCACTTTCATCGAGAACTGTGAGGCCGGCGCACTGTTCATGATGGATCTTGATAACTTCAAGAGCGTCAATGACGTTTACGGACATCAGGCGGGCGATGACGTACTGAGACTGTTTGCTAACTGCATCGTTGAAGCATTGGGCGAGTCAGCCCTCGTAAGCCGTCTCGGCGGTGATGAATTCATGGCCTTCATTAAGGACGAGAGCGACAGGGAGAAGTTAAGCGAGGCAGCCCAGAGTGTTATCGACCTGTTTATCAGGAAGTTTGCTGACTTTAAGTTTGATACCAACACGTCGGCTTCCGTCGGTATTTCCGTCTTCCCTCAGGATGCAAAGGATTATGCAACCCTGTACGGTAACGCTGATAAGGCTTTGTACTATGTAAAGAACAACGGTAAGAATTCCTTCCGTTTCTACGGTGATAAGAAGAACGGCGAGGCTGAAAGAGAAACCGGACTTGTCAACATCAACATGCTCGATGAGTTCATCGGCCGCTCCGATGTCGGCGACGGCGCTTACTTGCTCGACTACGAGTCATTCGGCCGTTTCTTCAACTTCTTTAAGCGTGTTGCGGCAAGAGATAAGGGCAAGCTCCACACGATACTCTTTACGATCTTCTCCTCAGCTGATATCGACGAGGAGAGCGATGAGTACAAGAAAGGCATCGAGGCTGCCATGAATCGCCTGCAGGAGACTGTACATAAGTCCGTGCGAAAAGCAGACGTATGCGCAAAGTACTCAGGCAAGCAGTTGATCGTCGTTTTGTTTGATGCTGCATCTCAGAACGTTCTTAACGTAGCAACAAGGATCAACGATAAGTACAACGAGCTTAACGAAGATGAAAGATTCAAGTTCACCTTCGAGATCTCTGAGATCAAGGGCAGGAGTTAACAGATGAATCACCTTTTGATTACAGCTGACGGTGTATGTGATCTTCCGACTTCCTATATCAAGGAACATGAGTTTGACATTCTCTGGTCCTATGTCAATGTTGATACGGGAACATTCCTTGACAGATGGGAGATAACGGCATCGAACGTCATCGAGTATTATGAGACTCAGCACAAGAAGGCTACCACCTCTCCTCCGTCGGTGGATGAATATGCCGAATTCTTCAGGAAGCGTCTTGAGACAAATGATGTGATCCTTCACATATCGATCACATCGCTCATGAGTGCCGGATATGATCACGCGATCAAGGCGAAGAAGCAGCTCGGAGCCAACGGAGACAGGGTATTTGTTGTTGACTCCATGTCCGTATCAGTAGGAATGGCCATTCTGATCACAAAGGCTCTGGAACTTAAGAACAATGGGCTGAGTGCTTCGGAGATACAGGATTATCTTAATGAATACAGACACAAGGTAAGTCTGAGTCTTCTTATCTCAAATCTTGACTACATGCTCATTAACGGTCAGGTCAATGAAAGATATGCAAAGAGGATCAAACTTTTGAAGTTCCGTCCCGTCCTTAAGATGCAGGAAGGTAAGTTCAAGATGAAGATCATTGCCGGTATCAGTATGCCCAGATATGTAAAGAACATGTTCAGGCACCCTGAAAAGATCGACAAGAGCCTTCTTTACATAGCTCACGCAGGCCTTGCGGCGAACGAGATCGAGTATGTTAAGAAGGAAATTTTGAAGATTTGCGAATTTGATAATACAATAGTAATCGAGACCTCCGCGGCCGTTACAAGCAGTTGCGGTCCCGGTTCAGTAGGTCTATCATTCGCTTATAAATAATTAAAATATAAGAATAGGAGAACACGAACATGATTGGAGAAGAAGGCGCAACCAGAGACAACAGCATTCTTGTATTGGTGGTCGATGATGACCCTACGATCAGACACGTAGTATCTAAGGTGTTTGAACCCCTTTATAATGTAAAGAGTGTTGAGTCCGGTGAGGAGGCTCTGGAGTTCGTTCAGAAGACAGCTACACCCAACCTTATCCTTTTGGACCAGGTAATGCCTGATATGACAGGTATCGAGACACTCGAGAAGATAAGAGAGATTGAAGGATATGAGGATACTCCCGTAGTGTTCCTTACATCCGAGGATAATATGGAGACAGAGCTTGCAGTATTCCGTGCAGGTGCTTTGGACTTCATCACAAAGCCTTTCGTTCCTGAGATCGCAAGAGAGAGGATCAAGAGGATCATTGATCTTAAGAAGCTTCAGGACAGCCTTGAGGACGAAGTTACTTACAAGTCCAACAAGATGGTTGAGATCAACGAGAAGCTTACGGGTGTCTGCAGACACGTTGTTAAGGCTCTCGCAGGCATGATCGAGAGTGAAGTCATCGGTAAGAAGGGTCACTCCGACAGAGTTGCCGAGTACGCTTCCGAGATCGCTAGAAGAATGGGCAAGAGCAAGCCTGAGATCCAGGATGTTTATCTTGCTGCTTCACTTTATGACATTGGTGAGTATGCTGTTCCTTCCGAGATCCTCAATAAACCCGGTTCTTTGACAGATGAGGAATTCGCAGTTGAGAGCACACATCCTGCCAAGGGTGCCGAGATCTTGAGCTCGGTTGCTGAGCTTCCCATCCTTTCTGCTGCTGCTCTTCATCACCAGGAGAGATTCGACGGTACAGGTTATCCTGACGGACTTTCCGGCAAGGATATCCCCGAGATCGCAAGGATCATCTCGGTAGCTGACGCATATGATGCCATGACATCCTGGAGAAGCTACAGAGGCGAGCTTTCACAGGAGCAGGTAAGAGCTGAGATCGAAGCCAATAAGGGCAAGCAGTTTGACCCTGACATTGCAGACATCATGATCCAGATGATCGACGAGGACGTATCCTTCATCAAAAAAGGAATCTGATGACAGCATCTAGAGAAAAGACCATTCTAAGGACTTCCGGCATTGGGATTGCAGTAAACCTGATGCTGGGAGTCCTTAAAGTTATATTCGGACTTCTGGCGGGATCGGTAGCTCTTATATCCGATGCCGTCAACAACATAACCGATTCGTCATCTTCACTTATAACGATAATCGGAACCAAGATAGCTGGACGTGATGCCACGCCTGAGCATCCGTTCGGATTCGGAAGGATCGAGTACCTTACGTCGATGATCATAGGAATCATCGTAACCGTAACAGGTGCCGAGACGTTCATAAGTTCCGTTAAGCAGATCATAAATCCCGTTGAAGTCCACTATCAGGTAGTGACCGTCGTCGTTATCGTGGCAACCATGATAGCCAAGATCATCCTCGGAACGTATACCGAGAATGTGGGTAAGAAGGTTGATTCGGGTGCTCTTAAGGCATCGGGAGCCGATTCGAAGAATGATGCGCTCATTTCCCTTGTTACTTTGATATCTGCCGGTGTTTTTCTGCTGACTCATTTCTCAGTCGATGCATGGGCCGGTGCTCTTATCGCCGTGTTCATCATTAAGACAGGTGTTGAGGTCCTTATCGAGACGTTAAGCAAGATCCTGGGCGAGAAGGCTGACGACGAGCTTGCCGCAGGCATCATCAGGATGATAAGCGAGTCCGAAGTCGTAGGTGATCCGCACGATCTCGTTATCAATAACTACGGCCCCGAGATGCATACGGGTTCCGTTAATGTCGAGATCGATGCAGGTAAGACCATAGATGAGGTCTATCCCGTGGTAAGGGACCTTCAGGCCAATATCTATGCAAAGTACAAGGTTTTCCTTGTGTTCGGCTTCTACGCCATCAACAGTAAGGACCCCGTCGTCATTGAATTGACGGAGTTTCTCGACAAGACCATTAAGGACATCGATAATGTTGCGGGATACCACGGTATCTACATAGACAGCAAGAATAAAGTCATCACTTTTGATATCACGATCAAATTCGGATGTGACAGGAAAGCCGTTTGCAACAGCGTGCTTGATAAGGTTAGGAAGGAATTCCCGGATTACATCGTCTCGGCAAATATCGACAGTATTTTTGCTACAGATGAATACGATATTAGTGTATAATCTTCCCGATAATTACAAATTTACCTTTGGAGGTAAGAAAAATGCTTAACATTTCTTATGACGAGAATAATGTACCCGATATAAGCACACTTACGGCGAAGAGCTACGAGAATATCAATCCCGATGAGGTTGCTCCGGTTAAGAGGATCGGTATCCTCACGAGCGGCGGTGATGCTCCCGGAATGAATGCAACCATCAGAGCCGTTGTAAGAGCGGGTATCAACTCCGGTATCGAGGTTTACGGCGTAACAAGAGGCTTCCACGGACTTTGGAAGGGTGAGATAGCTCCCATCGGCATGCGCGACGTATCCGAGAAGCTCCAAAGGGGCGGCACATTCTTGATGACTGCAAGATCCAAGACTTTCGCTACTGATGTGGGAGTCTTAAGAGGCGCCAAGATGATGGAGGTATACGGACTTGATGCCCTGGTAGTATCAGGCGGTGACGGTTCATTCAAGGGTGCAAGAGCTCTTGCAAGACTCGGTGTTCCGGTAATCGGTATCCCGGGTACGATCGATAACGATATCGGATGCACGGACTACACTATCGGTTACGACACTTCTATGAATACTGCAATGGAGGCTATCGATAAACTCCGTGATACGGCGTCCTCACACGAGCGTTGTTCAGTTATCGAGGTTATGGGAAGAAGCGCCGGTTACATCGCATTTAACGTAGGTATCGCAACAGGTGCCGAGGTTATCCTCATCCCTGAGGTTCCTTTTGACTTCGATAAGGATGTTCTTAGGGTTATCCTCGACGGAAGAAACAAGGGTAAGAGACACTACATCGTTATCGTTGCCGAGGGCGCGGGCGATGCTACTGACATTGCCGAGAGGATCGAGAAGCAGACAGGCATCGAGTCAAGACCTACTATCCTTGGTCACCTGCAAAGAGGCGGTTCTCCGACACTTCGTGACAGAACAACGGCAAGCCTCATGGGCGTACGTGCCATCGACTGTCTTCTTAACAAGAGATACAACAGGATCATCGTCGAGAAGTCGGGCATCATAACCGATGTCGATCTCGAGGAAGGTCTTGCAACGGAGAAGACCATTCCTTCGATCGAGATCGAGAATGCCAAGAGACTTTCATAAAGGAAAATGTACAAATACACAACATTCGAAGAAGAAGCTGAACGCAGGAAGATCAGGGGCCGTGTCCTAAGTGTCCTTGAATTCGATAAAGTAAAAGAGAAGCTTATCGCATTTACGAGAACGTCCTATGGGCGTTCTCTTGCGTCAGATGCATTTCCCACGACCGATGCGGCTGTGGTGAAGGAGAGCCTCGAGGATACCTTCGAGGTCTATACGTATGTCAACAAATACGGAAGCCTTCCGATAGGCTCATTCCCGAATGTCGATGAGAGCTTAAAGTACATTAAGGCAGGCGGCACTCTTGATATGAGGCAGCTTCTTGATATCGCCGTTTTCTTAAGAAGCGCGGCCGAGCTAAAGAAGATCGTCTCTGAAGACAAAAGGCAGGACATGGCTGATACGAATCTGTTCATGTCCGTTTCCGCACTCGAGTCTGAAGACAGGCTGAGCGAGGAGATCACCAACTGTATCTTAAACGACAGCGAGATGAATGACCGCGCGAGTGCCGAACTGTACTCGATAAGACGCGAGACCAAGGATGTTGTCCGCTCGATCAGAGTCATCCTCGACAGGATCATCCGCAACAGCGACGATATCCTCCAGGAACAGATCATCACGATAAGAGACGGCAGATACTGCGTGCCCGTTAAGTCAGAGGCAAGATCCAAGCTTCCCGGCATCATTCACGATACTTCTTCCACGGGTCAGACCGTCTTCATCGAGCCCATGGGCGTCGTTGAAGCCAACAACAGGATCCGTGAACTCGCATCCCTCGAGGAGGCTGAGATAGACCGCATCTTAAAGAGTCTTACGGCCATGGTGGATAAGTCGTCTGACGTTATCAGCGCGGACATTGACCTTATCGCGCAGATAGATTTCAACTCCGCCAAGGCTGAGCTTGCTATCTCCATGGATGCGATGAAGCCGCTGCTTAACACGGACGGACACATCAAACTCGTTAAGGCGCGCCACCCATTGATAGATAAAGACACCGTCGTTCCCGTAGACATCGAGAACGGATCGAAATACACCACACTCGTCATCACGGGCCCCAACACGGGAGGTAAGACAGTATCGCTTAAGACTTGCGGCCTCATGACGCTCATGACGATGGCAGGCCTCATGATACCCTGCGGTGCGGGAACGGAAGTTTCTGTTTTCGACAGGGTGCTTGCAGATATCGGTGACGAGCAGAGCATTGAGCAGAGTTTATCGACGTTCTCGGCGCATATCTCGAATATCGTATTTATCCTGAAGAACATAAGGGGACGCTCGCTTGTGCTGCTCGATGAGTTAGGTTCCGGAACGGATCCTGCAGAGGGTGCGGCGCTTGCAGTGGCGGTCCTTGATGCGCTGAAGCAAAAGGAGTGCATTGTCATGGCGACGACGCACTACAGGGAACTTAAGGAGTATGCGGTAACGACGGACGGCGTCATGAATGCCTCATGTGAATTTGATACCGATACTTTAAGTCCCACGTACCGTCTTATCATCGGAACTTCGGGAACGAGTAATGCTTTCATCATCTCGAAGAAACTCGGCATGCCCGCAAGGATCATTGATGATGCGAAGTCGAGAATGACGGATGAGGACCTCCAGCTTGAGAGCCTTTTGTCGGAGGCTGAAGCAGACAGACGCAAGGCGGGAGATCTTGAGAAAGAGAATGAGAAGCTTAACATCGAGCTTAAGTCCAAGATGGAGGAACTTGAGAATGAGCGCAAGGCCCTGAAGGCATCAAAGACGAAGATACTTAATGATGCAAGGGCTAAGCAGAAAGACCTTCTTGAGCAAAAGCAGGAAGAGTTAGACGAGCTTATAAAGGAAGTTAAGTCGAAGGCGAAGAAGAACTATGACGAGGATTCTAAGGCAGAACTTGATAAGATAAGAAGAAGGCTTCGTGCCGGGATCAAGGATCTGTCGGGTTCTGATGAGGATGAGAATATCCTCGCCAAGGTTTCATTGCCGGGTGAGCCTCCCAAGCAGATCGTTAAGGGTGAGAAGTATTTTGTGCCTCATCTTAACATCACGGGTACGGCTCTTGACGGCTCTGATAAGAAGAATGCGAAGATCAGGATACAAAGCCAGAGCATGACTTACACGGTTACCGTCAAGGAACTTCGCATGCCGACGAGCGAGCAGCTTAAGGACCCGAAGGAGAATGAGAAGAAGGGACGATTCGATGCCGTAATGAAGGCGGGAAGTTCCTCTTCCATCAAGGTCAACAAGGCTCAGACCATCGTCTCGGAACTCATGCTTATCGGTAAGACCGTGGCGGAGGCCGAAAGCGCTTTGGATAAGTACATAGACGACTGCCAGCTTGCGGGACTTAAGACAGTCAGGATCGTTCACGGTAAGGGAACGGGCGCCTTAAGATCGGCGGTTGAGGGAAGACTTGCGTATGACCCGAGAGTAAGCGACTACAGACCCGGAGGTCAGGGTGAAGGCGGCGACGGAGTTACCATCGCAAGATTAGTGTGAGGTTTATATGAGCGACGGCAGATTGAAGATAGTAATAGGTGCATACGGAAGCGGGAAGTCGGAGATATCCGTCAATCTTGCCCTTAAGATGCGTAAGGAAAACCCCGACAGAAAGGTGCTTCTTGCTGACCTTGATATCGTGAATCCTTTCTACAGATCTGCCGACGCGGGTAAATTGCTGGAGCAAAACAATGTGCGTCTTATCTCGCCCATGTATGCGAATTCCAATGTCGATGCGCCCGTGTTGAGCGGTGAGGTTTATGTTATTTTCGACGATGAGGATTATTCCGGTGTGTTTGATATCGGAGGCGAGGACATGGGTGCCACCATCTTAGGTTCGATGAAGTCGCGTCTTGATAAGACGGATGCGGATCTTTGGATGGCGGTAAACACGAGACGCCCGTTCACGGCTACTGCTGACGAGATAATCATCATGGCATCCGAACTTCAGGAAGCATCCAAGATGAAGATAACAGGTTTTATCAATAACACCAATGTTCTTGAGGAAACTACATTTGACGATATACTTGAAGGGGAGAAGATACTTCTTGAAGTATCGAAGAAGACAGGCATACCGCTTGTCATGACAACAGTAATGGGGGAGACGTTGTCAGATGAACAGATAGGTCAGTTTGCGACCGGTGAAGTTCTCAGGATGACAAGAGCGATCAAATATGCGTATTGACGGTAAGACAAGAAGAAGTTTTAAGAAGGCTGCCAAGAAGAACTTAAGGCAACACTATTGGACGTTCGTCCTCATGTGCATGTTTGCGGTCCTGATCGGCGCTGAGTTCGTAACTTCAGATAACCTCCTGTCTGCTCGTACTGATGCTCTCGGTACAGCTGTCTCGGGATACGAACAGGATATCCTCGATACCGAGGAAGAAGTTGCTAAGTTCGCAGGTGCCTCCACGTTCTCTGAGACGACGCGTAGGATAGTCTCCAACGTAGTCGAGGAGGACGATCAGATGATCGACTCCACATTCGCAAGAACATCGGGAACGTTAAACCAGGTAATAGACTACTTCACAAGCGGCACGATCGTATCGACCATATCTTCTGTCGTGCTTAACATCGTAGGTTCGCCGAGCGTTGCCAATGTAATTCTGCTAGCGCTTTCCGTTACTGTAGGTATCGCTTTCTGGATGTTCGTTCAGAATGTTTTCTCATCGGTATTAAGGAGAGTCACCCTCGAAGGAAGGATATACAAGACTGTTCCTTACAGCCGTTTCCTCATGTTCATCCGTAACAGAAGATGGTTCAATGCCGCTTTGGCACTTGCGATCCATTCGATATTCGTTTTCTTAAGTCTTGCTCTGGTTATTCCGTTCCCGATCATTTTCTACGGCCTGTTCCTGATGCCGTTCATACTTGCGGAGAACCCTGAGATCAAGCCCATGAAAGCCGTCAAACTCTCATGGAATCTTATGAAGGGCCATAAGTGGGATCTGTTCGTTACCGACGTAACTCTCATCGGCTGGTACATCTTAGGCGTCATCACATTCGGTCTTTCAAACTTCCTGTTTGCAAACCCTTACAGGATCGCGGTCTACTCCGAGTTCTACGCTCACGTTCGTAAGGAAGCCATCAGCAACGATATCGCTGGAAGCGAGCTCCTTAACGACCGCTACCTCTATGAGAAGTGTGACATGAACAGACTTCGCGGAGCATACCCCGAAGCAGCGAGTATCTTAAGCACACCCGAGTATAAGCTTCAGGACTTAAAGGGCGCGAAAAAATTCTTCGCGGAGCACTTCGGTGTCGTTCTTTGGAATACCAAAGACGAGATGCGCTACGAGGAGAATCAGGCAGGAAGACAGCGCATAAGACGCATCAAGGATGAGGCGGAAGGACTGTCGTATCCTACGAGGTTATCCGGCATGCCTGACTCAAGAAAGCGCAAGGGCCTGTTCTCGCTTCACTACATGCGTCACTACTCTGTTTTGTCACTTGTCCTTATGTTCTTCATCTACTCGGGATTCGGCTGGGTATGGGAAGTTATCTACTACTTCATGCTGCAGGGCCACTTCATTAACAGAGGCGTACTGCACGGACCATGGCTGCCCATTTACGGAGCCGGAGGACTCGGTATTCTCATCTTCCTTTTCCCGCTTCGCAAGAGCCCCGCAAGACACTTCTTCGCGACGATGGCTTTGTGCGGTGCGATGGAGTACTTCACGAGCGTTATCCTTGAATATGCATTCGGTAAATTGTGGTGGTCTTACGACGGCTTCTTCCTTAACCTTAACGGAAGGATATGTGCCGAGGGTCTTCTCGTGTTCGGTATAGCGGGACTTGCGTTCATTTATTTCCTGTCGCCGATGATCGACGATGTCGTAAGAAAGATAGACCCGAAGAAGCTTCTTCCCATTGCAGTGATACTGCTTACGTTCTTCATATTTGACGTGTTCTATTCGAATGCTCATCCCAATACCGGAGACGGAATTACCGACGGTTTTGCAGGCAACGAGCACGTTGCTGTTGAGCAGACTTTGGAGACGGCTGAATAATCTTTTACCCGTTAAAATATATTTGTTTTTTCGCGCTTTAGTGTGATAAGATATTTAAGGTGTCTTAAGGCACCTGAAGTTATAAACGGGAGGAAATGAATATGGGATTGATTTCAAATGTCGTAGGTACAATCGGCAGCTCTGTATCATCTGTTGTAGCTGATCAGTATACCGAGTTTTTTACCTGTGATTCTTTGGGACAGAATGTTCTTGTGCGTGAGGGCGCCAAGAGGATGCAGAAGGGAAATAACAAGGGTAATGCCGAGGTTATTTCCAACGGCTCAATGATCGCAGTACCTGAGGGAACAGCTTGCCTTATGGTTGATAACGGTAAGGTCGTTGACTTTACTATACAGGCAGGTATGTACACATGGGATTCTTCATCTGCACCTACAGTATTTGCAGGTAACGACGGATTCCTCGATGCAGCCAAGAAACTTGTAACGGAGACTTGGACACGTATGAAGATGGGCGGAGAGATCGCTACACAGCAGAGGATCTACTTCGTAAACATGCTCGAGATCAAGGATCAGAAGTTCGGAACACCTTCTGCTCTTCCTTATCACGATCCTGAGTACAGAAACATCTACATCAGACTTAACGGTGTATTCTCATACACGATCAAGGATCCTGTAAAGTTCTTCCAGACACAGGTCGGAAATGTTAAGGGTGAGTTCACGAATGCCATGTTCATGGGTTCTCCTGCTGATGAGAAGCAGCCCAGGATCGAGTTCCGTGACAACTTCTCCGAAGTACTTAACAAGTGCGGAACAGTAGATAAGATCATGTTCGCTGATCTGCCTTCAAAGCAGGGCGTTCTGCGTAACTACATGCAGGATGCTCTCGATGAAGAGTGGCTCAAGAACAGAGGTGTCGTAATCTCATCTGTTGCCATCGGCGGTATCACACCTGATGACAAGAGCAGAGAGAGAATCGAGCAGGTTGACCAGTCCAAGATGTTTGGTGCTGATCCTAACGCTCTTGCAGCTGCAGCAGTTCTCGGCCAGACAGAGGCTATGAACACAGCAGCAGGCAATGCAAACGGCGCCGTTAACGGACTCATGGGAATGGGTATGGTCGGCGGTATGGGCCAGATGGGAGGCGGTATGAATTCCGCGTTCCAGTTCATGGGTCAGCAGCAGCAGGCACAGGCAGCTCAGCAGGCTGCTCCCGTAGCTGCAGCAGCAGTTGCTACAGCAGGCGCTGCAGGATGGGCATGCGAGTGCGGAACACAGAACACAGGTAAGTTCTGCTCCAACTGCGGTAAGCCCCAGCCCTGATCTTAGGTCAGATAATTGATCAAACGAAGCCCCGGTTTCACGACCGGGGCTTTTTTCTTGGTGAGAATACGATAATTAATATAAACGCATATTAATTGAAAATCATTTATGTTCGTTTTATAATGCTATGAATTTATAAGAGGGAGTGTATTGCAATGGCAAAAGTCACATTCAATGACGATCTGTGCAAAGGCTGCGGTCTTTGTGTCAATGCGTGTCCCAAGAAGATCCTCGAACTTGATAAGACGAGACTTAACAATAAGGGTTATCATCCTGCTGTTTGCACTGATTTGGAAACGTGCATCGGCTGCGCTTTCTGCGCGACCACATGCCCTGATTTGGTCATTACAGTTGAAAGATGAGGATTAGATAATGGCACAGAAGAAAGTACTTATGAAGGGAAACGAGGTCATCGCTGAGGCTGCCATCAGAGCAGGCTGCAGAATCTACTTCGGTTATCCCATTACACCTCAGACTGAGGTAATGCACTATATGGCAAAGAAGATGGTCGAGATCGGAGGAAACTTCGTTCAGGCTGAAAGCGAAGTTGCTGCTATCAACATGGTCTACGGAGCAGCTGCTGCCGGATTCAGAGTAATGACTTCATCATCTTCTCCCGGAATCTCCCTGAAGCAGGAGGGTATCTCTTACATTGCAGGTGCTGAGCTTCCTGCAGTTGCTGTCAACATCGTAAGAGCAGGCCCGGGCCTGGGCGGTATCCAGCCTTCACAGGGTGACTACTTCCAGGCAACAAAGGGCGGCGGACACGGTGACTTCAGAAACATCGTAATCGCACCTGCCTCCGTTCAGGAATTGTATGAACTTACGGTTGAAGCTTTCAACCTTGCAGATAAGTACAGAATGCTCTGCATGATCTTGGGTGACGGTACCTTAGGTCAGATGATGGAGCCTGTTGAGTACAGAGACGTCGAGCCTATCGTTGAGCCCGAGAAGCCTTGGGCTGCTTGCGGAAGAGGCGGAAGAGCCGAGCACAACACGGTAACTTCCATCTACATCCAGCCTGACGATCTTGAGGCTAAGAACAGAGAGCTTGTAGAGAAGTACAAGGTCATCGAAGAGAACGAAGTAAGATATGAGGCAATCGGACTTGAGGATGCAGAGATCGTCATCGTTGCTTTCTCCACATGTTCGAGAATCTGCCGCAACGTCATAAGACAGGCAGCCGAGAAGGGTATCAAGGTCGGCATGATCAGACCCATCACTCTCTGGCCTTTCCCGAAGAATATCATCCGTGAGACTGCAGCTCTTCCTAATGTTAAGGCTTTCCTTGATATCGAGCTTTCTGCAGGTCAGATGGTTGAGGACGTTCAGATCGCAGTAAGAGGACAGAAGCCCGTTCACTTCTACGGAAGAATGGGTGGTAACCTCCCGATGCAGAAGGACATCCTCGATAAGATCATCGCGATCCACGAGAATCCCGAGAAGGAGGCACTTGACTGATGGCTGTTGTTTTTGAAGCTACTAAGGGTTTGACGGGCAAGCCTTTCCATTATTGCCCGGGATGCACACACGGCATCATTCACAGACTTATCGGTGAGGTAATGTGTGAGATGGGTATCCTCGAGGATACAGTCTCGGTTGCATCTGTAGGTTGTTCTTATAACAGTTACGAGTACTTTGCTTGCGATGCTGTA
>JAGDCV010000094.1 GCA_017958365.1 Clostridiales bacterium
CCATGCAATCTATGAGAAGGGAATGGAGACGATCCCTTCCGAATCTGTCTGCTATCCTGCAAAGCTTGCTCACGGTCACATAGAGAATCTTATCTCCAGAGGCATCGATACGATCTTCTATCCTGATGTTCCTTACGAGGTCCTCGAGAACAAGGAGTCAGGCAATCACTTTAACTGTCCCATCGTTTGTTCTTACCCTGAAGTTATCAGGAATAACGTTGAGAACCTTAACGAGAAGAATATCAATTTCCTTAATCCTTTCATGCCTCTTGATGATCTTGATACGGTTGCCGTTAAGCTCGCCGAGATATTTAAGGACAAGGGAGTTACTTTGGAAGAGGCAAAGGCTGCCGTCCGTGAAGGTTCTGAGGAATACGGTAAGTTCAAGGAAGACATCAGGACTGAAGGCGCACGCATGATCTATGAGATGGAGAAGCGTGACATGAAGGGCATCGTCCTTGCCGGAAGACCTTATCACATTGACCCTGAGATCAATCACGGTATTCCCGAGATGATCAATCAGTTAGGTCTCGGAGTTCTGACTGAAGACTGCGTTGCAGTTCCCGGAAGGCTTGCAAGACCGATCAGAGTCGTTGACCAGTGGATGTATCACACAAGACTTTATGAGGCTGCCGCATTTGTTATTACAAAGCCCAACCTTGAGCTTGTACAGCTGACATCATTCGGCTGCGGACTTGATGCTGTTACTTCAGATCAGGTTCAGGAGATCCTCGAGTCAAGCGGAAAGCTCTATACGCTTCTTAAGATCGATGAAGTAAGTAACTTGGGTGCCGCAAGGATCAGAATGAGATCTTTGGTAGTTGCAATGGGTGAAAGAGATGAGCTTGTTAAGTCAGGTAAGAAGCCTGCCGTTACTGCTGATCCCGATAATCCCGCATACACGTTAAAGCGTGTTGAATTCACCAAGGAAGACAAGAAGAAGCATACTATCCTCGCTCCTCAGATGGCTCCGATACAATTTGATTTTGTTGAGAGTGTATTCCGTTCTGAAGGATACAGGATGAAGCTTCTTAAGAAGGCAACAAGAGAAGACATCGAGTGCGGACTTAAGTTCGTTAACAACGATGCATGCTTCCCGTCGATCATCGTTGTAGGTCAGATGATAAACGCCATCCTAAAGGGCGAGATAGATCCTGATAATACGACACTCATGATAACGCAGACGGGCGGCGGCTGCCGTGCAACCAATTATGTTGCCTTCCTGCGAAAAGCTTTAAAGGAGGCGGGCTACGAGCAGATTCCCGTAGTTGCCCTCTCGGTACAGCAGTTCGAGAAGAACGAAGGATTTAAGATAACACTTCCGTTCGTTTCCAACGCGGTTAAGGCATTGTGCTTAGGTGACATGATGACAACGCTTCTTCTGAGAACAAGACCTTATGAGGTGGTTCCGGGTTCTGCCAATGCTCTTTACATGTACTTCAACAGGATCGGAAGAAAGATGTTCAACAGATCCGGCTTCGCTGATGAGCTTTCAGAGCGCTACGATCAGATCATGCCCGGAAACTACTGGGACAGAACACCTGAGCAGAAGAAGAAGATAAGAGATTGTCTTGCTGATATCGGAGTCGATCTTGAGAACATCCCGAATGTTAAGAGTTATAAGAAGTTCATAAGACTTGCCGTAGAGAAGTTTGATAAGCTTCCTTTGCAGGATATCCCGAGAAAGCCGAGAGTCGGACTTGTTGGTGAGATCCTTGTTAAGTTCCAGCCTGATGCAAATAATAACGCGATTGACGTAATCGAGGCTGAAGGATGTGAGGGAGTTCTCCCGGGTGTTCTCGATTTCTTCCTTTACTGTGCATATAACCCCGTATGGGCTGCCGCAAACATGGGAAGATCCAAGAAGTCAGGTTTTATCAATAAGAAAGCCATTGATCTTCTTGAGCAGTTCAGAAAGCCCATCAACGAAGAGTTTAAGAAGACAGGCGGTAAGTTCATGCTGACTGAAAGGATAGAGGAACTTGCAAAGAATTCCTCTGAAGTTCTTTCCTGCGGTAATACCTGCGGTGAAGGATGGTTCCTTACAGCTGAGATGATTGAGCTTATACAGGACGGAGTCCCCAACATAATCTGTTCACAGCCGTTTGCATGTCTTCCTAACCATGTAACGGGTAAGGGCATGATCAAGGAATTAAGACGCCAGTATCCGTCATCCAATATCATTCCTATCGATTACGATCCGGGTGCTTCCGAGGCTAACCAGCTTAACAGGATCAAGCTCATGATCTCAACTGCTCATGCCATCAGAAATGCCGAGATCGAAGCCGAGAAGGCTCAGGGTAAGGCTTAATATGAGTAAACTTCTTCTCGTAGACGGTAACTCGATAATAAACAGAGCTTTCTTCGCTGTTATCGGAAGAGCTCCCATGACTGCACCTGACGGAACTCCGACCGGTGCACTTAACGGTTTCTTCAATACTTTGTTGAGCGTTAAGGATGAGTATCAGCCTGACAGGATATGTGTTCTGTTTGACCTTAAGGAGCCTACATTCAGACATAAGATGTATCCGGATTACAAGGCTCAGCGTAAGGGAATGATGCCCGAGCTTTCAGCTCAGATGCCGATAGCTAAGGAATTGCTCGATCTTATCGGAATAAGCCGTATGGAATTATCGGGTTATGAGGCTGATGATCTCATCGGAACATTATCATTGCTCGGTAAGGATCAGGGTGACGAGGTGTTCATATTAAGCGGCGACCATGACGATTTCCAGCTTATCGATGATCAGGTTAAGGTTATCCTTCCCCAAAGCGGAAAGAACAAACCTCCGAGAGTTCTTTACGACAGGGCTTTATTCGAGGAGACATATGGTGTTAAGCCAGAAGTATTCGTTTATGTCAAAGCCTTGATGGGAGATAATTCCGATAATATCAAGGGCGTTCAGAAGGTAGGAGAGAAGACTGCATTCAAGCTTATCGCTGATTACGGCTCTATCGACGGCATCTTCGAGAATCTTGATAAGCTTACACCTGCACTTAAAGCCAATATGAGTTCTTCACGTGAACTCGTTGACATGAATATCAAACTTTGCACGATCTTAAGGGATGTCCCGGTTCCGTTCGGTCCTGAGCAGACAGCCTTTAGCGAACTTAAGGATCCTCAGGGACTTCACGACAGGCTGATGTCTTTAGGATTAAGAAGCCTTATCAAGAAGTTTGGTCTTGAGAACATGAAGACACAGACATTCGAGGCGGTTGAAACAGATGTCTCGGAATACCTTACACAGTTCGAAACAAATAAAGATAACATCAAAGTGATTCATGATGCTTTGCCGCAGGGCGTGGACCTTGATGTCGGATTTACTCAGGATAAGGTTCTTTTGCTTGAAGGAAATGACCTTTACGTAACCGATCCTGATAAGGCACTCGAAGTCCTTGATAAGTGTGAATCCGTAAGGGCATTTGATTATAAGATCAATTCCAAGATACTGCCGAGGATCCCTTTAAGACTTGTTAAGGTCTATGACACATCCATTATGGGTTATGTTCTTAACAGGATATCCGGAAGTAATCTTGATTTCTCCAGACTGTTCGAGAATACATTTGCAATGCCGTATCCGATCGAGGAAGCCAGCGGGCAGATATCGCTTTTCGAAGAGGTGGATACTGATGGTGATTACCTCGTTAAAGGTAAGAAACTGCTTCTTAACAGATGTATCTGTAAGGCTCTGATGAAGCTTGCAGAGGATGAGGGACAGACAGACCTTCTTCAGAATATCGAGTTCCCGTTGACGGTAACGCTTGATGCCATCGAGCGTAACGGCATGTACGTCAGCGCCGACAGCCTTAAGGCTTTGCACTCTGAGTTCTTCTCGAGGATCAAGTCCATCGAGGATGAGATATATGAGCTAACCGGATATGAGTTTAATATCGGTTCACCCAAGCAGTTATCCGAGATACTCTTTGATGCGGATAAACTCAATCTTCCTCACGGCAAGAAGGGTAAGACGGGTGTATATTCCACATCAGCCGACGAGCTTAATAAGATAGCTGAGTTTCATCCGGCCGTTCCCAAGATCCTTGAGTGGAGAGCGATATCAAAGCTTGATTCCACTTATGCTTCCGGACTTCTTCCTAAGATATCGGATGACGGAAGGATACATACCACATTTACTCAGGCCATGACCAACACGGGACGATTGTCTTCAGTTGATCCTAACCTTCAGAATATCCCCGTAAGATCTGATGAGGGTGCAAGGATCAGAGAGTGCTTTAAAGCACCTGAAGGAAAGATCCTTATTGATGCCGATTACTCACAGATCGAATTAAGACTCTTAGCTTCCATGTCCGGAGATGAGACCATGAGTGAAGCTTTCATCAAGGGTGAGGACATACACAGAAGAACAGCATCCAAGGTCTTCGGCGTTAGTGAGGATGAGGTTACGCATGAGCAAAGAGCAGCTGCCAAGACTGTTAATTTCAGTATAGTTTACGGTATATCTGATTTTGGTCTGTCGGTAGATCTCGGTATTTCGTTCAGAGAGGCTGCTGAACTTAAGAAGTCTTATGAGGTGCAGTTCCCGAAGGTAATGAGTTATCTTAACGGTCTTAAGGAAAGCGGCGAGAGTGAAGGCTTTGTTACTACGTTGTACGGAAGGAAGAGAATCCTGTCCGAGCTTAAGTCACCTAACAGAAATGTCAGGGAATTCGGTATGCGTGCTGCCATGAATACTCCTGTACAGGGTACTGCCGCCGATATCATTAAGATAGCTATGAACAAAGTCTATTCGGCTTTAAGGGAAGAGGTTCCTACGGCAAAACTCATCATGCAGGTTCACGATGAACTTATTGTTGAGTGTGATGCTAAGGATGCCGATCTCGTATCAACGATACTTAAAAGGGAGATGGAGTCGGCTGCCACTCTGAATGTTCCTCTGGTTGCAGATGTAGGAACGGGTACAGACTGGCTGTCGGCTAAGTGAGGGTAAGATGTTTGTATTGGGAATAACAGGACCTATAGGAAGCGGCAAGAGCACGGTAAGTGACATCCTTCGTCAGAAGGGATTATTAGTCCTTGATGCAGATGAGCTTTCAAGAGAAGTAACTGCTTCCGAAGGCGCTGCAATAGATGAGATCGAGCAGGTATTCGGTACGAAGGCGATATTAGGAGACAGAAGCCTCAACAGAAGATACATGTCCAATGTGGTCTTTAAGGACAAGAAGCTTCTTGATATGTTGTCCGCTATCGTGCATAAGCATGTCCTTGAATATATGCACAAGCGCATAGAAGAGGAAAGAAAGATCAAGACCAAGTGTGTTGTTCTTGATGTTCCGATTCCTGTTAATAACGGATTCATTGACCACTGCGACCAGATATGGGTCGTTACCTGCGATGATTCAGTCAGACTTACAAGACTCATCGAACGCGGAATGTCGAAGGATGATGCCATGAGACGAATCGAGATACAGATGAGCAATGATGAATATGCCGCATTGGGCGATTACGAGATAGATAATTCCGGTACTATCGACGAATTGAATCAGAAGGTAGAGGAACTTATCAAATCCCAGCTTCATGAAAGAGGGATCAGGGTATGATCTCTTCAGTTGTTGTTGCTGTTATATTCCTTATCGTAGCAATCGCTTTGCTGATCGGAATTCTGCTTTGTAAGCATCCTTTGTTCATTAAGTTTCGAAAGTTTTACATGGCAACTGCTCTCGTGTATCTTTCCGGAACGGTGCTTCTTCTGGTACTTTGCTGTTATCTTAAGGACATGCCTGTTGCATATGCAGTCATATGCGAGTTCTTCATAGCATTTATCTTCGCGATATCCGTATTTACATTAAGTTACATTGCTTCTAAGGCCGATGACATTAGAAAAGAGATCAATGAGAAGTCTTAAGAAACTTGTAATTACACTTCTTATAGTATTTACAGTGCTCATGCTCTTCTCTACTGCGGTAAATCTTTATGTGATAAATTCAGTAAGTAAGAGGATGACTTATAAAGATGATTTTGAAGGATCCTATGACTATATCATCGTCCTCGGATGCGGAATAGTTGATAATCAGTATCCTTCCTCGTTTCTTGCTGACCGTCTTGATACTGCAATATATCTTTATGAACACGGTGCTGCTCCCAAGATCCTGATGAGCGGCGATCACAGGGTAGATGACTATAATGAAGTTGCTGTAATGAGAAACTATGTGATCGAACGTGGAGTTCCGGAGGAAGATGTTATCTGCGATGACCTGGGGTTATCAACCTTTGAGACCATGGACAGGGCTGTTAGGCTTTTTGACATACACTCTGCCGTTATCGTTACACAGAAGTATCATCTTGCAAGATCTTTATATAATGCCGTTGAATGCGGTATTGATTGTGAAGGCGTGGTAGCGGAAGGACAGGTGTTTATTAATCAGCCTTACTATTCCGCAAGGGAATTCGTAGCCAGAGTAAAAGATTTTCTGTTTTGTATTGTCTTTTAATTTAGAATCATTATAATCTTATAATATGAAAAACTACGCTGAAAACTATGCGCAGGACAGATTAAGGGAGGTCGGGATCAGAGTTACGGCTCCCAGACTTCGCATATTTGAATATCTTCTGGAGAACAGAACACATCCTACCTGTGATGATATTTATAAGGATCTTAAGTCTCAGGACGATTCAATGTCTTTGGCTTCGGTATATAACGTTACATTAAAGCTTACTGATGTGGGTCTTATCAATGAACTGGTTTCTCCTGACGGTCAGAAGCATTATGATTCTGTAATTGATTTCCACGGTCACTTCTACTGTAAGGAGTGCGGGAAGATATATGATGTTACATGCCGTAAGGATGTTGTTCCCAAGTCGCTGGATAATGCAAAGATAGACTCGGTATCTTTGATGATAAGCGGAACGTGTAATCCCTGTTTAAATAGTGAAACACCTGCATAAAACAGGGGTTCCACAGTGCAAATGCCCAAATAGGTAATAGTTTTTTATTTCTTCTCGGCAAGCAGATCCTTGATCTCTGTAAGAAGCTTAACTTCTTCAGAAGGCTCAGCAGGAGCAGCAGCCTCTTCTTCTTTCTCTTTCTTAAGCTTGGCAGCAGCAAGAGCAGAAGCCTTAGCTGTAGCTGTATTGATCGCCTTGAGCATAAGGAAGAGGATAAGTGCAATGATAAGGAAATTGATTACTGCGGAGATGAATGCACCATAGTTGAACTCGCAGCCTTTTATATTAAATGTACCTGCAACAGTCTGGATAACGCCGTTCTCATCCTTCTGAGCGCCGCCCGTTGCAAGTCCGATAAGAGGTGTGATGAAATTGTCTGTCAATGATGTAACGATAGTACTGAATGCACCACCGATGATAACACCGACTGCCATATCCATTACATTGCCCTTAAGAGCAAATTCCTTAAATTCAGATAATAAACTCATACTCAACCTCCACAAAGTTATTTAATAATTAAATTTTACAAAAATGCCAATTTAGCTGTGTTGCATTTGGTTTACAAGTCTATGAAA
Organism: Clostridiales bacterium; assembly: GCA_017958365.1. Lineage (GTDB taxonomy): Bacteria > Bacillota > Clostridia > Saccharofermentanales > Saccharofermentanaceae > Saccharofermentans. Next base: position 7,480 of record JAGDCV010000094.1, read on the forward strand.
AATCAATAAAATATAAAGAGTTAAACGGAGGTGCCTATGGCAGATTTAAAGTATAAGCGTATCCTCCTCAAGTTGTCCGGTGAGGCACTTGCAGGAGATAAAAAGGTCGGTATCGACGACGAAGTAGTTCATAAGATCACAGCTAAGATCAAAGAGGTTGCCGATCTGGGTGTTCAGGTAGGTGTAGTAGTAGGCGGAGGAAACTTCTGGAGAGGAAGATCATCCGAGAAGATGGACCGTGTTACTGCAGATCACATGGGAATGCTCGCTACTTTAATGAATGCGTTGGCATTATCTGATGCTCTTGAGCAGCAGGGCGCTGTTACAAGAGTCCTTTCAGCCATCGAAGTAAGACAGATGGCTGAGCCTTATATCAGGAAGAGGGCAGTTCGTCACCTTGAGAAGGGAAGAGTCGTTATTTTTGCGTGCGGCACGGGTAACCCTTATTTCTCGACTGATACCGGTGCTGCTCTTCGTGCTACTGAGATTGGAGCTGATATCTTCCTTAAGGCAACCATGGTAGACGGTGTCTATGATAAGGATCCCAACAAGTATGATGACGCAGTAAGATACGAGAAGGTAAGCCATGACGAGGTCTTGAGTTCCAATCTTAAGGTCATGGATGCGACAGCGGCTGCACTTTGCCGTGATAACCACACTAAGATTTACGTATTCTCGATGGAGGACCCCGACAATATCGTAAGAGTTGTTAAGGGTGAGAACATCGGAACACTTGTTGAATGATACTTGAGGAGGAAAGAACAATGATAGAGATCACAAAAGCTGATTATGAGAAGGTAGAGTCCAAGATGCAGAAGTCAATCGACAATCTGCAGGAGAATTTCAATGCTATCCGTGCAGGAAGAGCAAATCCTCATGTTCTCGATAAGATCACTGTTGATTACTACGGTGCACCTTCCCCAATCAATGCAGTTGCTAATATCCAGGTTCCTGAAGCAAGAATGATCACGATCACACCCTGGGATCCTTCACCATTGAAGGAGATCGAGAAGGCTATCCAGTCATCTGACCTCGGTATCAATCCTGCAAGTGACGGAAAGATGATAAGACTTGTTTTCCCGATGCTTACAGAGGACAGACGTAAGGAACTTGTTAAGCAGGTTAAGACATACGGCGAGGAAGCAAAGGTCGTTGTAAGAAACGTAAGACGTGAATACATCGATAAGATGAGAGCCGCTAACAAGAAGAAGGAACTTACTGATGACTCCCTTAAGGAGTATGAGGAAGAGGTTCAGAAGATCACCGATAAGTTCATCAAGACTGTAGATGACACCTGTGCCAAGAAAGAAAAGGAACTGATGGAGATCTGATGGCGGTTCTCGGTAACAAGAATAAGACTTATGACACGACGGGACTTAAAGTTCCCGTCTCTTTAGCTGTAATAATGGACGGCAACGGCAGATGGGCAAAGAAGAGACTTTTGCCCAGAAGTGCAGGTCACAGAGCCGGTGCCGAGAATCTTAAGGAATTATGCCGTAACTGCGGAAGATACGGTGTAAAGTATCTGACAGTTTATGCTTTCTCGACTGAGAACTGGTCCCGTCCCGAGGATGAGGTCCATCAGCTTATGGAACTGTTTGTAGAGTTCTTCGAGAAGTATGACCCTGAACTTGAGCAGGAGGGTATCCGTGTCAGATTTACGGGTGATATTGCTGCTTTGCCTGAGAAAGTCAGAAAGACGATCGCTGAAGGCGAAGAGCGTTCCAAGAACAGACAGAAGATGCAGCTTATCGTTGCAATGAACTACGGCGGCAGAAGAGAGATAGAGAATGCCGCACGTAAGATTGCTTCCAAGGTTAAGGAGGGACTTATCGCTCCCGAAGACATCACTGAGCAGATGATAAGCGAGAATATGTATCTTCCTGATGTACCTGATCCCGAGTTGATCATAAGACCCAGCGGAGAGATGAGATTATCCAATTTCCTTCTTTGGGAATCTGCTTATGCTGAATTCTGGGTATCTAAGACATTGTGGCCTGACTTCGGATATGATGATCTGACACAGGCTTTTAAGGACTATGCCGGCAGAGACAGACGCTTCGGCGGTTTGTCTTCCAAGGAGGAGAAGTCTTGAGGCAGAGGGTCATCACCGGAATAATCTTTACCGTAGCAGTATTGGCTTTTGTAATACCTTCATTTTGGTGTGCACCTTTGATGCTTCTTTTCAGCATCGCTGTAGGTTCCATCTCGATGTATGAACTGACTAACGCATTTAAGGCAGGTGGCTTTGTTACTAACGGCTTCATGGTTGCATTAGGCGGAGTTATCTCGGTCATGATAGCGCTGGTATCTTTCTTCCAGGGGGCAGAACTTACCGTGGCTTTAAGTTATTATCTGCTTATCATGGTCCCGTACTGCCTTGCTTGCGTTGTTATCCCTTCTGTTATCGATAAGGAGAATCATCTTGGCAACGGAGCCGTTACTGCGGTTACCGTGCTTTACATTTCTTTTCCGTTGTTTTGTCTGTCATGCCTGTCGATGCTTACGGACAATGGCTGGTTCTATATGGTGCCTGCACTTTTTGCCGCATGGGTATCCGATACATGCGCTTATTTTGTCGGGGTATCACTCGGTAAGCATAAGATACTTCCTCATTTAAGTCCCAAGAAAACATGGGAAGGATGTATCGGTGGTGCTATCGGCTGTGCCATAGTCGTTATGTTTTACTTCATCGTATTGTACTGGCTTGAAATCACTACTTTGACAGTAAACATAGGCATATTCAGCCTTCTTACTTTTGTACTCGGATTTATGATGTCGGTCATGAGCCAGCTCGGCGACTGGCTTGCATCGTTGATCAAGAGAATGTGCGGTATCAAGGATTACGGTAATCTGTTCCCGGGTCACGGCGGCATGCTGGACAGGTTCGACAGTGCTTTCTTTACTATACCGATGGGAGTTTTACTTGCTTTGATTACGGTTCTTCTAACTTGAATGTGAATTAGAAACGGGTTTATTTATGAGGAATATATCAGTATTAGGTTCAACGGGTTCCATTGGAACACAGACTCTGGAAGTTATAAGACAAAATCCGGACGACTTTAAGGCCGTTACTTTGACCTGCGGATCTAACATAGATCTTTTGTACGAACAGATCCTTGAGTTTAAGCCTCTTGCAGTTTCTGTTAATGATGAGAAGAAAGCACTTGAACTTAAGGACAGATTAAAGAATACAGCTGACATTAAGACAGAGGTCCTTTCAGGTGAGCAGGGTGTAATCGACTGTGCAACGATACCTGAAGCAGATACCGTACTTGGCGCTATCGTTGGTGTTGCAGGACTTAAGCCTACTTATGAAGCGATATTAAAGGGTAAAGACATTGCACTTGCAAATAAGGAAACTCTTGTTGCGGGCGGAGACATCATCATGCCTTTGGTTAAGAAGATGGGCGTTGAGCTTTTGCCTGTTGATTCCGAGCATTGCGCTATCTGGCAGTGCCTCTGGGGTGAGAAGAAGGAGAATCTCGACAGGATACTGATCACTGCTTCAGGAGGCCCTTTCAGAGGTTATTCAAGAGATCAGCTTAAGGATGTTACATGTGAGAATGCGCTTAATCATCCTACATGGAAGATGGGCGGAAAGATAACGATCGATTCATCCACCATGATGAATAAAGGTCTGGAAGTAATCGAAGCTTCCCACTTGTTCGGTGTTGAGGTTGACAGGGTAGATGTAGTCGTTCACCCTCAAAGCGTCATCCATTCCATGATCAGATTAAGAGACGGTTCGGTTCTTGCCCAGATGGGTAAGCCTTCCATGATACTTCCTATCATGGTTGCGCTTTATTTTCCCGACAGGGGTCCCAGACTTCTTGAGGAGTTTGATCCGTTTGACCCCAAGTGCTGTAATCTTACTTTCGAGAAGTGTGATACATCAGTATTCGGTCTTCTTGATCTTGCTTATGAAGCAGGAAGGATCAAGGGCTTCATGCCTTGTGTTCTTAATGCTGCCAATGAAGCGGCTGTTGGAGCATTCCTTAATGGTAAGATAGGTTTTCTCGATATCGAAGATACAGTCAGGAAAGTCTATGAAGAATTCCTGCCGCGTAACAGATCCGATAATGATCTTGATGATATTCTCGGCATCAGCCGCGAAGCATTTGTAAGAGCCGGAGAGTTGATCGGTAAATGAGTGCTTTAGGAATTGTTGCTGCCGTATTTATGCTCGGTCTGCTCGTGACGGTTCACGAGCTCGGACACTTCTGGGTTGCATGTCTTCTTAAGATAAGGGCATTCGAGGTCTCCATATTTGTCGGACCTAAGCTTGTTGACTGGCGTAAGAATAATGTTGAGTACTCGATCAGAGCGTTGCCATTCGGTGCTTATGTCAGATTCACGGATTATGATGAGAACGGTGAAGTCATTGTATCGGATGACCCTGACCTTCTTTATAATTCACCGAGATGGAAGAGATTGATAGTTGCTCTTGCAGGTCCTTTTATGAACCTTGTATTGGGTGTTCTCATATTTATACTGCTTTATTCATTTGCAGGTTATCCTACGACTCAGATCGGGGGTTACTTCTACGGTTCGCAGTTTGAACAGGCGATAACAACCACCGAAACTCCTTTTGAATTCGGTGATACCATCGTAGCCGTCAACGGACACAGGGTATATTCATATCTCGATTATAATTTGAGGATCAATGATGAGTCTCAGCTCGACCCGGTTACTCTTACGATGAGATCTCAGACAACCGATGAACTTTATGATATCGTTCTCGAACCCATGGTAGAACAAAGGCCCATGATCGGTGTTCTGCAGGCTTCCGGTATCAGTGAGAAGTATAACGGTTTTGAAGTTTATGAAGTATATGATGCTCAGAATGAAGGTCATCCGGTCCTTCGGGTGGGAGACTATCTTACGAAGGTCAACGGTAAGTCTGTTGCCGATGAAGATTTCAGTGAGTTCATGCAGCAGTTTGAAGCAGGTGATGTGCTTACATTGACTTACTTCAGGAACGGTGAAGAGTTTACTGACGAATGCATCTATACGCTTATGACTTCAACGAATGACCGCGGACCCAAAGTATGTTCCTATACTGTTGATGATCTTGGGACTTTCGCAGGTGCCGTTAAGAATGCTCTTTACATGCCATACACGATAATTAGCGGAAGCGTTATCCTGATAGGCGACGTCTTTGAAGGACAGGAAGAAGTCTATAACATGGTCGCAGGCCCCGTGGGCATGACTTCAGTTGTATCTGAAGTAGTTGATAATGTTGATTATTCCATAAGCGAGAAACTTGCGGATTTTGGATTCATAGTAGGTATAATATCGATAGGTCTTGTTTTCTCGAATCTGTTGCCCATACCGGGCCTGGACGGAATTCAGATCATTCTCATTCTGGTCGAATTGATCATAGGTCATGCTCTGTCGAAGAAGAGTGAGAATATCCTTAACATATGCGGTTTTGTCCTTCTTATCGGGCTTGCTCTATTTGCTTTTGCTTCGGATATCATAAGGATAATCGTAGAATAGGAGGTTCTGATGGGGAAGAATCTGATTGCAGTTATTGATATAGGTTCACTTACGGCAAGACTCAAGATATTTGAGATCGGTTCTAACAGTAAGCCCAAAGAGATCGAGACTGTCAGGATGTTTATCTCTTTGGGAACCAAGAGCTATCTTTCAGGTGTCATCGAGCCCCAGCAGTTAGATGAGATATGTGACTGTTTAAGGTCGTTTGATATCAAGTGTAAAGAGTACCGCATCTCCCGTGTTTTCTGCGTTGCAACGACTGCGTTAAGAGACGCAAGAAACCGCGACGTCATTATCGAGCAGATAAGGATCAGGACAGGATTCAGGATCGAGGTCCTTGATAACTCCATGGAACGTTTCTATCAGAATATGGCTGTAAGAGAAGCGATGCCTGAGATCAAGGAACTTATCAAGGAAGGAACCATGATCCTTGATATCGGTGCAAGTTCCTTGCAGGCAACCGTGTTTGATAAGTCTGACTTTATCTTCTCCCAGAATATGGTATTAGGCTCGTTGAGGATCTATGAGATGCTTTCCGATCTGCAGAATAAGACTACCCACTATGAGGACGTCTTACAGGAATTCATAGCTCAGGACCTTGATGACTATCACGCAGTAGAGCCTAAGGGCATCGTTTATAAGAGCCTTATTGCATTCGGCGGTGAGCTCGGCTTTGTCAAGAAACTTGTTAACCTCACTCCTAACAAGAATGCCGTCGTTACCAAGTCCCAGTTCATGGATGTCTATGATTATCTTTTTAAGAACAGTCCTTCAGATCTTTCTTTGAATGACCATATACCGACATATGTGGCTCCGCTTCTATTGCCGTCAGCCATGATCATAAAGAACATGCTCGAGTATACGGGCGTAGATAAGATCTATTTCCCTCAGGCTTCTTTGTCTGACGGCATTATCTATAATCACTGCGCCAAGTATTCGGGATATAAGCTCTCGCTCAATACAGAGGATGACCTTTTAAGGGCTGCAAGAAACGTAGCCAAGAGATATAAGTCACACAAGAAGCACATCGAATTTGTTGAGAATGCTGCAATGAAGATCTTTGATGCTTCCTCGAAGTTCACGGGATTGGGACAAAGAGACAGGCTGCTTTTGAGATTGTCTTCGATCCTTCATGAGTGCGGTAAATACGTACATGCTTCAGACCATAATGAAGCCGCATATGCGCTTATCAAGTATACGGACCTGATCGGTCTTAATACTGATGAACTTGATACGGTTGCTCTCGTCGTCAGGCTTTACCCCAAGCAGAATCCGTATGAGAATGCATATTATCAGAACCTGTCGCCTCATAAGAAGGTTCTCGTTTCAAAACTTACGGCTATACTTCGCATCGCGGATGCACTCGATGCATCTCATAAAGAGAAATCAAAGAGCATATCAGTCAGCCTTAATCCTGACAGTCTTCACATCTCCTGCCAGAGTGATGATGACATGTCGTTTGAAGCGTGGTCTTTCGAACACAGGAGCGGGCTTTTCGAAGAGGTTATCGGCATCAAGCCGGAACTTCGCATAAGGAGGACATTGTAATATGGCTTCAAAAGCAAAGGAACCCAAGAAGGTAACCAAGAAGAAGGCATCTTCAGGTGCCAAGAAGGCTGCCGTTGCCAAGAAGACTTCATCTGCAAAGAAGTCTTCGGCAAGTGTAAAGAAGGCGGGCACAAGCGCGAAAAAGAGTCGTGTCGCTCCCAAGAAAGCTTCCGAGATGAGACCTGCTGACAGATTCTATAACAGGGAATTAAGCTGGCTTGAGTTCAATGACAGGATCCTGCATGAGGCAAGGGATACCAAGAATCCTCTTCTTGAAAGATTCAATTTCCTCTCGATAACTGCGTCTAATCTTGATGAGTTCTATATCGTACGTGTAGCTTCGCTCCGTGACATGGAAAGCGTTAACTTTGAGGAGAAGGATATAGCGGGACTTTCCGTTAAGGAGCAGCTTCTTAAGATAGATTCGAAGACTCGTTCCTTGATGAACATGATGTATTCGACCTATAGCAGATCTCTCGTGCCTTCGCTTAAGCAGGAGAATGTCTTCATATGCGACTATGATGAGATAGAGGAAGAGTACCAGGAAAGATGTGACGATTACTTCGAGACCGTTCTTTATCCAATCCTGACTCCGATGGCTGTTGACCAGTCAAGGCCTTTCCCGCTTATCTATAACAGAATGCTTAATCTGTGCGTAATGCTTGACGGTAAGGGCCTCGTTGCTTCCCAGACCAAGCACGATGATGACGATGATATCGTTTACGCTACTTTGCAGATACCGAATCTTGTACCGAGACTTTTTAAGGTCATGGGTAAAGACGGTGTTGTTTATCTTGTTCCGATCGAGAGCATTATCAGGGCAAATCTGGATGTTCTGTTCATAGGTCAGAAGGTAATAGACAGTGCCTGTTACAGAGTAATGAGAAATGCCGACCTTGATATTGACGAGGATGAGGCTGAAGACCTTCTTAAGGAGATCGAAGAGCAGGTAAGAAAGAGAAGATACGGTGAGATCTTAAGGCTTGAGGTCGAAGATGACATCGATCCCGAGATCCTCGAGTATATAATCACGGAGCTTAAGATATCGAAGAATGATATTTTCTCGGTAGGCGGCCCCATCGATCTTACTTTCCTTTCAAAGGTCAACGGACTTCTCGGTAAGGAGAACTATAACGAACTTCGTTATCCTTCTCATGTGCCTGCGGCTCCTTCGATGTTTGACGAGGATCTCGATAACATCTTCGAGCAGATTAAGAAGAAGGACAGACTGGTCCATCATCCTTATGAAAGCTTTGAGCCAGTACTTGAATTTGTAAGACAGGCTGCAAGAGACCCTCAGGTCCTTGCGATCAAGCAGACCCTTTACAGAGTATCTTCCGATTCACCGATCATTGCTTCTTTACTTGAAGCGGCTCAGAACGGTAAGCAGGTAATGGTACTTGTTGAGCTTAAAGCGAGATTTGATGAGCAGAATAACATCAACTGGGCTAAGAAGCTTGAGGATGCCGGATGTCATGTTATTTACGGTCTTGTCGGTCTTAAGACGCACAGTAAGATCACTTTGGTCGTAAGGCAGGAAGAGGACGGTATCAGAAGATATCTGCACCTTGCTACCGGTAACTATAACGACATAACAGCAAAGATCTATACGGATATCGGACTGTTTACGGCTTCTGAGAGCTTCGGTGAAGATGCTTCCGAGTTCTTTAACATGCTCTCCGGCTACTCGATCCCGAGTACATGGCGTAAATTAATTGCCGCACCGGTCTGGATGAAGGATTACTTTATCAAGAATATCCGCCGCGAGGCTGAATTTGCTCTGGCAGGAAAACCTGCAAGGATCGTGGCTAAGATCAATTCACTTGTTGACGGAACTGTTATCAAAGAATTGTACAGGGCCTCTAATGCCGGTGTTAAGATAGACCTCATAATCCGCGGTATCTGCTGCCTTAAGGCCGGGATTCCCGGATTGTCTGAGAATATCACGGTAAGATCCATCACGGGACGTTTCCTTGAGCACTCGAGAATCTTCATGTTCCATAATGACGGAAATGATGATCTGTATCTTGCATCAGCTGACTGGATGCCGAGAAATCTCGACAGAAGAGTTGAGCTTATGTTCCCGATCGAAGATCCCGATTGCAGAAAGCGAATAATGGAAGTTCTTGAAGTTGAGCTTAATGATACGATACGTGCCCATTATCTTTATCCGGACGGAACCTACCATAAAATCGATCTTCGTGGTAAAGTTAAACTCGACAGTCAGCAGGAACTTATCCGTCTCGCGGATGAGGCTGTAGCCGCAAGAGACATGGAGGCTGAGAAATTGGCTTTTGAACCTGCGGTTTCTCCTGATGAGAATTGAGAAGAACTGAGGATAAATGATGAGCGTTACATGTGTTGATTTTCCTTCTGTTTCCGACAGCGGGAAGTATGAGGGAGTGTCCAAGAAATACATCCTGACCGGAAATGGTGATCTTAAGGCTGAGATCATTACATATGGTGCCAGGATCCAGAAGTTATTTGTACCTGACAAAGCAGACGGCTCTGTAGTTGACGTAATGCTCGGATACGATGATCTTGACAGTTACATGAAGGACATGGGAAACCACGGTGCCGTTGTAGGCCGTTCTGCTAACAGGATTGCCGGTGCCAGGTTCACGATAGACGGTGTTGAGTACAAGATTCCTCAGAATGACGGTAATAATAACCTTCATACGGGTAATATCGCTTATCAGAACAAGTTCTGGACAGGAGAGATCCTTTCCAAAGTCGATGCTGATAAGATGATCAGGGATTCCGGTATAGAAGGTCTTTGTGATTCGGAAGATAAATTAAGCGTCGGAGAAGCCGTTCTTCTTTCCTGTGACAGTGCAGACGGGGAGTGCGGATTCCCGGGTAACCTTAAGACATGGGTACTTTATGCTTTCCTTAAGGATGATACTTTCCTTGTAGTCTATAAGGCTTTGTCTGATAAGAAGACTGTTTTCGCACCGACACAGCATGCTTACTTTAATCTTTCGGGACACAACCACGGTCCTGTCGTTAACCAGATGCTTGTTATCGATGCCGATAAAGTTACATATAAGAATGACGGATGCCCTGACGGAACTTATATCGATGTTGAGGGCACGCCTTTTGATTTCCGTTCTGAAGCTCCGGTTATGCAGTCATTGGATCTTACTAATCCGCAGATTGGTGCCAACAAGGGTATTGACCAGAATTTCTGCCTTAAGAACGAAGGCAAGTATAAGCTTGTATCGGTTCTTAAGGATAATGATTCTTCAAGACAGATGGAAGTATGGACCGATATGCCCGGAATTCAGATGTATGCCGGTAATCATCTTGACGGAGACGGATATAAGGATAATTCCGCTTATGTTCAATACGGTGCTTTGTGTCTTGAAGCACAGATGTATCCTAATGCAGTTAATGTTGATGAATTTGATTCGCCCTTGATCGATGCAGGTGAGACTCATTATCATGCGTGCGGATATAGATTTATATAATAACGAGGTATTTATGAAAAGATTTACAGCAATTGTTCTTGGTTTGAGTCTGATTATGTGCGCTTCCTGTGCAACATCCAGAACTGAAGATGACTCTGACAGGGAAGATGTTGTTGAAACTTCAAGTGAAGAGTCATCAATTGATGAAACATCTGAGGATTCAGGTGAAGTATCTGCTGATTTTGATCCTGATTTTACATTCACGACTACAGACCGTGAAGGAAACACATATGATGAGAGCATCTTTGCTGACTATGAGCTCACCATGATCAACTTCTGGGAGCCCTGGTGCCCTCCCTGTGTAGGTGAGATGCCTGATATTGAGACTCTTTATGAGAACTATCAGGATCAGGGATTCAATGTAATCGGAGTATATTCCGAGACCGAGCAGGAAGATGAAGTAGACGAAGTTCTTGAATCATGCGGAACTACATATCCGATCGTTCATTACTCAGAGGATTTTGAACAGTTCTTATCTGGCTATGTACCTACGACGATCTTCGTTGACAGAAACGGACACGTTGTTGAGGTAAACGGTGAGAGCCAGTTTGTCGGTTCAAGAGAGTATGCCGAGTGGGAAGAGGTCGTAACTTCTGTAATCAACTGATCTTATGATCGTTAGAAGGAAACTCATAACATTTCTTTTGTTTGCAGTAGCTGCAGTGTTTATTGTTGCAGGTATTCTTCTTAAGCAACCTTCATCTGTTCTTTCCAAGGCGATAAGGATCTGTATGGAGTGTGTTGGCATTGGGTAAAAGGTCACGCATCAGATTAACTGTACAGGCTGTTGCAGCACTGATTCAGAATGCAAATTTCAAAGGATTCTTTACGGGTAAGATATATAACGGACCCGTAAAGAATATTTGCGTCCCGGGACTTAACTGTTATTCGTGTCCTGGTGCTGTCGGAGCATGCCCTGTAGGATCTTTACAGTCTTTTCTTAACGGAATGAAGTTTAAGTTCCCATATTATGTATTGGGACTTCTTATATTCTTTGGAGCTCTGCTTGGAAGGGCGGTATGCGGCTTCCTTTGTCCGTTCGGACTTCTACAGGACCTCATATATAAGATACCGTTTATTAAGAAGAACAGATTCAAAGCTGACAAATACCTTCGCTACATTAAATATGCTGTTTTGCTGATGATGGTTCTGGTGCTTCCGTTTGTTTTCAAACTGACTCCCGTTTATTGTAAATTCCTTTGTCCGTCCGGAACCGTTTCCGGATTACTCCTGGCAGCAGGTGATAATAAGGTTGTATCCCAATTCGGAAAGCTGTTTACATGGAAATTATCGGTATTGATCCTGGTTATCGTTGGAAGCCTTATGGTATTCAGACCGTTTTGCAAGTATCTTTGTCCGCTCGGCGCCTTCTACGGATTCTTCAACAAGGTTTCCGTTTACGGCATGAGTTGTGACAGCAAGACCTGTGTTAAC
>JAGDCV010000095.1 GCA_017958365.1 Clostridiales bacterium
AGGGTTGTTACAAAATCGATCTCATCCTGCGTCAACACGCCGTCACCGTTATCGATAGCGTTCGCAATATAGTATCTGAATGCAGAATCCGGGAAATTATCAGGTGTGATGTAGGTGACGGAAGGCGAGATAACATCGCGCTCTCCCTCGAAATCATTTTCGACGGGGTCCACGGAGTTTTCTTCCGGCTCCGTCTCGTCTATCTGTCCCCCGATAACAACTACATTAGCGGGCTTACCGTTCTCATCCGCGAGTACCGTTCCATTGGAAACAACTGTCATTGATACCGCCATAAAGGCAGCAAGAAAAGCCATCATCCTACGTGCTTTCATATTAATTCCTCTTTTCTTTTGATTAACAAAAAAGTATAAGAGTAAAAAACATGGGAAAGTACCAATAAAAGTATTAATACTGTGGCAAAGTGTGAATATGAACAGCAGAACGCTCCTTGTCTACTTCTCACTTACCGATAAGACCCGGGAAACAGCGGAATTCATAAGCATCGATATCGAATGCGACATCGAGAGGATAAAGCTTCAGACCGATCCCGGCGACGATATATTCCGGATAAAAACGCAGATCAGGGAAGGCACGGAATCACTCTTCCTGATTGAACCTCCCACCTGCGATCTTCAGCAATACGGCACGGTGATAATAGGAATGCCCGTCTGGGAAAACGATGTTCCTCCGCCGATAAAGTCGTTCCTTCTCCAAAAGGACTGGCGCGGCGTCACCATGCACCCGTTCTTCTCAAGCGGAGGTATACACAAGGATGTACTGCGCAACCTTCAAAGACTGTGCCCCGGCGCACGCCTGGCATCACATCTGTTCCTGATATTTGACCTTAACGGGAATTATCTCGGAGCCGAGGAATAGATCAGCCGATGTAATAGAAACACCAAAGACAGAACACTGAATATGCAAGCACAACGCCGATCCTCGACCATGCGAAAGGACGGGATACGGGAGTACATGGATCTTTAAGATTGCGACTCTCCACCACCTTCGGGAGCTCCCTTACAAAGTAAACGGTAAGGAACAAAAGAACTCCTACAATAAGCGCGAAATACGTATCCGAGACGACTCTCGGCAAAGCAGCATGAATCGAACCGAACGTTGCACCTCTGTAGAAGGATGAATCACCGTTCGGAATCATGGTAAGAAGGCCGTAGTTGAGCATGTCGATGTTAGGACCGTTCCAGCGTTCCGCAGTAAGCAAAGCTGCCGTCTCGAGCACGAGATTCATTACCATGAGCTTCTCCGTCTTCGGGAAAAGAGGAATGAGCATAGCCATAAACAAAGCCATCGGAACGAGCCATGCAATGTGCCAGATCAGGAAACAGAACAGATCGACATATACAAGGAATCCGATCAGAGCAACGTATGTGTACAAAGACTTCTTATCGTCTGCATCAACATCCTTAAAGTAAGCAAATGCGCAGATAATAACGAATGCAACTATGAATAAGGCGATACCGAACATGCCGTTAAACAGGTCGCCGTTATCGATCCTCGACATGGATAACTTCTCAACGAAGTACTGCTCATCGTCAAGTAATTTCATCATGACCTTATAGCCTTCGGAACCGCTGTAGATGAGCGAGTGAAGCAATGTAACCGAGAGACCGGTCGCAAGATGAGCGATGATGTCCTTTATCTTCTTATTCGTAAGAAGGATAAGGGGGATAAAAAGAAGCAGAGGGAACGTCTTAAATGCGATCGCGAATGCCATCAGGATAGAGAAGCGGTAGTACTTCTTCTTCGCATAGAAACGAAGTGCCCAAAGCACCATCACGATGAACACCATATCAAGCTGGCCGAATCCTACCGAGCAGAAGATGGCCATTCCGGATGTCATGAACAGGAAAGGCACAGTTTTCTCGAAGCTTCTGTCGAGTCCGAAATCCCTTATGAGCTTCTTGCAAAGGACTCCGCAGTAAACAAACAAAGCTGCGATGATCGACTGAACGTATATGAAGTATACGAACGAATACGAAGGCAAAAGGTTACGGAACGGGAACACAAAGATCGCAACAAAGATATACATCATTATGTTGTAGTTTATGGACCAGTTACCGAACGTTCCTTCGATAAGTTCCCTCTCATATGCATAATCATAATATGAGAAGAATTTCCCTTCCCTGATACTGTCGATAACAAAATAACTTCCGCGAACGATTACCTGTATGTCATTAGCTTCTGATATGAATAAAGCACAGTACAAAAGAAGTGAACCTATCAGGATCTTGTCTATAAGATGCATCCTGTCAAAGTCAAGACTGACCTCGCCTTTAAGGATGAGATAAACAGAGCTGATTATAAGAAGACAAAACAGCATGTAGAAGACGCAAAAACCAATCTTGCTGTCTCTTCCCGTGAAGCCTCCGCGCATGCTGAAGCATGGCTCATTATGAGAATCGGTCTTAACGAGAATACCGCTGTCGTCTGATCCTTCAACATAAATGCAGAGAGTATATTCCCCGCCCTCATTAACGGGGATCAACTCATCTGCTTCTGCCGTCTTGTAAATGTGCTGAACATATTCGGGGATCATTACCTTGGAGAAGACAACCTGTCCGTCTGCATCACAAAGTTCGATATGAAGTTCCCCGTTGACTTCCTCTTCGCACTCGATCAGAGGCGTAACGGAATAGAATGTCTCATAGGGCATCGTAAACTGCTGCTCTACGGCAACGCCGTCCTTCAATTCAACGAGACGGGTGCATTCCTCTTCACTTCTGAATACGGTATTTCTGCAAAGAAGGGTTATTCCGGTAGCTTTTTGTGTAAGGACAAAATATCCTCCCAGTAATACAAGGAACAATGAAACCAGTACGATTATTCGTTTGTTTAATGAAAGAGTCTCTCTCACACCTGTTACCGAATCAACAAGAAAGATCAGTTATCCCACTTATCAACTGACTTCTTGATCTTGAATCCTTCCTCAAATGCCTTCGCGATCACAGGTCCTACGCCTCTGTATGCCTTGATCGCCGAATCGTAGATGATGGGCTTAAGCTTATCAAGATCCACTACGCCGTCTGTAAGGATGGACTCGTCAGCCTGCTCGGCTACGATCTCACCTACGAGGATGCCCTCTTCCTCATTCCAGCTTTTGAGCTTGCACTCAAGTGTAAGAGGATATTCTTCGATAATGGGAGCATTAACATTCTCACTCTTATGAACGTGACAACCAGCCTTCTCGATCTTGTTGATCTTCTTTCCGGTTTCGACACCGAAGTAATCACTTATGGTAACAGTAGACTCAGTGCCGAATGCGACTGTAAAAGCACCCGTCTTCTCGATGTTCTCAGTTGTCTTATGCTTGGACAAAGAGATGGTGATCTCATTAAAATCAGTCTGTGTTCCCCATGCAGCGTTCATGGCATTAGGTACGCCGTTCTCATCATAAGTACCGATGATAAGTACTGCCTCGGGTGTGATAACGGAATCATGCTTGTCTATTGTTACGCTCATATCAAATTACCTCCCAATTTGAATTGCTTTAATCTTGATGATCAACCCAGGATAACCTTACCGCCCGTCAGATACACGAGTGCTGCTATCACCCAGAAACTAATGACGATCATGACGATAACTATCCAGATTATCCTCGCGATCCTCCACACGCCCTTGCCGACTATCTTGCTGTCGTCAAGCGCGCGCTCAACTCCGGTCCTCTTAGCCACGTTCTGACTGGTTGCACGATACAGGAAGTAACCGCAGTTACTGCATACGGTCCTGCTGCCGTTCTCTGTTTTACATCTGGGACATATCATAAAGAGTATTATACCTGTTAAACCCCATTCTGTGGAACTTCCAAACTATTTATTAATAAAAATTTTTAATGTATAATCAAACGCATGAAAGATACCGTTTTGTACATTGTCGTGCCTGTTTATAAGGACGCTGAAGTTATCAAAGTCACATGTCCCCTGTTCCTGGGTCAGCTTTTCAAGATGAGAGACGAGGGTCTTATCTCCGATAAGAGCCGTGTCCTGTTTGTTGATGACGGAAGCGGAGACGATTCATGGGATACGATAAAGCAGTTATGTAACGACGATCCTCATGTTAAGGGTATCGCATTAAGCCGTAACAGGGGCCATCAGAATGCCGTTGTTGCAGGTCTCATGGAGGCCATGCCCAACTGCGACGTCACCATTTCCATAGATGACGACGGACAAGACGATGTAGGTGCCATGACTGACATGATCCGCGAGTACGATAACGGCTGCGAGATCGTTTACGGCGTACGACAGAACCGCGATACGGACACTTTCATGAAGCGCTTCACGGCACAGACTTACTACAAGACACTTAACGTGCTCGGAGCCGATGTTATATACAACCATGCTGACTACAGACTTGTTTCTTCAAGAGCCCTGAAGGAATTTGCAAACTTCCATGAAGTTAACCTGTTCTTAAGAGGTCTGTTTCCCATGGTCGGCTTCAAGAGCACCTGCGTTTACTATGACAGACACGAACGTATGGCCGGCAAGGGTCACTACTCCATCTCGAAGCTCTTTACTCTCGCCTTTGACGGCGTAACGAGCCTCTCGGTCAAGCCCATCAAGATAATCACATGGTTCGGCTTTGTTGTGGCTGTCATCAGCTTTATTCTTCTTATCTACACGATAGTCTCGCACTTTGCCATGGCTACTCCTCCCGGATGGGCAAGTACGGCTTGTATCATCAGTTTCCTAAGCGGAATCCAGATGGTAAGCATCGGTGTAATCGGAGAATATATCGGCAAGATCTACCTCGAGACCAAGCAGCGTCCGAGATACATCATCAGCGATCGTGCCGGTGAAGATCAAAAAAACTGATCTTCTTCTGTCCCATTTCCTTTGAAGAATTCATGTAAAGGCTTACGTCCTTGACGTTAGGACATCTCTCGAACCTGCCGTTCGGGAAAGCGCGTTTGCTCATGGCTCCCGCACCGACGGACAAAACGGAGCAGTCGGAACTCATCATCGCGACATTATAGATGTTGTATGTATCTTTCTTGCAAAAACCCGTATTCTCGAGACTTAACTCGGTATCCTTCTGACGGTACATATAGTAAGGCTCGTAGCCGCGGCTCATGAGAAGCTCATAAGCATCACTCACGGCACGGTCGATGTCTCCCCTGCCGTCTGCATTCAAAACGTCATCACGGCTCATTCCCGCGCGTCTTTTCTTATAAAGCGTATGTATGGTGATGTTCTCGGGATCAAGCTCGAGAACGCGGTTAACGGATACCAGGAAGTCATCTGCGGTCTCATACTTAAGACCTGCGATAAGATCCATGTTAATTACTTCAAACCCGGCATTTCTCGCCTGCTTGTAAGCGCGGATTACATCTTCCGCGGTGTGCCCCCTCTTAAGCTTCAATAAAGTCTCATTTCTCATGGTCTGCGGATTGATGCAGATGCGGTTTACTCCCGCCTCACGCATCGAGGCAAGCTTCCCTTCTGTTATCGTGTCAGGACGCCCTGCCTCGACCG
>JAGDCV010000096.1 GCA_017958365.1 Clostridiales bacterium
CAACATTCGTATACGTAACACACGACCAGACAGAGGCTATGACCATGGGTAACAGAATCGTAGTTATGAAGGATGGTTTCATTCAGCAGGTTGACTCTCCTACGGAGCTCTATGACAACCCGGTTAACACATTCGTTGCAGGCTTCATCGGAATGCCTCCTATGAACTTCATCAATGCTGTTATCAACGTTGACGGTTCTGATGTATACATCACATTCGAGAACGTTACAGTTAAGCTCCCTGAGCGTTATGCTGTTGAGGAAGTTATGGAGAGAGACGGTCAGGAAGTTATCTTCGGTGTACGTCCTGAGGCTATCACAGACGAAGCTACATTCGTTACAGATCACCCTGAAGCAGCATTTGCAGCTGACGTAGACGTCGTTGAAATGCTCGGTGCCGAGACATATCTCTATGTTACGGTTAACGGAGCTCTCCCTCTCACATGTAGAGTTGACCCTACAACTTCACAGTCTGCAGTTGGTCAGGTTGTTGACCTCGCTATCGATGCTAACCGTATCCACCTCTTCGATAAGGATACAGAGCAGTCCATCATTTCTTAATGATCTGAGTATCGAACTTAACGGAAGACCGCCTTCAGAGGCGGTCTTCTTTTTTGGCATTTTTTCGTAAAACTCTTTTAACTTGCTTGTTTGAGGAAAAAAATATATCATTTAGAGTAGTTTGTCAGAGAGGTGAGCAATATGGAAGAGATAAAAAAACTGATGCGTAATGCCAAAGCTATCCTTGAGCAAAATGCCGGAGTGATGGACCTGACAGGTAATATCATTGCCGCAACGGAACCTGAGATCGAAGGAACTACGGATTCATCGATAAGGGCGGTAATGACTTCCAATGACGTTTTCGCTTCCACTGCTGACAAGACATACATGAAAGTCGCCATCGGCGATCAGTTCAAATATGTCGTATATATAGAAGGTATCGAGGACGGCGTAAGGACCAACCTCCAGCTTCTGGCCGAATGGCTTAAGACCACGGTCAAGGAGAAGGGTACCGATGCCGAGAAGACGATATTCTTCCGTAATGTACTGCTCGACAACGAGATCAGGGAAGAGATCCCCATGATCGCGAGAGAATTTAAGATCGACGTTAAGATCCCCAGAGTCGTTATGGTCATAAGGACCTCTGCCGATAAGGGATCTGATGCTCTTGAGATACTGCAGAACTTCTATACCGACTCCGAGGTCGCGAATGTTATCGCAATGGACGAGTCGACTTCCATAGTAATAATGAGTGCCGAGGAGACCCTCGCAGGCGATGAGGCCAAGGATTCCTTTATCAGGAACGCCAGCGAATCCGTTCTTGCCTGCCTCAACTCCGAAGGCTGCAACGCCTATGTTGCGGTCGGCTCCGTAGTAAAGGGCTTCTCTGACATCAGCAAGTCCTATTCGGATGCCATGACGGCACTTAAGGTGTCGAAGATCTTCGACAGCGAGAGCTTCATCTCCAGATATGACAAGCTCGGTCTCGGCAGACTCATCTACCAGCTCCCCAGGAACCTCTGTGAGATGTTCATAGACGAGGTCTTCCCCAATGAAGCTTATAAGCAGCTCGACGATGAGACCAGGGTTACGATCGATACATTCTTTGCAAATGACCTGAACGGTTCAGAGACGAGCCGCGAACTTTTCGTTCACAGAAATACTCTCGTTTACCGTCTTGAGAAGGTTAAGGCCAAGACCGGCCTCGACCTGAGACTTTTCGATGATGCGGTCCTCTTTAAGATGGCTACCATGGTCAGGACTTATCTCGATTATCTCGGCGAGAGTAACGATAAAATGATAAGGTAACGACAGAACAAGTGATCAAATTTATTGACGTCAAGAAAACATACAAATCCGGAGTTGAAGCTCTTAAGGGTGTAAACTTCACCATCAACACCGGTGAGTTTGTATTCATAATCGGCAAATCGGGATCGGGCAAGTCCACGCTCCTCAAGACGATAACATGCGAGGAAGACGTTACCGAAGGTAAAGTTACCATAGATAACTTCGACATTTCCCATATGTCGAGAGCTTTGATCCCCGTACTCAGAAGACAGATCGGCATGGTATATCAGGACTTCAGGCTCATAGAGTCCAAGACCGTTGCCGAGAATATAGCATTTGCCGGCGAGATCATAGGCATCCCCAGGAAGAGCCTTGACCAGACTGTCGGCATTGTTCTTAATGTAGTAGGCCTCAAAGAGAAGGCCAATGTTTACCCCCAGGAGCTTTCCGGAGGTGAGCAGCAGAGAGTATCCATAGCAAGAGCGATGCTCAACAACCCCCAGCTTATAGTAGCGGATGAGCCTACGGGCAACCTTGACCCCGAGACATCCGAGAATATAATGGCGCTCCTTCTTGAGATCAACAAGGGCGGTGCCACTGTCATCGTCTGCACCCACGACAGCAATATGGTCGACAGGATGCAGCAGCGCGTTATCGAGATCGAGAACGGATATGTCGTAAGAGACGAATATTCCGCAGGCTACTCGGAGAAGGGCGAGACCGTTCCCGAGGAGATCGATTTCGGCGGTCTGCCCCAGCTGGACGTCAGTGACAGCAAGTCCAAGTCAGTATACTTCGGTGACGATCAGGATTATGCCGAGACGGAGGAAGAAGTTCCCGAGACCGGCAAGGTCATGTTCGGCCTTGAGATGGATGAGGATCCTCCGGCTCCCGTCAGCGTGCCCGAGCCCGTAGTGGTTCCGCCCGTCGAGGTGCCTTTCTTTGACGACGGTCCCGAAGAGGAGATAAAGGAAGAACCTTTGCCCGAGATCCCCGAGGAAGTTCCCGTCGAGATCGGGGAGATGACTCCGGACCCTGAGAATGTTACGGTCGAGATCATCGAAAATGTCGAGGAGCTCCCCGAAGAGACGATCAAGTTCGGAGACGAAGAGCCCGAGCCTCAGGCAGCGGAAACTTTGGATGCCGAGCCTGCGGAGGAAGAAGATCAGCCGGCGGAAGAGATCCTCGATAAGAAGGCTCTGAAAAAGCTCGAGAAGCAGAGAAAGAAAGAAGAGAAACTTAAGAAGCGCCAGGCAAAGCGCAGGGATGCGTTCAACCCCGACGATCCCGATCTTTACGGGGAGGACGATGAAGAATGAGTGTAAGAGCTTTCTGGAATTCGGTAAAAGAGGGCGTTAAGGGAATCGTAAGACATCCCCTCGTTACGGTCGCATCAGTTACGACCATCCTTTTGATGCTCATAATCATGAGCGCCTTCTTCATCTGTTCGACCAATGCCAGGACCATCATGCATAAGCTCGGACA
>JAGDCV010000097.1 GCA_017958365.1 Clostridiales bacterium
GAAGAGGATGGCTTAAGCCGTCTATAAGGATGCTGTTGTCGCTGTTTCCTTTTCGAACGGTCTTATTCTCGGGAGTCTGCGGCGCCTTAATGCCGTCGCCCTTACCTAATTCCTCAGGCATCTTCTCAGGCATGTAGTAAACGATCTGGCCGTCAGACGCAGTCCTGTATCCCATGGCAAGACGCTCTTCCTCGCTTAAGGTCTTAATGTACTCGTCGCGAAGCCTGCCGAAGACCTTTCCGACCTGTATCGAACCGTAACCTATCGCGGCGAACAGGTCGTCGACGGAATTGCAGCTGAACCTGTCGAGAACGATCTTGATGTTATCGACTATGAGAAGCTGTGACGTGGTAAAACCGTTCTTCTCGATCTCACGCTCGAGCCTCGATTTACCGATCTCGATATTCTCGTCACGGTCCTGCTTCTTGAACCATGAGTTGATCTTGGAACGCGCGGACGCAGTCTTAACGATCTTCACCCAGTCACGTGAAGGACCTTTGATCTTATCGGAAGACAGGATCTCGACCTCATCGCCGGACTTAAGAACGTAAGACAGCGGAACGATCCTTCCGTTTACCTTCGCGCCGTGCATGTGGTTACCGATGCCGCTGTGGATGGCATAGGCAAAGTCGATGGGACACGAACCGGTAGGAAGACGGATGATTTTACCCTTGGGCGTAAATACGAAGACCTCGTTCGGAACGATATTGTTCTTCAAAAGCTCCATGAAGTCCTTGGGATCGTCAGAGTCTCTTTGTGCCTCAAGGAACTGCCTTACCCACTTGATCTTCTCGTCGTAGATATCCTCGGTGAAGACCTTGGAGTTGCCCGCTTCCTTATAGTGCCAATGAGCCGCGATTCCGTACTCGGCTTCGATATGCATGCTGTAGGTCCTTATCTGGACCTCGAATGTCGTCTCTCCGAATGTCTTACCGCCGTGGCGCTTTACCGTCGTGTGCAAAGACTGGTATCCGTTCTCCTTAGGGTTCGCGATATAGTCTTTAAACCTTCCCGGAAGAGGAACGTACATCGAGTGAACGATACCCAATGCCTTATAGCAGTCGGCTATCGTATCGACGATGATCCTGCATGCGAACATATCGTAGATGTGGTTAATGTCATTATGCTTGTTATCGTGCATCTTCTTATAGATGCTGTAGAAGTGCTTCGGTCTTCCGTCAACGTCGTAGTGAACAACGCCTTCATCCTTGAGCTTATCCGAGATCTCGGAGATAACATGGGCCATGAAAGCCTCGCGCTCGGACCTCTTAGAAGAGATAAGGCCTACGAGCTCGTAGTAACCGTCGTTATCAAGGTAACGAAGACACAGGTCCTCGAGCTCCCACTTGATCTTGAATACGCCGAACTTCTCCGCAAAGGGCGCATATATCTCGAGTGTCTCCCTTGCCTTCTCGACCTGCTTCTCGGGAGTCTGGTACTGCATCGTACGCATGTTGTGGAGACGGTCTGCAAGCTTGATGAGGATTACTCGAGGGTCCTTTGTCATGGCGATGAGCATTTTTCGCGTGTTCTCAGCCTGCATCTCTTCCTTGGAGTGCGAGGAGATGATGTTGAGCTTGGTAACGCCGTCGACGAGCGTGCTTATGGTGTCTCCGAACAGTTCGCGGAGCATCTCATAATCCGCATCGGTATCCTCTACCGTATCGTGAAGGAAAGCCGCAGCAAGCGACTCGGCATCGACCTCGAGTTCCGCGAGGATCTCTGCAGTCGCTATCGGGTGAACGATGTAAAGCTCCCCGTTCTTTCTTTTCTGATGTCTGTGAGCTTTGAAAGCAAAGATGAAAGATCTTCTTATGAGGTCCTGCTCAGAAGCAAGAACACCCTCGTCAAGATGGGCGCGTGAAGCATAAGCCGTGAAGACTTCCATGACGCCGTCGAACTTCTCCTGAATGTAATCAGGGATCTGCGGCAGGATCTCCATATTCATAAGATAATCTATCTCATCTGTCTTATGCTCATCAGCCATGCTGCAACAGCCTCATGTAAACTGCGGACTGTTTAAGGTCCGTCTTGCCTTCAACCTTCAAGAATCTGAAGCAGACTCTTACTGAAGATAATACACCAAGTTTGATAAGATGTGCCTCCGAGAATACTTCAAGGCACCTGCTGACCTGGAAAGGAGTGACCTCAACGCCTGATTTCAGGGATATCATCTTCGCAAGAAGAGGCGTATCCGCGTAGGATGTCTCACCTTTGCACTCATTTTTAAGGATTTGGTAGCAGGCAAGGTATATGACCTCCGACGGGATAAGGCCCAAAGCGGGGTCGACCTTCGCAAGCTTTCCTATCTGCGTCAGGTCCATGCCGTTCCTGTACAGGTCCTCCGCGATGTCGGGCTTCTCCCACAGGAAACTTTTGGCCTTTGCAATCCTTATGTCCTCAAGGTACAGGCTTAATGAAGTCTTTCCCCTGAAAGTGTACTCATTCATGGTATATGCGATGTCTATGACGTCGCCGGGCTTAAGAAGCTTCGTGTAGATACCCATGCCGAAGCCTACGACGGAGATGGTCTGACCGTTACCCGAAGACGGATCCGTAAGTTCAAGCCTTATGTGCGCGCCGTCCGTCATGTCGTAAACGCCGGAAACGATGAGACCGCGTGTCTCGAATACCGGCTTTCTGTTGCCGATGCCGTAAGGCTTAAACTTGGATACAACCTCATATGTATCGAGAGTAAGGACATTCGGGGCAAGCACAGCCGTGATCTCGATCTCCTCCTCGGAGTCATCATCAGGATTGCTGTTCTTTACCGCATCCTCCTCGAGAGCCTTCATGAACTCGCCTATGTGGTCTCTTCTGACCGTTACGCCGGCAGCCTTCTTGTGACCGCCGTAGTTTACGATGTGCTCACTTACCCTTCCTAACGCTTCGAAAAGATCATACTCGCCGTAAGCTCTTCCCGAGCCTTGGACATTAGAGGAATCTATGGAGTCGTCGGTAAATACTATCGCGGTCCTTCTGAAATGCGCCGCAAGTCGTCCCGCCACGATTCCGAGAACTCCCTGATGCCATCCGGGTGCATATGCGATGATGGGACCTTTGGTCCTTGCAAGGCTCCATTCGTCGGGACGGCGATCATCATCTATCTGCCTTACGGCTTCCTCATAAACGGCGGCCTCGACCTTCTTGCGCTCGTCATTCTGCTCTCCCAATGAAACTGCAGCCTCACGTGCCTTTTCCTCATCATCTTCAAGGAAAAGATTAAGTGCTGATGAGGAATCGTAGAGTCTTCCGGCTGCATTTACCCTGGGGACGAAGCTGAAGGAGATGAACGTCTCGTCAAGGTTACGCGAACCCGCCTGCTCGAGCAGGAGTGAGTTCATGACTCTTATGCCGGGATTAACCGGATTTCTCATGCTTATGAAAGCTTTCTTTACGATGGTCCTGTTCTCGTCAACGACGCTTACGAGGTCCGCGATGGTGGCGATACCCGCAAGCTCGATAGTCTGGCACCAGATGGACTTCGATACGGGAAATCTCCTGTCTACGCCCATCGCCTGGATCACCTTAAGCGCTACGCCTGCTCCGCACAGATCCGCGAAGGGGTATGTGCTGTCCTTACGCTTGGCGCAGATGACGGCATCAGCCTCGGGGAGTTCTTCCTGAACGTTGTGGTGGTCGGTAACGATGACCTTGATGCCCTGCTTTCGAAGTTCCCTTACGGTATCGATATTCGTGATTCCGCAGTCGACCGTGATAAGAAGCTCGGGCTTTTGCTCGAGGACCTCATCAATGATGTTGTCGGTCAGGCCGTATCCGTGCTCTTCACGGTTGGGAACTATATACGAGACGCAGCAGTTATGACTTCTGAAGTATCTTACGAGAATGGATGTGGCGGTAACGCCGTCGCAGTCGTAGTCTCCGTAGACCAGTATCTTGTGATGGCCTTCCATGGCATCGCAGATAAGGTCGACCGCCTTCTTCATGTCATTAAACAGAAAAGGGTCATAAAGTGAGGCACCCTGGTCCTGAAGAAAGTCCTCCCTTTGCTGTTCGGTATCAATTCCGTGGGTCTTTAACAGTACCTCGAACAAAGCATCCGCATCCGAGAATACTTCCTCGTTCACGTAATGCCGCTTTCGTGACGTAAGCAACATGACTAATATATCTCATTTCATTATTTTGAGAGTATTTTAGCACAAACGCCTGTAAAAAACCCCCGAAGCGAACTTCGGGGGTAATCATTCTAATTAGCAAACCGTATATCAGTGCTTACGCTTTCTTGCAGCTTCAGACTTCTTCTTACGGCGTACAGAGGGCTTCTCATAGTGCTCTCTCTTACGTACCTCAGCGAGTACACCGGATCTTGCGCAGGAGCGCTTGAAACGACGAAGTGCACTGTCAAGGGACTCGCCTTCCTTAACTCTGATCTCTGACATCTCTTCACACCCCCTCTCTATCCAGGATTTGTAAATTTGCTCGCTTATTATAATCGCTGAAGGCCTAATCGTCAAATATTACCTGACGTCTTTGGCATTAAATATCTTCACGGTAAGCGGCAGGAAGATACATATGATAACGGCTGACACGACAAGCGCATTGATGGTGGCAATGTTTATGCCCTGTTCAAGAAGCTTATCGGGAGCGTAATCCATGACGTTGATATCCGAATTAACGAACACCTTTGCAATAGCCATGTTAAGGCCGAAGTATGCAAGTCCGAGCATTCCGGAGCCTAAGAAAACACCGAATACCGTTGCCATCGTCCTCTGGCGGATTCCCGCGGTAAAGAACAGGAGGATCGTACAAAGAGCCTGCATGAGCAAAAGCTTGAGGAAGAATACACCCACAGCCGTCGGAACATCTGCGTCGAATGTGACAGTTCTTGTCATTAACTCACCTAATATGCCGCCAATCAAAGCGCACGCCATGAATATGAAGTTATGGATCACGATGACAACGAACTTCGAGATGATGCTGTAGCCCTTCTTTTCAAGCTGACCTGCGTAATTCTTGATGAATCCGTTAGCGATGTCGGCATATGCAAAAGCTATGACGGACATGAGAACGAATATGGTCAGGTTATAAAAACCAAAAGGCGAGGCGATAAGTTCCGACAGGTCAACACTCGACGGATATGCCTCGACGGCAGAAGTTGTTCCCTCCGCATTCTCGGATAGGTTCTCGGCAAGCTTTGCCGTGAGATTATAAACTAACTTTAAAAGCGGCTTGGACAAGAGCGTGACTATGGTTACGATAAGAAGATTGATCTTGAACGTCTTGCTCGTCAACATCCTGTAAAGATCCATTTTGATCGTATTACCCATTGTGCTTACCTCCCGTAACGCGAAGATAATAGTCCTCGAGCGAGTCGTTGTTGATGTAGATCTCATTAAGATCAATACCTGCAGTAACGATCGCCTTGGCCATGGCTGCACTCTTATCAAGCTGCTCACCTACACGGATATATCCGTCGTGGTCGATCTCATAATCCTTTATGCCGATCTTCTCGAGCTCCTTGATCGTGTTGCCGTTGTCTCCGGTCTTGATGAGTACGAACTGACCGCATCTGCTCTTAAGCTCATCTGTCGTGAACTCATCCATGAGCTTTCCTTCGTGAATGATACCGTAGCTGTTTGCAAGCTTACTTAACTCATCAAGGATGTGGCTCGAGATCATTATCGTTATCTTATTCTCGTCGCGAAGCTTCTCGAGCGTCTTTCTTATCTCGACGATACCCTGGGGATCAAGGCCGTTGATCGGCTCGTCAAGGATGATCATCTTAGGGTCTCCGATGAGAGCCAGTGCGATGCCCAGACGCTGTCTCATGCCGAGCGAGAACTGGCCTGCGCCCTTCTTCTTGTCAACATTCTCAAGGCCAACGAGCTCAAGGAGATTTTCGATGTAGCCTTTATAAGGTACACCCATTCCGATGCACTTAATCTTCAGATTCTCGTATGCCGAGAGATTGGGATAAAGACCGGGATTCTCGATGAGAACTCCTACATTACGCATCTGAGGGCCTAACTCAGATCCTGTCTTTCCAAATATCGAATAGCTTCCGGAAGTCGGTGTGGACAAACCGCTCAACATTCTCATGATCGTGGTCTTACCTGCACCGTTACGTCCTATAAGGCCGTAAATCTCGCCCTCCCGCACATGGATGTTGATGTCCTTAACGGCATCTTTGTTTCCGTACGTTTTGGGAAGGCCCTTCGTCTCCATTATGAACCCCATAAACTGACTCCTTTCAGTTGTTGTAACCGAGTACTATTATAAGTCATAAAAGGGTTATTAAAATTAACAATTGTGAGAGATTTGGATTAATTAAATGATGTATAATTCCGCTAGTCAATAAAATGCTGTTGACCAGAGAGGACATATATATGAAAAAACTTATTTCAACCATCACAACAGCTGTCATCGCATTAAGTGCCCTTACAGCCTGCAATGCAGTACCGCAGGAAGACAATGTTAAGGTAAGGATAGGCTCATTATCCGGACCTACGACCATCGGTATCATCAACCTCATGGATGACGTTAATAACGGCACTGTTGACGCCGACTATGAGTTCACGGTAGCAACACAGCCTGATGAGATCGCAGCAGCGTTAAACGCAGGCGACCTTGATATCGCTCTCATCCCTGCCAACCTCGCAGCAGTTCTTTATAACAGGACCGAGGGCGGGATCAGAGTCATCGACATAAACACTTACGGAGTTCTTTACTGCATCACATCGGATACATCGATCACATCCGTTTCCGATCTTTCGGGCAAGACCGTGATCACGACAGGTCAGGGTGCAACTCCCGAATATGCAATGAACTATCTTCTTGAGCAGTACGGCGTTACCGACTGCACTTTGGACTTCAAGACAGAAGGCGCTGAAGTAGTTGCAGCTTTGGGTCAGGATCCTTCACTGATTGCCGTTCTTCCCCAGCCTGCCGCAACGGCAGCCATGGTTCAGAACCCCGACCTTCAGATCGCATTCTCACTTGATGATGCATGGAATGAGGTTACATCCGACTCCCGCCTTGTAACAGGCGTAACAGTCGCAAGAACGGAATTCATCGAGGCGCATCCTAATGCGATCGCATCTTTCGAGGTTTATCACCACAACAGCGTCATCGAGATAGAAAACAATCTTGATGCAACTGCCCAGCTCGTTGTAGATCAGGGTATCGTTGGAGCACTCCCCGTAGCACAAAGAGCAATCCCTCTTTGCAATATCGATTCGGTAAATGGAGCGCAGATGAGATCTGAACTCGAGAGTTACCTTCAGACTTTATATGATGCAAATCCCGAGTCCGTAGGCGGTGCAATGCCCGGCGAAGACTTCTACTACACAGGAAGCTGAAATTGAGTAACAAAGCTGCACGCAGGACTTTAATAGTTCTTTTATGGCTGGTTTTGTGGCAGCTTGCTTCCATTGCCGTTAATAACAACATTTTGCTTGCAGGGCCTTACGAGGCCCTGCTTGCGCTTATAAGACTCGGGGCAACCTCCGCCTTCTGGCTCTCGGTAATATCTACCGTGCTTAAGATAACCCTGGGTTTTGCGACAGGGCTCATGCTCGGATGCCTTTGCGCGGCTCTTTCCTACAGGTACGGGCTTTTTCGCGAGGTTATATCCCTGCCAGTGTCCGTGATCAAATCCGTTCCCGTCGCAAGCTTCGTCATCCTCGTTCTAATCTGGGCGGGAGCGCCGTCCTTATCCATCGTAATAAGTGCGCTCGTCGTCTTCCCCATGATCTACTACAACGTGCTCTCCGGCCTCGACTCGACGGATCGGAAAATGATCGAGACCTCGGAGCTTTTCCGTTTCAGGTTCAGGGACAAAGTAAACCACATCTACCTTCCTTCCGTCATACCGCATCTTAGAAGCGCGGTCGCGGTAAGCGCAGGCATGGCTTTCAAGAGCGGCATCGCAGCCGAGGTCATCGGACGACCTCTTAAGTCGATAGGAAGCGGCCTTTACCAGTCCAAGGTACTCCTTGCAACGGATGAATTGTTCGCATGGACATTCTGTGCAGTGCTTCTTGCGTTCCTGTTCGAGAAGGCGATCACGACTTTGATGAGGAGGCTGATGTCACGATGAAGATAGTACTTGATAAAGTATGCAAATCCTTTGACGGACGCCCTGTCATCAACGACTTCTCGCATGTTTTTGAAACAGGGAACTCATATGTCATCGAAGGGCCTTCCGGCATCGGAAAGACCACGCTTCTTCGAATCATCACGGGACTTACACCCTGTGACTCGGGTTCAGTCACATATGATAAGATCGCAAAGCCACGATTCGCTCCCGTGTTCCAGGAGACAAGACTTATTAACTATCTTGATGCAGTAAGGAATGTAAAGCTTGCCGCAAGAGATCTTCCTGACGAAAGAATCAGGGAAGAACTGTCGCGCATAATACCTGAGGAGGAGCTTAGCAAGAAAGTGTCGGAGCTGTCGGGCGGAACCGCTAGACGCGTTGAGATAGTGCGTGCGATCCTCTCACCTTCTGACGTGCTTATAATGGACGAGCCCCTGACAGGTCTTGATGATGAAACCGCCGACCTCGTGTCTTCTTATATCTCAGACAATATCAAAGAGCGCATATTCATCGCTTCTTCGCATAATAAAAGGCTGTGCGCCGGAGCACACAGCCTTGTGTTGCAATAGTAAGAAAAGATTACTCTTCGTCCTTCTTCTCTTCTTCAGCGGGAGCTTCCTCTTCCTTCTTCTCCTCAGCAGCTTCTTCCTTCTCGGGCTCAGCAGCAGGAGTCTCGTCAATTACTGAAGTCTTGGGAGCATTAGCAGAATCCTCATCAAACTTAGTTCCGCACTTGAAGCAGAAACCGTACTCGAGGCTGTTCTCAGTACCGCAGTTAGGGCACTTCTTGAGTCCTCTCTCGAAGAGGATCTTAAGCTTATAATCTTCGATCTCGTTGCTTAATCTCGTGATAGCCTCGCAACGTGTGTTGATATCCTTAGTATTATCAACGTTCATGTCTTTATACTGATCATAGTATAGCTTGCCGATCTCATCGTAATATTTACGGATCGATGATGTACGATCATCGATAGACCTCTCATAGCCGGAAATGATCTTAGCCTTAGGATCAAATAATGCCATATGTAAAACCTCCGATTCGTCTGATAATGTGTATTATACATTATTTTTAAGATGATATTAGACCGTAAGGACACTTTAACAGTTAATTAATAATTTTTTTCTTATAATCGAATTAAGGATTTATATCCTTAGAACCTCTAAAGGAAGGATGTGATTTCATGAAGATCACTACACAGGGCAACGGCATAAAGATCGGCGAGAGACTTGAGAACAAGATCACCGACAAGTTGAGAAAGTTTGACAAGTACTTTGGAGATGAGGGCTCTTGCAACGTTCGCATCAGACCTGAAGGAAGTAAGATGGTAGTCGAAGTAACAATGAAACTCGACAACAAGTACTACAGGGCTGAGGCCAGAGACGAAGAGATCCTTGTAGCAGTAGACAGAGCAATCGATAAGCTCGAGTCGCAGATCAGACGTAATAAGACAAAGTTCCTTAAGAAGAAGAAGGAGTATCCTCAGATCGCTAATTACCTCGAGGAAGACAACAGCTCCGATTTTGATTATGAGATCGATGATCCTGAGGATTCCAAGATCGCAAGAAGGAAGACATTTGAGCTTCGTCCGATGACTTCCGAGGACGCAATACTCCAGATGGAGATGCTCGGACACAACTTCCTCGTATACCTCGATGCAGATACGGATTCGGTATGTGTTATCTACAAGAGGAAAGACGGAAATTACGGTCTGCTTGAACCCAAGTACTGATTGCTTTAAATTATGATTAAATAATGAGAGCCGCCCGCGGGCGGCTCTTTTATTTGTTCCTTTCAAAACTAATCAATGGCTGACAGCAGATGAGCAGACAAGATTGCCGTTACTGTCAAACAGCCTTACCTCATCACTTCCCGTGAGAAGGAAATTACCATCCATGACCCTTACCGAATATCTTCCGTCAGTCTCGAACACAGGCTCGTAATCCGCAAGCGAGTAGATCGTAGTTACATCGTCAGAATACTCGCTGACATACATATCATCAGTAAATGAATCATACAAAACATCGCCGTAATCATCACCTTCGAGAACGAGATTGAACTCGTTGTCGTAGAGGTACCAGTGGTGCTCGGAAAGGTTGCCGTTACCTATGTCATCTGCAAAGATGTAATCTCTCTCATGCGAGTAGAAACAGTCGTCATTAACGTGCATGACCGCTCCGTTCATAACATTGGTTATTGTGTTTTCATCAAATGATACGAAGATGATGTTGCCGCCCATTCCATCACTGAATCTTCCCGATAAATATCCGTCATCAAGATTCACATCAGGAGCCTTGGCAATCTCATTAAGATCGTCATCATAGAAAGTTGTTCCCGTATTGTCAGTTACGCCGATCACACCGCATCCCTGGTCAACAATTGCATTGGAAGCAATCTGTATGGATGCATGATCATTCCCCTCTCTGTCGATGACAACAAGAGTGGTGTCAAAAGCCAGAGCAAATCTGTAGGTGTCAAGATATATTCCTGTGGCATCATCATCGTCAAAAAGAAGTTCGCCGTCGTAAGAATAGATCTGCACGGTTTCCGCTATTCTGTCTGCATCGATTATGAGATCCCCGTATATCAACTCATCACCGAACGACTCTGTAAAATCATGCAGCACTTCACCGCTTTGTACATCAATAAGAACATTGTGAGGGTAGAACTCGCTGCAGTCTCTTATCAGAGCCCCGCTCATGTGCATATGGCAGACTGCAAGATTTGATGTCTCAAAAGGAAGGGCCTCCTCATCAATCGTGATATCGATGTCGTCATCTGCAATAACGAGGTCGTCTTCATATGTTGTTACATGAAGAATTCCATCGCTATAAGTCGTCATGTAGAAGCTGCCTGACTCATTCTCCGTCTTGCCGGTATCGTAGTAAGCTCCGTCGTAGATAAGTCCCGTGAAGTCTTCCCCGTCGTCATTCATGATGCCGTAGCGTGTAACACCGTCAACTTCTCCGCCTACGATATAAGCCCCGCACTCTTCGATATAATTAACAGAAGAGAACTGAGGTTCATAGATAACGTTCCCTTCAAGATCCATCATACCGAACAGATACTGATCGAGTTCCGGCATAAATTCGTCGGGAATATGCTCTGCCATAAAAGGAGTAATGAATCCGTCTGCTGCCACAGGTTCTACGTCAGGCTGCACATCAGGCTCTGAAGGTTCAACATCAGGCTCAATAACAGTCATGGGTTCAGGTATAACGTTCCACTCGACATCTTCCCAAATGTCACGGCCGGAATTGTAAGTCTGGCTGAACTCCTCCCGGCAGTCACCGCCGTAAACAATACCCGATATCACGCCCTCTTCGAATTCTATATTTACTTCAAAAGATGCAAAGAAATGGACTCCCGTAATCTCATCTGCATCGATATCATCCACTTCGAAGACCATCGTCATCTCATCGGCATCGACCTTTATGTCATCACCCTGCACACGGTACTCTTCATCTCCGGCAAACACAGTAATGTAATCGCGCTCAAGAAATGAGCCCCGCTCGAAACAGTACCCGAACCCGGGCCCCGAGCGGTTACTGTCAAATACAACGTCCTCATCGAAAATCAGTGTCACCGAACTATCTTCGGCATAAGCTCCCTCTAATCCTATAAGATTATCGGAATCACAGGAGAAGATCTCCTCAACATAATCAGATGATTCTGTTTTTTCAGAACATCCTGCCAATGTGAATAATAATGATGTTCCGACTAACAGTGATACAGCTTTCTTCATAACTATAATCTCCCCGTTCAATTGATTCTCACCCTATTAGACGGGAATAGTCAACCAAGGTCACATGATGATCATCTTTGATTCGCTTTTATATTACTATTTCTCATCTTATCCCGATTTAGTACTGTAATTTTACCGGATTCACATTACTATTTTTAAAAAGATTGAATTATAGTACTGTGATTTCTCTCAAACACAGTACTAAATCTCTATTGTTAGATTATTAGTACTGTAAAATCCTGTTTTTACAGTATCTTTTTCGATAATAAGTTATTTTGGTACTGTTCTCTGCTTTATGTTGATCCCCGAAGAAGGTAAATGAGCAAACAAAAGTCCCCCGGGATAACCCGGGGGACTCGTATTCACTTTACTTAAGCTATTAATTAGCCGAGCTCTGCGAAGTACTTGATTGTTCTTACCATCTGAGATGTGTAAGAATTCTCGTTGTCGTACCAGGAAACAACCTGTACGAGAGAGTTGCCGTCGTCCATCTTGGAAACCATTGTCTGGTTTGCATCGAAGAGGGAACCGAATCTCATGCCGATGATATCGGAAGAAACGAGCTTCTCCTCTGTGTAACCGAAGGACTCTGTAACAGCAGCCTTCATAGCAGCGTTGATACCCTCAACTGTAGCCTCACCCTTAACAACAGCGTGGAGGATTGTTGTGGAACCTGTAGCTGTAGGAACTCTCTGAGCAGCACCGATGAGCTTACCGTTCAACTCAGGGATAACAAGGCCGATAGCCTTA
>JAGDCV010000098.1 GCA_017958365.1 Clostridiales bacterium
CGCTTTCATTCGTGATGTTCATCGAACCTGAGACTGAATTGCCGCCGTTGCTGTCGTAGCTTACGCTTACTGAGATGTCGTCGTTCGATACGCTTCCTGATGAAGCACCCCCTGAGTTGTCAGAATTGCCGTCTTCACCGGAACCCGAACCTGAAACGGGAACAACGCTTGCTCCTGCTCCGCTGCCGTCTTCGGAAGGTTCGCTACCGTAAACAAGCACACCGCTCTCGTAAAGACCTAATGACATGCCGTCGCCGTTTGAAAGACCTGCGTATGAGAAATCGTTGGAATCATCCCATATACCCGAGGGGCCGATAAGTCTTGTCTGTACTTCAGACTGATGCTGTGACTGTCCACCGGGATAGAGACCGCCGTCATCATAAACGATGGACAGATAGTAGATATGGTTCTCTTCGTTCCATACCTTCAAACCGTCAACGTTGCCGGACTGCACATAGTTGGTTGTTATCTGCACGTCGGAAGCGTCATAGCCCGCTTCGTAAAGTTCTGAAAGATCGACGAAGTAGCGAAGTTCTACATCGGTCGCCGCACGTGCCGGCCATGCCGTTCTGTTATCCACGATGGTCTTGACCTCGATGAAGCCGTCACCCTGCGCATTAACGGAAGCTTCGACGATATACTCGGTTTCGACGGGTTCAACCGCACCGAAGTCGACGAGAGTCTGTCCGTGGTACTCCGTATACATTGCTGCAAGAAGACCCGTAAAGCCTGCGTTGTAGTCGCATGCAACCTCGTTAGCCGTGTAGTCCGAAACCGTATCGGTGTAATTACCCGAAGCATCAGGTCCGCCTACCAATGCGCCGTAAAGCGTGTGGCGGTGGGAAGAAGGCTCATTCATGTTATCGCAGTAAGAACCCTGAGCCGTTCTGTGGTGCGGGTGCTCGGGAGGATTCTCACCGAAGCCGACCACAAAACTTCTTCCTGAAGAGCCCAATGCGTAGTTGCACTGACTCTCCGCGAAGTTCCAGTAAGTATCGGCCATGTTGGAAGGACAGTTGCTGCTTCTGCTGTAGACGGCGGCGATGAAGCTTGTCGTGGTCGCATATCTTAACGAGCCCCATGAGTCGAGCCAGGCAAGGCCGTCGGGGGTATATGTTATGTCGTTGCACCAGAAATCGAGGTGCGCTTCTACTGCGGAAGTGTATGTTGACTCGCCGGTGATCTCAGACAGAAGGACTGCGGCTCCGATATGAACGTCATCCCAGCACATGGCCCAGTCGGAATCCTGCGAAGCCTGTGAGTAGCAGCTCGTCGCGTTATCAAGATAAGCCTCATCTCCGGTCGCGATATAAAGCCATGCACCTGCCCATGCAAGCTCATCATAAAAGCCGCTCCACGAGTTGTAAAAACCGTTCGCAGCCGTGTATCCGTCATCGCTTCTTGTCTCGTCGGCAAACTCATAAAGACTCTGCGCGTGCTCAAGGCAAAGCTCGCTGTACTCGGGATCCGAATCCTCGAAAACAACACATGCCGCAGCAAGTGCAGCCGCAGCTTCGCCTGCAACTGCGGAACCCGGGTTGGAGCTGTCGACGAAGTAGGAAGGACGGTTCATTGTCATGACTTCGCAGGGGCCCCACCAGGAGTGATCTGCATTACCGTCTCCTACCTGATAGTAGTAAACGTCATCCTCGGGGTGGCATCTCATGAGATAATCCGTTACCCATCTGATATCGCCCTGTAAGTATTCGAGCTGACCGGACTCTTCATAAGCTTCGGGGAATTCATAATAAGACCACGCGAGCATGGCAGCGGAATATGCCATCGGAAGATTGAACTTAACATTGTCGCCTGCATCGTACCAGCCGCCCGTAAGGTCGAGCCCTGCATCCGATCCGTCGTTAAGAGCGCTGTCGCCGCGCCAGTTGCATCTTACCTGCTCGGGAAGATCGCCCGATCTTTGAAGTTCATAAAACAGCAGTGATTTCTGAAGCGCTTCACCGTAGTTAAAGTCTCCTGTACCCTCGATCCCTTCGTATCCGTTTCCTGTCTCGGTCAGGTTTCCCGTATCAAGGAAAGAAGAACCGTAGGTAAGGTTCGATGTATCAGGTGAAGAAGATGATGAGCCTTCGGCCGCTGCCTCTTGAGTTTCACCTGCCTGACCGATCTGTTCACTTGGTGCGGGAATTGCACCGCTTTCTTCGGGAGTGTCGGCACAGCCTGCGAGCATGACGGAACAAAGCAATATCGATACGAACTTCTTAATCTTCATATGGTTCTCCTTAATGGTCGGCGACCAGATTCTTGACCCATTTATATTTCTTGTAGTGGATATAAACCGCGGGGAGCTTGATCATCTCATCTAGATTCAAGATGAAGTAGACGACCAGTACCGGCAGGTTAAGAACGAATGCTGCGAGGAAGCCGAGCGGAACTATGAAAGCCCACATCGTTATCGTGTCGCAGATGAAGCCGAACTTGGTGTCACCGCCTGCGGCAAAGATGCCTGCGATGACAGTCGAGTTAACGGATCTTCCGAAGATGTAGTAAGAACACATATAAAGCATCCACTTAAGATACTGTCCTGCCTGCGGAGTAAGATCCACAAGAGGCACGACGATGGGTGCGCTTAATGCTACGAGGATACCAAGGATGATGCCACTCGTGATGGTGAGCTTAACGATCCTTCCGCCGTATTCCTTACCTGTCACAAGTCTTCCCGCACCAAGCTCGTTTCCGACGACGATCGCGCCGCCGCTTCCGAGTGCGTAGCAGAAGCAGGAGACGAGGTCTTTGACGACAGCGACTATCGCATTGGCGGCAGTTGCGTCGTCACCCATATGGCCTATGATGACGTAGATCATGGTAAAGCCGAGACCCCACAGCAATTGGTTGGCGACGAAGGGCGTTGAGTAGCGTGAGAATTCTTTTCGAATGGTGTCGTCAGTTTTAAGTATGTACTTGAGCCTTAACTTCACGCTGCATTTTCTTGTGAGTACGATGATGCAGAGGATGAAGGCTTCAAGGCTCGAGAGAGTGGTCGCGAGTGCGGCACCGGATGCTCCCATGCGTGGAGCGCCGAGAAGACCGAAGATGAAGACCGCATTAAGAATGACGTTAAGTATGACCATCGAGATACTGATGGCGGTGCTCTCGCGGACAAAGCCCGTGTTCTTTAATATGACCTCTATAAGCATCGACAGGCTCATCGTGATGTATGAGACACTTGCGATGCGAAGGTAGCTTACGCCGGGAGCGATGATGCCCGGGACATCAGTGTAGATGCGCATGAGTCCTTCAGGCATGAGAAGACCCATGATGAAGAACATAAAGACGATGGGCAGGGTGAGCTTCATTCCGTAACCGAATTCTTTCTCTATCGAGACGCGGTCTTTCTTGCCCCAGTACTGGGCAACGAACATGCTCATGCCGGCCGTGAT
Organism: Clostridiales bacterium; assembly: GCA_017958365.1. Classification (GTDB taxonomy): domain Bacteria; phylum Bacillota; class Clostridia; order Saccharofermentanales; family Saccharofermentanaceae; genus Saccharofermentans. The sequence continues at coordinate 3,399 of JAGDCV010000098.1, forward strand.
TCCAAAATTAAACAGATTAAGTACAAATGCGACCTGTGTCGCAAGTGATACTGCCGACATCGCGTCCTGATCCAAAGCCACGAGCATAACCGCGTCCGAGATGGGGACGAGGGCGAACATGAAGTTCTGTAATGTCATGGGGATAATCAGCGATACGAGTTTCTTGGTGAATGTCTTATCACTATTAGCCATGTAAAGATTTTATTCTAGATCAATATCCGAATTCCTGTACCCAATAATATGTGCTTCCTGCGTCTCCGCCATAGTAAAGTGCAAAGCCGACAGTTCTATAGCCTGAGTTCATCATATTATCACGATGTCCGGGCGATGCCCACCAGGAATTGAAAACTTCTATTGCAGTTGACTGACCGCTCGCAAGGTTCTCTCCGTACATGATATCGGGATTTACGGTCCACCATTCACTTCCGTCAGGTCTTGTATGGCTGAAGCTTACCGTTATCTCCTGTGCTCTTACGGCAGCTGCGGATGCAAGCGCATTACTGTAAGACAAAGGCTGGAGGCCCTGTGCCGTTCTTTCATCGTTAAGAAGGTTGAACAGTTCAAGCATAACGGGATCAGTCGGGGTTACGGGAGCTGGCGTAGGAGCAGGGGTTGCCGTAGGTGCCGGTGTGGCTGTTGCGGCGGCGGAAGCGGCAGCCGTTGCTTCTGTTGATGCGGGCTCGGTGGTATCTTCGTCAGTTGCCTCGACAGTTTCTTCAGGGTTGTAGGTTCCCATTGCTTCCTCGGAACGTGTTCCCTGTGAATTGGAGTGATTGTCTCCCAGGGGAAGCAGCTCGGGCAGCTTATCAAACAAACATGCCGAATGAACGTAAGCCTGCTCGCCGTAGAAGTCGATCATGTACCAATCGTTGTCTTCGCAGGTAGCAAGTACGTGCACTTCTCTTCCGTAGTACATACGTCCGATACTCTGATAGTAGATACCGGGACCTGATCTTATGGAGAAGGCTGCGGCTGCAACCATGTACTTATTGTTCGAACGGTAAACGTATTCAGTATCAGCGTCCTGGGACAATCTTAAACCCAGGTAGTTTTGTTCCTCGTTAGGGAGGAGGTTCAATTCTTCTGAATTAACGGTGTAGATAACTTTACCCCATGGGAAGTCCAAAGGGTATTCCTGGTAATAGAAGAATAACCACTGTGCTACTACAGCAGCGGCTATGAGAATTATAAGAAGCAACGGGGATCGTCTCTCTTCCTCCGTTCCTTCCGGTTTCTGTAAAACTTCTGCCATGTTATTGATAGCCCCTCAATCAACACTTGCGTAATAAGTATATTATCTTTTGAGCGCGAGTGCGTGACATTTTTGTAAAAAGAGGTCAAAATGCGCATTTTTCTTTATTTATTTTTCTTTTTTAACTTTAGGGGTATAATCGAGGGAGCACAAAACGATGCGGAGATTTTATAATGCCTGTTTTCAGAACACGACCTTCCGGTCTCAAGATACTGATAGTAGGAGCGGGAAAGGTCGGAACCACGCTCGTCCAGCAGTTAAGCATGGAAGGGCACGATATCACGATAATCGACAAGGATGCGAGCAAGGTCAATGACCTTACTACAACATACGATGTTATGGGCTGCGTCGGAAACGGTGCGAGTTATCTTATCTTGCAGGAAGCAGGCGTAAGCAATGCCGATCTTCTCATCGCGGTCACGGATTCCGATGAACTTAATATCCTTTGCTGTACGATAGCAAAGCAGTTTGCTGGATGCGCCGTTATCAGCCGTGTTAGAACTCCCGATTACTCAAGAGACAGCAAGTATCTTCGTGACAAGTTAGGTCTTGCCATGATCATCAACCCTGATCTTGAAGCGGCCAAGGTCATGACGAGAAATCTTTCCATGCCTACGGCTTTGGGCGTTTATTCCTTTGCTCACGGACAGGTCGAGATCGTAAAGATAAAGATCCCCGAAGGCAACAAGCTCGATAAGATGACTATCGCAAGACTTGGTTCCGAGATCACGAATAACATCCTCATCTGCGCGGTAGAGCGTGACGGTGATGTCGTTATCCCCGGAGGTTATTTCGAGCTTGCCGCAGGAGATATCATATCGGTGGTTGCAACGCATAAAGAGCAGAAGAATTTCCTTAAGCTCATAGGATTCCCGACGAACTCCATCAAGAACGCGATGCTCATAGGAGGCGGACGTTCGTCCTACTATCTCGCATCTTCTCTTATCAGGAACGGAATTGACGTAAAGATAATAGAGCAGAATCTTGAAAGATGCGAGCGTCTGACCGAGCTTCTTCCGAAGGCCGTTATCATTAACGGAGACGGAACCAATACGGAGCTTCTCGTTGATGAGGGAATCGAGAGCGCGGACGCATTCATTCCTCTTACCGGTATCGATGAGCAGAATGTAATGCTCACACTTCATGCCAGGAAGGTATCTGATGCCAAGCTCATCACCAAGATAAACAGAACGGGATTTCTGGATATCATCAACACGCTTGATTTGGGAAGTGTTGTCTATCCGATGATCCTTACATCCGAGATAATCACCACTTATGTAAGAGCAAGGACTGCGGCTCCGGGAAGTAACATCGAAGCTTTGTATCATCTGTTTGATTCAAGAGCTGAGTCCATTGAATTCAAGGTTACCGAGGAATCGAAGGTTACGGGCAAACCTCTTAAGGAGTTGAAGCTCAAGGATAATCTCCTCATATCTTTCATAGGACGCAAGGGTGAAGCCATCATACCTACCGGTAACGATGTCATATGCAAGGGCGATACCGTAATGGTAGTTACGACGCATACCGGATTTGATGATATAGGAGACATACTGGGGTAAATCATGAATTTCTCGATGGTGCGTTTTATCCTTTGTCAGGTAATGAGGATAGAAGGAGTTCTTATGCTCTTCCCGTGCCTGATATCAATCATCTACGGAGACCATGAAGGATATTATTACGGCGGCATAGCTGCGTTTCTCATCATCGCAGGCTTTGTCGGCTGCAGATTCATACCGAAGAACCAGACCATAGGTGTTAAGGAAGGTTATGCTGCCACGGGCTTCTCGTGGATAGTATTAAGTATCTTCGGATGTTTGCCTTTCTACTTTTCGCGCGAGATACCGAGGTTCACGGATGCACTCTTCGAGACCGTATCCGGTTTTACCACGACGGGAGCAAGCATCCTCTCGAATGTTGAAGGACTGTCGCACACGGCGTTGTTCTGGAGAAGTCTGACGCACTGGATCGGAGGCATGGGTGTCCTTGTCTTCCTTCTTGCCATCATCCCTATGAGCGGCGGCTCCAACATTAATCTCATGAAGGCGGAGTCTCCCGGACCTACTGTCGGTAAGCTTGTTCCGAAGATGAGATATACCGCTTTGATCTTATATGTCATCTACCTTGTCATGACTGTCATCGAGGTTATTTTCCTTCTTTGCGGAGGACTTAACCTGTTTGATTCGCTTTGCCTTACATTCGGTACGGCGGGCACCGGAGGATTCGCGGTCAGGAACGACAGTTTTGCAAGCTACAGTCTTTACATACGCTGGGTAGTGACGGTGTTCATGATAATGTTCGGTATGAACTTCAACCTTTACTACCTGATGATCATGCGCCAGTTCAAGAAGATGTTCTGCATCGAGGAGATCCGTGTTTACATAGGTCTTGTCACGGCGGCATCGCTTGTAGTGTTCGTAAACATTCTTCACCTTTACGATAATGTGGCTACAGCACTTACGGATTCATTCTTCCAGGTTGCGTCTGTAGTATCCACAACGGGATTCGGCTCGGCGGATTTTGAC
>JAGDCV010000099.1 GCA_017958365.1 Clostridiales bacterium
CCTTCTGATGGGTGTTGTTGAAGTAATCAGGAACGGCATAGATTCAGGCGCCATCGACATGGCATTCGGGCCTTTGGATCTCGGCATGATCCCCAGTGAGCACGGTGCGGCTTATGTCTGGATCCCTCTTATCGCGGGCCTTGCTTCTGCAATGCTTTGTCTTGTCCAGGATAAGTTTGATATCCTTCAGTCCGAGCAGTCCATCGCCAATAAGATCTTTACGATGGCCATCTCCGTTGGTCTCTCACTTTATCTCGGATTCTTCGTTTACACCGGAACCGTTCTTTACTGGGTGGCAAGCAACTGCTTTGCCGTCATTCAGCTGTTCATCATGAACATGGTAGTTCGGCCGAGGCGCTTCATTGATTATGATGCGATGAACAGGAGCCGCGAGGCATTGTCTTCCATTCAGGGTGCAGGAAAGAAGAAAGGGGAGGGATTCTTCTCCGTTAACAGAAGGCGCGAAAGGGCGGACTACAAGAAGTTCTTCAGAGTCGTTAATAAGCACCTTGTGTTCTACTCGGAATCAAACGGTTTCTATAAGTACTTTAAAGGATATATCGAGTATATCCTGAAGCACACAAAACTTACGATACATTACATCACATCCGATCCTGACGATAAGATCTTCGAGCTGTCACAGAAGGAATCCAGGATCAGGGCGTACTACATAGGAGAGAACAAACTCATAACGCTCATGATGAAGATGGATGCCGATATCGTTGTAATGACGATGCCTGATCTTGAGAAATATCACATCAAAAGATCGTACGTAAGAAAGGACGTCGAGTACGTCTTTGTACAGCACGGCATGGGTTCGAATAACCTTACGTTCAGGCGCGGGGCAACGGATCACTTTGACACAGTCTTCTGCGCGGGAGAACATCAGTATGATGAGGAGATCGAGGCTCAGAAAGTATACGGACTTCCTGACAGGAACATCCTCAAGATCGGATATCCTCTCATAGACGACATGCGTGATGATTACGAAGCGAAGGTCAGATCCAAAGAGATAAAGGATCACGAACGTCCGCGGATACTGATCGCCCCTTCTTGGCAGAAGGACAACATAATCGATCTGTGTCTTGATGAGTTGCTTACTGAACTTAAAGACAGGGATTACGATATCATCGTCCGTCCGCACCCTCAGGAAGTAAGGATCAAGGCGGAGAAGATCAACGGTCTTGTAAAGAAGTATAAGGATGTTCCGAACGTCACCATACAGACCGACTTTACGAGCAACAATCCTGTCATGAGTGCAGACCTCGTCATTACCGACTGGTCCGATATCGCATGTGAATATGCATTCACCACGTTTAAGCCGGTCCTTTACATCAACACTCCGATGAAGGTGATGAACCCTGACTGGAAAGATCTTACGGTTGAACCCATAAATATCTATCTCAGGGATAAGATCGGCAAGAATCTTGATACGGACGATCTTAAGGATGCATCTTCAACCATCGACTATCTGCTTTCCCACAAAGAGGAATACAGAAAACAGATAAGCGACAACTATGAAAGATTCGTCTATAATCACGGTACTTCGGCCGAGGAAGGCGCTAAGTACATAATCAGATCTTTGCAGGAAAAAATAGCTAAGAGAAAAACAAATTCTTAAGCTGTGATAATATATAGCACGAGATTAGGAAAAGAGGAAACAAGATGTTTAACGTTAATCTTTATATAGATCCTTCTGTAATGACATACATGATCCAGGCTATCGCAGGCATAGTCATCGCTGCAGGTGCCGTAGTTGCCGTATTCGTGCGAAAGGCTAAGAAGAAGGTATCCGATAAGCTCGGCATAGACGAGAACAGGAATAAGGAAGTTGAATCCGACGACATATTGTCAGAAGATAAGACAGAGGCATAACCTCAAGTAAGTTAAGAGTGTGCAAAAGGTAATCAACGCACATTGCCACATATACCCCGAACTGATAGCGGAGCGTGCCGTAGAAGGCATCTCGCAGTTTTACGGTATAAAGATAGATCTAAACGGCAAGACCGATGACCTCATAAAGGACGGACAGAAGGTAAACGTCGTTCACTATCTTGTCCACTCGGTCGCGACCAAGCCCTACCAGGTAAAGACGATAAACGAGTTCATCTCGTCCGAGGTCAAAGACCATCCGGGTCTGTTCACGGGCTTCGGTGCACTTCACCCGGATTCTGAAACACTCGAAGAAGACTTCAGCCGTCTCATGGATCTCGGACTTAAAGGCGTTAAGATCCATCCTGATTTCCAGGGCTTTGCTCTTGATGAGAAGAAGGCGATACGGTTGGGACAGATCGTAAGGGACGGCGGTGTTCCCGTCCTCATCCACTGCGGAGATTTCAGATATTCATATTCAAATCCCGAGCAGCTCGAGACCTTTATAAAAGAACTTCCCGGGCTTAAGATAATAGGAGCTCACTTAGGCGGATGGAGCGTCTGGGACAGGGTGGAACAAAAGATCGCAGGCAGGTACGACATTATGGTCGACTGCTGCTCGTGTTTCTCTTTCATGCCTCCTGAAGATGCGGTCCGACTAATCCGTAAGTTTGGTGCGGAAAATGTTCTGTGGGGTACGGATTATCCTACATGGGATCATGTAAGTGAGATGGAGCTTTTTAACAAGCTTGACCTGAATGATAATGAGAGACAGAAGATTCTCTACGATAACGCGGCGGAACTTCTTAACGTGAACGGGTAACTGATGGCTAAGTACTTAACTACAAACGAGAAGCAGACTGAAGATATCGGATATATACTCGGTAAGAGTGCAAAGGCCGGTCAGGTGTTCGCGTTAGACGGAGACCTCGGTGCAGGCAAGACCGTGTTTACGAGAGGTGTTGCACGCGGCATGGGACTTAACCCCGACGATGTCTGTTCTCCTACTTTCACGATAGTAAATGAATATGATGAGGCGGCAGACGGAACTGCTGCTCCCGTTCCTCTTTTCCACTTCGATACATACAGACTCGAGGATTCAGATGACTTCATCAATTCCGGACTCGATGAGTATTTTGACCGCGGCGGAGTCTGCGTGATAGAGTGGAGTTCAGTTATAGATGACCTTCTTCCCAAGGGTACCGTGCATGTTAAGATCACGGGCACGGGAGACATGCGTCAGATCGAGGTAAACGAATGAGACTTCTTTGTTGCGATACGTCAAACAGGACATGCTGCGCCGGAATCTATGAAGACGGAAGGGAATTGTCCTACGAGCTTTCCTTCGAGAAGAAGACGCATTCAGAGACATTCATGCCTCTTGTGATGAGAGTGCTCGATAATGCTTCACTTAAGATATCCGACATGGATGCGATAGCGGTAACCGTAGGTCCCGGTTCCTTCACGGGGATCAGGATAGGTCTTTCCGCCGTTAAGGGGATGTCGCTTGCGTCCTCTGTTGACGTGATACCTGTCTCCGCTTTGAAGGCACTTGCCATGAGCGTCGAGAATGTGGTTGCAGAAGCATCCGACACAATTATCGTTCCTTGCTTTGATGCCCGTAATGACCGCGTCTTCGCTGCAGCTTATGACGATGCTACGGGTGAGGTGCTGGTTCCCGACGGAGCATACTTCAATCAGGACTTTACCGATATGCTTAAGGATGTTCCGGGTGCAGGGCAAAAGCAGATATTAGTCGTCGGTGACGGAGCCGACACAGTTCACAAGGCTCTGTTCTTCTCGCACCGCGTTCAGTATGCATCAGGTGCGGTCATACTTCCCAAGGGTATCGATAAGGCTGCTTCAGGCATAACTCCCGTTAACGGTGCTGCCGTTAAGGCATCCTACTGCGCCGTCTCAAGAGCAGAAAGATACAAGAATGAATCCTGATATCAAAGAGGCTAAGCTTACCGATGTCGATGCCATCATGGCGATCGAGAAGACGGGGATAAGCCACCCCTGGGATAAGGAGAGCATAGAATCCCTCATTAACGATGATAACAAGATTGCACTCGTTGCTTTCGCTGACGGTGAAGCAGCAGGTTACATCGGAGCGTCCTATGTGCTCGATGAAGCCGAGATAGGAAACGTCTGTGTCAAGCCTGAGTTAAGAGGCAAGGGCATAGGCAGTGCTCTTCTTAAGGCTCTGATAGATACTCTTGAAGCTAAGGGTGTCGAGAACATCTTCCTTGAAGTTGAAGACACGAACGAGCCTGCCATATCTCTTTACGGTAAATACGGATTTATGAAGTACAACATGCGCAAGGACTACTACGGACCCTGCCGCGATGCTCTTCTTTTTAAGCGACCTTAACCACTACCAGACTTC
>JAGDCV010000100.1 GCA_017958365.1 Clostridiales bacterium
ACGGAAGATCTGATCATGTAGGGAGGAATGTAGTAAGTAAATCCTCTGTCGATCATGAAGTCTCTTGCGTAGGAAAGGCAGGCGGAGTGAAGTCTTGCGATATCACCCTTAAGGTAGTAGAAACCGTTGCCTGATGTATCACGTGCGGGATCAAGCTCGATACCGTCAAGCTTCTCCATGATGTCAACGTGATAAGGGATCTCGAACTCGGGAACAACGGGATCACCGAATCTCTCGATCTCAACATTCTCTGAATCATCCTTACCGATCGGTACTGAAGGATCGATGATATTGGGGATGACGAGCATTCTCTTTCTGATCTCGGCCTCGAGTTCTGTCTCCTTTACGGACAGAGCCTCGAGCTCGGCTGCCATGTCAGTAACTTCAGTCTTCTTGGCCATGGATTCATCCTTATTGCCCTGGCCCATGAGCATGCCGATCTCCTTGGAAACAACATTACGCTTGTTGCGAAGACCTTCAGCCTTCTGCTTAGCTTCTCTGTATTCCTTATCGAGCTCGATAACCTCGTCTACGAGAGGAAGCTTGTCGTCCTGGAATTTCTTCTTGATATTCTCCCTTACGATATCGGGATCCGTTCTAAGAAGCTTAATATCTAACATAAATACCCTCCGGATATATTATTTTCTTTTAAAAACAACTAATTGTATCACTTATCAGCCGTTATTACCGCCATAATTTCCTGACGGATAGACGCCGCCCGCGTTCCACAGGATGTATTCATCAAGTCCCGCATCCTGAATGGCACGTATCTGGCTGTTGATCGCATCGTAGCCGTAATCCATGTAATTGCCCTCGCCGATGTAGGAAGCGGTGAAAGCCTGAACGTAAGGTCTTACCACGGCATAACCGTCCTGATGCCAGGCAGCACTGCCCTGATTAAGCACGGAATTCATGATCTCATAAGGCTGAAGATCGGGCTTATCGTAAGTGATTCCGCCGATCATGGTGCCGAGAGCATAGTGCGAAGGATAGATCATGGGGCAGACGGAGTCTTCGCCTGCAAGTCCGACTGTCATCCAGTCCTGGCCTAAGTTACTGCCGTCAAGCTCGGATGTGACGACGATGCCGAAGACGTCGCAGGAGATCGGGATGCCCATCGTATCCTGTATCTCGACGCGCGCCGTTCTGATAAAGCGGTTGATAGCCTCATAACGCTCGGGTACCGTACCGTCGAGACCGAAGTAGGGAGTGGTGCCCTCGACCGAGGATCCCGTCGGGAATCTTACGTAGTCGAACTGGATCTCGTCGACGCCCATGCTGATGGCTTCTTTCGCGATATCGATAAGGTAACTCCAGTTATCGGGATTGTACGGATTTAAGAAAGCCTGCTCGCCCTCGGAAGAGAAATGCAGGATGTTGCCGGCACTGTCGCAGATCGCGCGGTCGGGGTAAGCCTCGGCAAGTCTCGGGTCCTTAAAGCAGACGATCCTTCCTATTACGCGTACGCCGCTTGCGTGGCACTGCTCACATACAGAAGACAGGTCGTAGTTCGAAGCGACCGTGCTCGTCTGAAGTGCAAGCGGGATAGAGGAGTTATAAAGTACGCCCTCGGCTTCCTTAAGGTCGATTACGACCGAGTTGATCGCGGATGAAGCCGCGAGATCGAGGTTGCCCTGAAGGTTGAATGCGGCTCCTATGTATAGTCCCTGCACGGGAACATGCTCGTAGGGGATGGGATTGGCGGCGGGTGTGAACTCGCCCCACATGGAAACGGCAGTCGCGGATTCCGTAAGATACTCGGGGATAACGAAAGGCACCGTAGGTGTCGGAGTCTCGACCACGCCCACAAGAGAGGCCACGCCTGAGCCTTCAGCCTGCGCTACCGTATCTCCCGAGCCTTTCTTGCCGATGGCGATGCCCAGGATAACGAGGCCTAACACGACTGACGTCAGTGCCAGCGTAACGAAAACTTTCTGAAGCGCTGCGATATTGCTGCTTCCGTTCCTGTTACGCTCGTTTCTTTGCAGGGCGGAGGTATCATATTTTCGATTGTCGTTGATCATATAATAGGCATTATACATTAATTTATGTTAAAATCCCCTTATATTTATTATTAAAAGGGGGTGCCGGGATGCTTATAAGAAACTGCACGGGCGGAATCGTATTCTGCGGTGATAAGGTTCTCATGATCGAGAACGATAAGCATGAGTGGGCCTTCCCAAAGGGCGTGGTCAGAGCCAATCAGAAGATGACCGACGTTGTTGTTAAGAGGATCAAGCTCGAGACAGGCGTCGATGCCCGCGTATTAGCCCCTTGCGGCAAGACCAATTACGAGTTCTATTCGATATCAAGAAGAAAGCCCGTTCATAACAATATCTCCTGGTTCATCATGGCAGCGGAAGAGCAGAAGCCCGTGCCGAACAAGGAGGAGAACATCAGGAGCGCTTCTTTCTTTGATATCAAGGATGCCATGAATAAAGTCACGTACAGCCAGGATAAATCTTTGCTTCTGATGGCTTATCAGAAGTATAAGGAGCAGGCCTGATCGTGATAACTTTCTTCTGCGAAGGGAACTCGAAGATCGAGGTCTCGAAGTCGGTTTTCATAGGAAATGCAAAAGAAGTAACGAGTGCCGAAGAGGCCGAGGCCTTCGTCGCTGACATAAGGGCGAAGTACCCGGATGCGCGGCACGTTTGTTATGCGTGGAGAACCGAAGGGGAGACGTTCATGCAGAAGTATTCCGATGACGGCGAGCCGTCCGGTACTGCAGGGATGCCGATACTTAATGTCCTGGACAAGAAAGGCATAAGCAACGGCGTTGTCACGGTCACAAGATACTTCGGAGGCATACTCTTGGGTAAGGGCGGACTTGTGAGGGCGTATACCGACTGCGCGGCGGAGGCTGTTAAGGATGCAGGTCTTGTAAGGGTGAGCGAGGGCTCCGTATTCGAGATAACTGCAGGGTATGATATTGCCGAGAAGCTGATTTATGCACTAAGACAGGATGACTGGATGGTAGAATCCCCCATTTACGGCGAATCGGTGTCCTTTAAGGTCACCGTTTTGAAGGAAAAGGGGGATTTATTGAAGTCTTTCGTGACGGATAGGACTGCAGGGCGTATAATGCCTGAGAAACTTAGTGACACCTTGATAAGGGAGCAAATTAAGAATGACGAATGAAAATATCGAGAATATAGATAATAAAGAGCAGAAGCCCAAGAAGGAGAAGAAGTCGCATTTTGTGGCCATTCTCTCCATTATCACGGGTTGCTGCGTACTTTTTACTGCGATCCAGAGTGTATTTGTCTTCAGACTTACGACGGGTAATGCCGGCATCATGACATATACGCAGGGCCCGAGGGACGAGCAGGAAACTCAGGAGAGTGAAGAGGATGAGAGAAGACCTTTACCCCCTGTCGATCCCGAATTCTCCATTGAGCATGCTGCCAGTGTTTACGATCCCAACAAGACTACTTTAAGCACGGTCGAGATCGTTAGGGTAGTGAGCCCCGCAACTGTATCGATCTACATCATGGGTGACGTTAACGGAGTTATCGCACCGGTATTCTCAGGAACGGGTTTCCTGATTTCTGATGACGGATATGTGGTTACCAACGAGCACGTAGTAAGCGACGTCCTTGAAGATGGCGCGGAGTACGACATCATCGTCGATGTTCCGGGTTACGACAGGCCCATCGATGCGCAGATCGTCGGTACGGACTACCAGACTGATATTGCAGTTCTTAAGGTCGAGGAGCAGGACGAGCCTTTTGATTACGTAACTTTGGGCGATTCAGATACATTGCAGGTTGGCGAGCTCGTAGTAGCCATCGGTAATCCTTTGGGAAGACTCGAGGGTACGGTTACGGTCGGCGTCGTATCTGCTCTTGGAAGAGAGATCAACAACAGAGGCTATACGATGGAGCTTATCCAGACGGATGCTTCCATCAATTCAGGTAACAGCGGCGGACCGCTTATTAATTCATTCGGCGAAGTAATAGGCGTTACGAATGCGAAGATATCAACAGGTGAGGGATTGGGCTTTGCCATCCCGATATCCGATGTGGCAGATGAGATCGAGTCCATCATCAATAACGGTTATGTCGCGAACAGACCTTACCTTGGAATCACTGTAGGTAACGTAAGATCCGATGAGTACTACGGTGCGGTTGCCGGCGTATTCTGTTCTGAGGTCGAGCCCGGCGGACCTGCTGATGAGGCAGGCATCATGCCTGATGACCTTATCGTCTCGGTGGACGGGGTTGAAATCAACGAGACTGATGATATTATTGATGTGCGCGACAGGCACGAGCCCGGCGACGAGATTCCCGTAGTCGTTGAGCGTAACGGTCGCAGAATGGAACTTACGTTAGTGATCGGAGATTCAAATGACGCAGCAAGATAATATAAGAAGAGGAAGAAAATCAGCCTTAACAAAGGTGATCGCAACCATACTTGTTATCGCGGTCGGACTGACGTTCGTCATGTCCATCGTCGCTCTTATCATTGCAGGTATCTGATCAATTACCTTGATTACGGTACGTCAGCTATCTTATCAAGACCTGTCTGGTTGAACTGGTAAGCATAGTTACCGAGTGTCTCATTAAGGAATGCCTGATAGTTTCTCATTCGAACGAAGGAGTTAACTCTGTCATACCACTCGGGATTCTCTGATATGCCGACCAGATAAACGATGTAGTATCCGTTCTCAGTCTCGAGGAATGCCTTATCTCCCGCGACTCTTTCATCAGAGAATATCCACTCTCCCAATATGCCTTCATACTTACCCGGATATGTATCCTGGCTGTGCGTAATTACGATATTGCCGTTTATGATGTCGTCGTTATAGAGGTTCTCGATCGTCTGAACGTCGATCTCCTCACCCTGTACGCCGATCGTATCGTAGATCTCCTGAGCTACCATCTGTGCAGTTCCCACATCAAATCCGGGAACAAGGTCGTCACCCGTATTATCGATAAGGACCTCGACCATTCTTACGTCCCTGAGGGGAACGGTCTGTCTCTCGCGGCTTACGAATACGAGAATGATGGGGAAGCCGTCGCCGTCAGTGAAGATTACTGAGTCACCGGGGGTGCGCTCGAAGTCAAACAGCCAATCTCTGAAATCTGTATGAGTAAAGTCATCGTATCTTGCGCCCGTCGTCAAAGTCGAATCGGGAAGCTGAAGGATAGCCTGTGCCTCACCTGAGAAGTACTGGGCTGCTACTGTCTCGAACATGGATGTATCGCGTCCCATGCCGTCGATGATCTGCTGGGCGTGAAGATTAGCCGTGTTGATGAAGGCCTCGTCTCTTTGCTCATAGCGGATCCTCAAAAGCTTATACGATACTTCGTCATAAGCGTTCATATTGCTCTGATATGCTTCTTCGGCCTGCTCTTCGGTAGCCTGCAATTCTTCAAGCTTGGCATTGGAAGAATAGTCCTCGGTAAAGTACATCTTTGCAAGGCACGAGAGGATGACCTGCTCATCTACCTGGTCGCCGAATACGCCTCTTATGTAAGTGCCGAGGTCGACGCCGAGCTCATTAGCCTTGCCCTGGAGCCAGTCGATGTAAGCACGTGCGAGATCGTAATGCTTGGACTCGATCTCATATCCGTGAGCCGTCGCATCATCATAAAGAAGCTGCGTGAGCTGCATCTGCTGTGCCGTAAGATCAAGGAAGTAATCCCTGTTAGTTGCAAAATTCGTATCAAATGAAGGAGATGCAAGCATCTCGGGTGTGTCGGAAGCGAAGATATCTACACCGTTATCAATCAGGATGTAGTGGTACATGAAGCTGAACTCCGCGCTGTCGACAGCCTTGCCGCCGATGGTGAGAGGACTTTGCAGCTTCTCTTTGATTCCCGCGTTATAAAACAAAGATGCACCGACAGTCGCAAGCACGACGATGGATGCGATGACGAGGAAGGTAACGCTTCTTATGTTGCCTTTCGTGACGGGCATGCGCGATTCCTTATCGGTCTCGGCGGGCTTAAGGTCGAGCTTAACGGGGTCGATGTCGTTCTTGCGGATCTCCTTCTTACGCGGAGCTGCGCCGGATTCCGTTATCTCCTGCTCGAGCGAAGGCTCAGTCTCGCCGGAAAGGCTGTACTCTGAGAATTCCGACATGTCCGATACGGACTCGGTATTATTCTCGTTTATGTTGTTTAGCATCTCGAAGTCAGGTGTTCTGATCTCGTTCTTCTTATTGTCTTTGTTCTTTTTCAAAGCGGTTCCTCCTTAGCGGGAACTATCAAATTGATGGCTTCCTTTATACAACTTATATTCGCGGGGAGGGACGGGCCTTCCTCGCCGTCTATGTCGAGTACAACAGACTCTCTCGACTCGAGTGTCAGACTGTCTGTCTGAAAGTAAAGAACATTATCGTTATTGATGTGGTCGCCCAGAACCAGGCTTCCCAAGAGCGGCACTACATCGACGGGGTCCATCTTCCTTACAACGAGGACGTCAAGAAGTCCGTCAGTGATGTCAGCCTTGCTCATCAGATTGCGAAAACCTCCTACGCTCTTCGTGTTGCCCACCATGAACATGATGGCTTCCTCATCGTAGGTGTTTCCGTTTGCCTTCAAAGTAATGGGGATTGCCCTGTTAAGCGTGGGAAGATCCTTCATGGCTGCGATCCAGTACGCCGCAGGTCCTATCGCGGTCTTGAAGTCGGAGCTTACCTTATAAGCAACATCCGTCATGAGACCGCCCGCAACGACATTAAGGAAATACCTGTCGTTGACCTTGCCGCAGTCGGTCCTTACGTAATTGGGCCTTGCGAGCATCCTCGCGAAATCAGCGGGAACATGGGGGAGGTTGTTTATGGTGGCGAAGTCATTGACGGTTCCTGCCGTGTAGATGGCAAGGGGAATGTCAACGCCGCCTCTCATGAGACCGGTTACCACTTCGTTTACCGTTCCGTCGCCGCCCATGGCTACTACGGCATCGTAATCCGATGCCTTCGTTTCCATCGCGAAGTTCATGGCATCGAACTGACCTGCCGTGTAACAGATGTCAGAGCGCTCGAGAATGCCTGATGAACTTAAGTGCAGCAGGATGTTGTCGAGATCCGATAAAGAGGTCTCTCTTCCCGATGACGGATTGATGATGATACGAAGCTTAAGCCCCATGATTACTCCTTCTTCTTTTATCTATAATACTTTAACATAAGAAGGCGGTTCCTTTTATTACCGCATTGCTACAAAATGTGATAATATCTGTCCTATGGCTCGAACAGGCACATTTAAAGATACAATCAATAAGATCGGCGGGTTCTTCTCGAACCTTCGATTCCTGTCATTCTTTTTCCCGTTTCTTACCGTAGCAGTTACCTTCGCTATGCTGGGCGTTCACCCTGCTGGCGATAAGACCATGCTTACGGTCGATCTTTACCACCAGTACATGCCGTTCATATATGAACTGCGTGCAAAGATCTTAGAGGGAAGAAGTCTGTTTTACTCATGGAACGGCGGCCTTGGTAATGAGTTCTACGCAGTATATGCCAACTACTGCGCAAGTCCCCTTAACATCTTCGCCCTGCTTTTCCCTTATAAGACGCTTCCGGTATTCGTCGCTTTGATAACGGCTGTCCGCGCAGGACTTGCTTCTTCTTTCATGTCGAAGTTCCTGTCGTACATCGACGATCGCCACTACGACCTTGTAACAGTCTGCTTTGGCATCGCTTACGCGCTTTGCGGCTGGTTCCTTACTGATTTCTGGAACATCATGTGGTGCGACGCATATGTGTTGCTTCCGCTTATCTGCTTAGGGCTTCTGAAGCTTTTCATCGAGAGAAGATTCGAGTTATATGTCATCACTTTGGCTGTTGCCCTTATCTCGAACTACTATGCGGGATACATGCTCTGCATATTCCTGGTTCCGTTCTCGATAGTAGCTTACTTTGCTTTCATTCCGAAGGAGAGACTGGGAGTTAAGTCCTTCTTCGCATCCGCGGGAAGATTTGCCCTGGGCTCCGTCATCGCGGGTGCGATCTCGGCGGTCGTCGTTATTCCGACTTATCTTATCCTGCAGAACTCGTCTGCAACGGGAGATGAGTTCCCGGTGGATTTCAGTCCTACGATGAACCTGTTTGACTTCCTTGCAAGATTCTTCGTAAGTGCGAACCCCAACATTAGAGGCGGTCTTGCAAATGTTGCATGCGGCACGGTTGCGGTCCTGATGCTTCCTTTGTTCTTCATGGCCGTATCGAATTCAGGCATTACACTTCGTAAGAAGATCGGCTTCGGCTTCATGCTCGCGTTTCTTTATCTAAGCTTCGCGACGAAGACATTAAACTTCATCTGGCACGGATTCCACTTCCCGAATCAGATCCCTTACCGCCAGTCCTACATGATGAGCTTCGTTGTCATCATCATGGCTTTCATGACCATAAGAGTTCTCAAGACCTTTACCCGCGGGCAGCTTACGGCCGTATGCGTGAGTGCTGCCGTTTACCTTCTTCTGTTCGAGAAGTTCGGTTCGGGTGATGAGGGTTACCAGCAGATCGGATTGTCGCTCCTGTTCCTTCTCATTCAGGCATTCGTACTGCGTGCGGTACTGATGTCAAAGGGGGAGAAGACTATCGTCTTGCAGGCTGTCCTGTCCGTTACCATGCTTCTTGAGACTGCGACGGCTTCGGGATTTACCATCGCAAGAGTTGCAGAGCACGAGGGCTTCACGGGTTACGATTACTACGGCAAGAACAGACAGATAATTCACGAGCATGCCCTTGCGGTTGAAGGTTCCGCGGGACATCAGAACTTCGAAAGAACGGAGCTGTATCCGAACTTTATCTGCGACATACAGTCTGTTTATGACGTTAAGGGCATGTCGGTATTCTCGTCGACGGCCCGCGAGAGCTTTGTTAAGTACATGAGAAACTTCGGTTTCCATAACAACGGCATCAACGGTCTTCGTAATGCCGGACTTACAAGAGTTACCGCAGCGCTTTTGGGTATCAGGGGACTTACGACGATTCAGCATACTGCAAGTATTCCGCTTCTTTATGAAGCAACAAATTCCGAGGGAGAAGTCATCTTCTACGATAACCCCGATGCGCTTTCCGTAGGTTACATGGTATCGGATGATATCATCAATTATGCTCCCAACAGCGCCATCACGGATGTCTTTAACAAGACTAATGACTGGGTAAGGGCGATGGGCCTTGAGGCTGACGTCTATATTCCTTTGTATATAAGTTCTTCGGAGGAGTCCGGAATCACGTTCATGGGTCAGTCCGGAAACGGCCTGAACTATGAGTTTGAGAATACAGGCTCCAAGAGCAACTACACGGTTACTGTTTATACCGCTGACATCGGAGCCGATGTTTATGTTTATGCTGACTGCTCCAAGGGCGGAAGAGCACGTATCGGTGCAAACAGTGAGGACTTCGAGATCAGAAGTTACCAGACTATCTACCTTGGCAAGTACACGGGCGAGCCTTTGTCCTGTACTATCACTTATAATGATTCGCCTTCCGGAAGCCTGCATGTCTATGCTTACGAGCTTAACAATGCGGCTTACGATCAGATGATCGACCTTTTAAGTCAGAGACAGCTTAACGTAACTTACTACGATGACACTTCCATCCACGGTACCATCGATGCAGGTGAGGGAGGATTCCTCTTCCTGACAATCCCTTATACAGATGGATTCACGGTAACCGTTGACGGTGAGCAGGGCGAGCTTGTCCCTGTTCAGGATGCACTGTGCGGTATCTATCTTGAGTCAGGTTCACATGAGATCGTCCTCAAGTATCAGCCTGCGGCATTTGTTCCGTCACTTATCATATCCATTGCGGGACTTCTTGTTCTTGCAGCAGTTATCACGATAACCAAGCTCAACCGCATGGAGCAGAACAGATCATTGCAGGATCCTTCCGAGGAGATTCCGGTAAATGAAGACAAGGAGACTTAATTCCGACGAGTTCTTCTGGATCTTCGCGGCTTTCTTCCTGCCGTGCGTGATCCTGATGCTCTCGCTTAATAAGGCTCCCGATCTTTTGTTCTCGTCCATAACGAGACAGGTGAGGGACATAAGCGATATGAAGGCGACCATCGCCCGCGGAAGGATCTTCTACAGCGATGTTTTATGCGATATCCTGACGAGGCGATTCTATCCGTCGTATATAATATGCTTCCTCATCGGAGGCAATCTCGGAACTTTTCTTATAAGATTGTTTTTCTACTTAAGGTTCGGCCTTCTGTCCGTGGGAATCTACCTGTTCTCATCATGGCATGTTAAGAACAGTTATCTTTGGTCAGCGATCCTGGGTGTGGCATGTTCGGTATCCGCAGTCGGTATCGTTGCTTCCACCAATCCCCAGATAATGAATGTCATGATCGTCATGCCTTTTGCCGCCTGCTTCGCAGACAGCCTGATGCGCCACGATACAAAATACGATTTCTGGTCAGCGGTTGTATGTTTCTCGCTCTTCATAATGGGCGGCATTTACGGGCTTCTTACGGGTCCTATATTCATGTTGTTTATCGTCCTGTTCTTTAAAGGACTCATAGGAACGGCAAGGATAGGAAGTGTCATTAAGGCTTACGGCGTCTCTCTTATCTGCCAGCTGCCACTGATAACAGCTCTTGCTTTTGCCGGGATGCATTTTATCGATATCGCGACCGAGTTCGAGAACAGCCGCGTGACATTCAAGTACTTCGATCTTCTGACCACGATGCTTGACGGAACCGAGATAACCATCCCTCAGGCCGGGTTTAATGCTGTCATGAGCGTCTCGATCCTGGTTCTGATGCTCGCCATCCTGTTCTTCCTTAACAGAAGCATCCCGTTTAAGGCAAAGGCTTGCTGCATTGTTTTTATTATCTTTAT
>JAGDCV010000101.1 GCA_017958365.1 Clostridiales bacterium
AACGTATGTAACACCCATGAACGTATCAGCTCTTGTTGTGAATACTTCAAGCTTAAGAGGATCGCCGTTCTCGTCCTTTAAGATCTCGCCGTCCTTCTCGACGGTGAAGGCAACCTGAGAACCTTCGGATCTGCCGATCCAGTTAGTCTGGATCTTCTTTGTCTTCTCGGGCCAGTCAAGGTCGGGAAGGCAGTCAAGAAGTTCCTGTGCATAGTCAGTGATCTTGAAGAACCACTGAGTCATGTTCTTCTTTACTACTTCGCTGTCGCATCTCTCGCACTTACCGTCGATAACCTGCTCATTTGCAAGAACAGTCTTACACTTATCGCACCAGTTAACGGGAGCGTTCTTTCTGTAAGCAAGACCCTTGTTGTAGAGCTGGATGAACAGCCACTGATTCCACTTGTAGTACTCGGGAGTACATGTAGCGAGCTCGTAGTCCCAATCGAAAGTTGCGCCCATCTCGCGGAGCTGCTTCTCCATGGTCTCGATGTTCTTGAATGTGGAATCCTGAGGATGGATACCGGTCTTGATAGCGTAGTTCTCTGCGGGAAGTCCGAATGCATCGAATCCCATGGGATGGAATACGTTATAACCCTGCATCCTCTTCATTCTTGACCAAGAGTCAGTAAGGGAGTAGTTATACCAGTGTCCGAGGTGAAGGTTAGCTCCTGAAGGATAGGAGAACATCTCGAGACAGTAAAGCTTCTCGCCCTTCTTGTTCGGATCGAACTTATAAAGACCTGTATCGGCCCATTTCTTTTGCCATTTACGGTCTATCTCAACAGAATAAGACATAAGTAATAAAGTCCTTTCTTTTAAATTACTAATAAACCATACGATTTTATCACACGTGCATAGCAAATTGAAACAAATTTGAAATGTTTTGCCACACCTGTCACGTTGATTTATAGACTTCTTACGTTATAATAGAATTGTTTTGAAAGAATTTATCAGCGTTTTTTGACGCTTTCTATATATGAGGTAAGTTTTATATGGGTCTTGGTATGGAAATTGGTATCGATCTCGGTACCAGCAGTGTGTTGATCTATGTCCGCGGAAAGGGTGTCGTACTTAAGGAACCTTCCGTAGTAGCAGTAAATAATAAGACAGGTAAGGTTTTGGCAGTAGGTGAGAGCGCATCTCTCATGCTCGGCCGTACACCCGGTGTAGTAGAGGCAATAAGACCTCTCCGTGAAGGTGTTATTTCCGATTTCAGAGCTACAGAAGTTATGCTCAAGGCATTTATCGGAAGAGTATGTAACGGTCTTCGTGCCACATACTTTAAGCCCACTATCGTCGTATGCGTTCCTTCTGTGATCACACCCGTTGAGCAGCAGGCAGTAGAGAATGCTTGCCGTCACGCAGGTGCCAAGGACGTATTTCTTATCCGTGAGCCTATCGCCGCAGCTATCGGTGCAGGTATCGATATCACTAAGGCATGCGGTTCCATGGTAGTAGATATCGGAGGCGGTACAACTGATATCTCCGTTATCTCCCTTTGCGAGCCTGTTGTGGATGCATCCCTTAAGGTTGCCGGTGACAAGTTCGACGAAGCTATCATCAAGCACGTAAGAAGAAAGCACAATATCCTCATCGGTGAGAAGACAGCCGAGATGCTCAAGATCCAGATCGGTTGTGCTTACCCCAGAGACGAGGAGCTTACATTGGACGTTAGAGGAAGAAACCTCATCACAGGTCTTCCTTCCACTGTTACGGTATCTTCCACCGAGATGCTCGAAGCGCTCGAGGAGCCTGTATCTGCTATCTTTGATGCAGTTCACGTAGTTCTCGAGAAGACACCTCCTGAGCTCATGGCTGATATCTCCCAGAGAGGTATCGTAATGACTGGCGGCGGCGCACTCCTCTACGGTCTTGACAGGATGCTCGCCACAAAGATAGGTATCGATGTATATA
>JAGDCV010000102.1 GCA_017958365.1 Clostridiales bacterium
GATCCTATAGTAGAATGAGGCCTTTTATGAAAAGAATACTATTATTAGCCTTTGTTTTGTTACAGCTATTCATATTGAATTCATGTGCATCTAATCCGAAATTAGGAGAAATAGACAGTAGTACAGAAGCATTTGCAGAAATCCAAGTGTCAGAGACACCCGGAACAATAACGTCAGCAATTGAATCTGATTGTGCACAGTCTTCTGATTACTCGGTAGGGGTGATCGATACATCCGTATCTTTTGACGAAATGCTTATGTACTTTGTCGATTACTATGAAATAGATTCGAATGATTTTGAAAGTCAACTGTCTGAATATCATAATTACGCTACTGATGATAACTATTTACTCTATGACGCAGATGATCAAGTGCCTGATGTATATATAGATGAAGGTCCGGTAATTGTTGATGAAACCGGATCAACTCAGATTACTATATGCCATTATCCTCGTGAGGAGGATTATCACTTTCTTAGAGAACTTACTGCAGATTTACGGTTTCATTGTAGAGAGTTTGATGATGATGCTTGGGCAGAGCACTATTTCCTAAGTTGGGTTGACTGTGATATTGAAGAGATTACATCGTTTAACAATAGTTCTGTCGAGAACGGATATTACTTTACATACGATGGAAGAAAATTTACAGCAGTTTATCATATAGAAAAATGCGTAATTTGGTATGATTTTGTTCTGAGTCAAGAGGAAGGAGTCTTTACTGTTGACAGTTACGAACGGTATCTGGAGTGGTGTGAAGAATTCGGCCTTCCCACATGTGATGAGATGACGGAAATCGTTTTGGGTTGATTCCATGATTAAGTTGTGGAGTATGTTTATTATGAAGAATAATCTCCAGTTAATAGTTACTTTCGTATTGTTGTTTTCGCTCTGTTCGTGTACGAACAATCAAAGTGTCGTTGAATCAACGACCGCTGAAGAAACTGTTAACAATTCGGCTGTTGAAACTGTCGAGTGTTCAACTACAACGAGTGAAGAGGAACCCACTCAGTTACCAGATTATTCGGTGGGGATGCTCGATATATCCTTAGACTTCGACGAGTTGTTAACCCGTTATATGGAGATGTACGACATAGATCCAGAAGAGATGGAAAGTTGTCTAGCAGATAGTTCTTTTTATTCTCATATCGAGGAGAGTGCGCTTTATTCTACAGATAATGATTTTTTTTATACTGCAGATTACCCCTCATACTTGGATGAGTTACAAAACTGGAGGTTCTATGGGCGGAATGGTGAGTCCTATCCTATTTTTGATGAACCAGAGGAGTATGAATACCATATTGTTCGATTTGTATGCATTAATGATTTCAGAATCTATGATTTTGAGGATGAATATTGGGCAGAAGTTTGGTTTAGAAATAGTATTGAAAGATACATGAATAACAACGAAATACACAACATAAGTTCTGCTGAAGACGGCTATTATTTTGGCTTTGAATGGCAGAATTCTGACAGTATATGGGCATATGCATATTATTATGTTGATAACTATGCGGTTTCTTACTGTTTCAACCACATTGATCCTGATAACTACAACCGATATCTGGATCGCTGCGAAGAATTAGGCCTTCCCACATGTGATGATATGACGGAAATCGTTTTGGGTTGATTCCATGATTAAGTTGTGGAGTGTGCAGAGATTATAATTGAGTGATTGAATGATAGCTGCAGCTTCCCGCTACGTACAACCGGTATCGACAAACGTGCCGATTTTGTACACGAAAACAAGCATATATGGTACGAAAAAGTGCACATTCCGCTGTTTGTACACTTTTTTGTACCAAAATCGAGCATTTCCCGTACAAATCCTGTACAACAAGAATTGGTCTGCATCAGCGCCTTGAGCTAAAGTACTATCCATGATTAAGCGCGGTTAGGTTCATTAGATAATTGACAAGCCGTATTAAATCATTTATAACATTTGCGGCTTTTATTCTTTATTTAATTAAAAAGCGGGGTGTGTGAGTTATGGATTTTGGCGGCTTTTCCGTTAAGTTTTTTGAAGTGGCCGGACAGTACCTTTTCAGCATAAAGGGAACATCTTTGGCACTCTTCTTTATGTTCGCGATAATCTTTATCGGTTATCTCATTGGAAAGATCGATATTAAGGGAGTTTCCCTTGGTACGGCAGCTATTTTTATCGTAGCTTTGGTATTCGGTCATTTTAAGGGTGTCCTCGTAGGTTACGAAGGTCACGAAGGAAGTATCGCAGGCTGGGCAGAGAAGGTCGGCACGATAGATACCTGGTTTAAGATCATACAGAATGTCGGTCTTATTCTGTTCGTTACTTCTGTTGGTCTTATTGCAGGTCCTACATTCTTCAAGAACCTTAAGAAGAATGCGAAGTCCTACATATTGCTCGGACTTCTGATCATCTTATCGGGAAGCCTCGTAACAGCTCTTATCACTATCCTTGTTCCTAAGATGACTTCTGCCATGGCTGTTGGACTCATGTCAGGTTCCCTGACAAGTACACCCGCTTTTGCAGCTGCACAGGGAGCACTTGAGGGAAGCGAGTTCTACAGTGAGATCGCGGTCGGACATGCTGTTGCTTATCCGTTCGGCGTTATCGGTGTTGTTCTGTTCGTTCAGATCGTACCGAGACTTTTGAAGGCTAACATGGATCACGAGAGATCATTGCTTGCTCCTGTCGGTGATTACGACGGTGAGAAGTCTATCTCAACCAAGCTGTTTACTCTCGATAAGTTCGGATGCGGAGCGTTCGCTCTTACTGTTATGGTAGGTCTTATCCTCGGCAGCATCACGATCCCTCTTCCGGGCGGATCTTCATTCAGCCTCGGCGCTACGGGCGGACCTTTGATCATGGGTTTGATCTTCGGTCACTTCGGTCACATCGGCCATCTGTCACTCAAGGTTAAGGAGCACCTTCTCTCGATCTTCCAGGAGTTCGGTCTCGTACTCTTCCTTATCGGTGCAGGTATCGAGGGTGGTGCCGCTTTCGTAGATACGCTCAAGGTTTACGGCGGTCTTCTGTTCCTGTGGGGCGCACTCATCACGATCGTTCCGCTGTTCGCAGGATTCCTTTTCGCGAAGTACGTGCTCAAGCTCTCGCTTCTCAATAATCTGGGTTCCATCACGGGCGGTATGACAAGTACACCTGCTCTCGGTGCTTTGATCCAGTCCACGGGTACTTCAAACGTTGCTTCTGCTTATGCTGCGACTTACCCGATAGCACTCGTTACGGTAGTTCTCGCATCGCAGTTCTTAACGTACATACAGTAATAATTACGCAGAAAATGACCTAATTTTGCACCTCTTCCACACGGAAGAGGTGTTATTATATTTATATGGAAACTATATTCGGTGAACATTATGAGAACATACTCTCTTTCATCAGTGTTCTTGAATCAGAGATAGGGCAGATGGAGATAAAGCTCGAGGCTGCATATAAGACGAACATCATCGACCACACGATGACGAGACTTAAGAGCGAGGAGAGCATTATAGAGAAGTGTTCCAAGAAGGGTATCAAGCCCACCCCGTATAACATCATTAACTACATTCACGACACCATCGGCGTGCGCATAATTTGCACTTTCATTGATGATGTCTATAAGGTAAGAGATGCATTGCGTGGTCTTTCTATATTTAAAGTGGTCGAGGAGAGGGATTATATCTACAACGCCAAGCCCAACGGTTACAGAAGCTATCACATGATAGTCAAGAACGAGGACGGCTACCTTGCAGAGATACAGATAAGGACCATATCCATGGATATGTGGGCGGCTCTCGAGCACGACATCAAGTACAAGAAGGACATCAAGGGCAACAAGGAGCTTATCACGGCAGAGCTTAAAAGGTGTGCCGACGAGCTTGCCTCTACCGATGTCTCCATGCAGACCATACGCAACATGATTTTTGGAGAACTGTAAGATGAAGATATTACTTGCGGAAGATACAAGAGATCTTAACCGCGCCGTAAGTGTTTTATTGACACATGAAGGATACGAAGTCGATTCGGCTTACGACGGAGTGGAGGCGTTCGACCTCATCCTTAAGACCGGATACGACGCCATCATATTAGACATAATGATGCCCGGCATGGACGGGATCTCCGTATTAAGGGAAGTGCGCAACAAGAAGATAATGACACCCGTTATGCTCCTTACGGCAAAGGCTGACGTTGATGACAGAGTCGCGGGCCTCGACGCAGGTGCCGACGATTACGTGCCCAAGCCATTTGCCATGAAAGAGCTCCTTGCAAGGGTAAGGGCCCTCATAAGAAGAGGCGGGGACTACACATCAGACATCATCAAGTTTGCCGACCTTACTCTAAACGGCAGCGACCTCTCGCTTTCGTCCGGCAATACCGTGCGCCTCTCGATAAAAGAGTACGAACTCATGCGCGAACTCATGGCGAACGCGGGTACGCCTCTAACGACGGAAGCTCTGATAGAGCGCGTCTGGAAGAACGAGGAGGGCTCGAGCGAGGACACGGTCTGGCTTTACATCGCGTACCTTAAGAACAAGTTAAGAGCGGTAGCATCCCCCGTCGCCATCCTGGGCGAAAAGGGCGGCAGCTTCTCCCTGTACACATGAATAACCGTACGATCGAGAAGTTACGAAGGCGCTTTATTGCCATCTCGATGATGGCTTTGTTTCTTGCCATGTTCTTCATAGGCGGCTCCATTTGGCTTGCAAACTTCGTCGTTACGAGAAATACGATAAGGGCGTATCTCAATTCCATCGTTGACGACGAAGGAAACCTGCTGCGTCCTGATCTCGAGGAGAGCTTTGAAGATGATATCCCGTTCGATGAGCTTATGATCGCGAATATGCGTGACACATCAGGATTCTGGGTCATCAACTACGATGTTGACGGAACCCCTCTTAGGATAAGCGGCGTATATAACAAGGCAAGAGAACAGTATCTTGTTGACGTAAGCACCTCGATAGATACTTCGGAAGAGGGCTACGGACGCTCGGGAAAGATCTTCTATAAGAGCGTGATAACACCCGAAGGTCAGGTGGTTGCATTTATGGATGCGACCGCCGAGTCGAATGCTCTTGCAAGACTTCTGTACATTGCTTTTATCGTCTGTACATCAGGTCTTGCGGTAACGTACATCCTGGTAGTGCATTTCTCACACCTTGTTGTTGCATCTGAAGTGGAGAATGCAGAGAAGCAGAAGGACTTCATAACGAATGCAAGCCATGAGCTTAAGACTCCGCTTGCCGTTATCCGTGCCAATACCGAGATGAGCCAGATGCTAAACGGTGAGGACGAGTGGTCGCAGTCCACCATGAAGCAGATAGATCACTTAAACGGACTCATACAGAACCTGGTAATGATATCGAAGGCGCAGGAGCTTGAGGATAAGACCGAGTTATCCCAGATCGATGTCTCTTCCGTCGTCGAGAGTTCAACGAAGACCTTTGAGCCCGTGGCTGCGCAGGAAGGACTTGCCCTTACGACCAACATAGTTCCGGAAGTCTCCATGAAGGCTGATGCGAGCAAGATAATGCAGCTTACGACGATCCTGGTCGATAACGCCATCAAGTATTGTGATGAAGGCGGCTCCGTCAAGGTCGATCTAATACAGCCTCGAAAGGGCTCAGTCAAACTGACGGTAATAAACAGTTATAAGGACGGCGGAAACGTAGACTATAACAAGTTCTTTGACCGTTTCTACAGGGAGGACAAATCCCATAATATCGATAAGGGCGGTTACGGTATCGGCCTGTCGATAGCTGATAATATCTGCCGTCAGTATAACGGCAGTATCAAGGCTTTTTGGAAGAACGGAGAGATATCCTTCATCTGTTTTCTTAACTAATGCTTAATAGACTTTTTACTCATCCTCATTTATAATGATTAAGGTATTTTTACAAATACCAAAATCATTGGATGGAGGAGATTAAAATGAATTTCAGAAAGTTAACTGCTGCAACTCTTTCTCTTACAATGCTCGCTTCATTAAGCGGATGTGCACTGTTCGATAAGGATGATGAGGCGGTTCTTGCTGTTGCAGAAGATTATGCAACTGCAGTTACTAAGGTAAAAGTAGGAGATATCGTTGAGCTCTTGGTTGACGGAGACGATATCGAAGATGAGCTCACAGACTTCGTAGACACAGATGCTGCTACATACGGAGACGACTATGAGGCTATCTGCAACGCTATCGCAAGCACACTCTCTTATGAGATCGATGAAGAGTCTGTTGAGTCTTCAAAGAAGAATGCTGAGGCTAGCGTTAACGTTACATACTCTGTAGTTGATTATGATGCAGTTTATGATGACGTTACAAATGACGGCGGTGATGTTGATGCATTCGTCGATGCTCTTAAGGCAGATGATGCAGAGACTAACGAGATCTCCATTACTCTTGAGCTCGTTCTTGAGGACGAGGAGTGGCTCGTAGAGGATAAGGACGGCAAGGATCTTCAGAAGGTTTATGCTTTCTACATTGATGCTTTCGATCTTACTTTCACACCTCCTCTTGCTGACTACATCGATTACACAGAGTGGTACTACTCTGACAGCGGTGTTTACACCAACTTCGATGAGATCGAACTTGATATCATTCCGTTGGAAGGTGACGGCACTTCAATTACATGGGAGTTCTACTACGAGTACTATCGTGACGGCAACCTCATCTACACAAGCGGTACATGCACAGACCAGGGTTACTGGATCGAGGCTTACTATGGCCCTTACTATGATGACGCAGCCGAGATGGAGAACGGCTACCTCGTAGCAGGCGACTATCGTTGTATCATCTACGATCTGTCAGGCAACGTTCTTGCTGATTCCACATGTACTGTTCTCAACGAAGACTTCAGCAACGGCTTGACAATGCAGGATGCCATCGATTACACAGAGTGGTATTACTCCGATAACGGCGTATACACCAACTTCTCTGAGATCGAGCTTGATATCATCACAACAGATCCGGGTTCTTATGTTCCTTATGAGTTCTGGTATGAGTACTATCTCGACGGCGAGCTCATCTTCACAAGTGATGCATGCACAGACCAGGGTCACTGGATCGAGGCTTACTATGGTCCTTGGTATGATGACAACGCTCAGGTTGACTCTAACGGAAACCTTATCCCCGGTGAGTACAGATGCGTAATGTACGACATGGACGGTAATGTTCTTGCTGACGAGACATGTACAGTAGAAACTAACTGATAAGTCTGATTTTTTACTGGAATAATCTGAAGCTCCGGGTTTCCCGGAGCTTCTTCATTTAATGGACTTTTATTAAATTTTCCTTTATAATGTTATTCAGCATTTTAATAAATGTTAAATCGAATGGAGGATTATTTATGAAGGTCGATTTAAGAAAGTTGACAGCTTCTGCAATCTGCGTTTCAATGATCGCTTCCCTCACAGGATGCGCTATGTTGGACAAGGATGACGATGCTGTTCTTGATGTAGCAGAAGATTATGCAACTGCTATTACGAAGTTTAAGGCAAGCGATATCCTGAGTCTCGTTAATGATCCCAGCGATGATTTCTCTGAGAATCTCGAGAGCTTCATGGATCACTCAGCTGATGCTTACGGTGCAGATTACGATGCAATCTGCGGCGCTATCGAGAGCTCATTCTCTTATGAGATCGATGAGGAGTCCGTTGAGTCTTCTAAGAAGAACGGCGAGGCTAGCGTAGACATCACGTTTACTTTCGCTGATTATGATGCTATCTACGAGAGCGTTTCCAGTGAAGGCGGCGACATCGACGCATTCGTTTCTGCTTTGGGCAGCGGTGACACTCAGTCTGTAACACAGACAATCGAGTTCGTTCTCGAGGATGACGAGTGGCTCGTTGATGACTCTGAGGGTGATAAGGTTTCTGATCTTTATCAGTTCTACCTCGATGCTTTTGACTTCGAGTTCACACCTCCTCTTGCTGATCTCATCGACTACACGGAGTGGTGGTATTCTGAGGACGGCGTTTACTACGATCCTTACACAATCGAGCTTGACATCATCCCCGGCGCTGACGGTCAGACTGTAGAGTGGGAATTCTACTATGAGTTCTATCTCGATGGCGAGCTTGTTTACACAAGTGATACATGCACAGATATGGGCGCTTGGATCGAGAGCTACTATGGTTCTTCTTATGATCCGGGTGCTGAGACAACTGCTGACGGTTACCTCATTGAGGGTACATACGAGTGTATCGTTTATGACACAGCAGGTAACGTTCTTGCAGATGATACATGTGAAGTTATCAACGGTACTTCATCCGCTACACCTGTTCCTGTTGTAAGCGGCAGCGTATCTGAGGCTTGGAGCACAGGTATTGATGAGTACTGGTATTCTTACTCTGATGGTACAGGATACGGTATGGGTTCCGGTGAGTACTCAACAGATGAGACGATCATCGAGTTCACATGCGGTGTTATCGATGAGGATACATTCGCATATATGCCTGTTTACTACGAGGTATACTACTCTGCTAACGGAAACGCTGACAACGCTGAGCTCGTTTATTCCGCAACAATCACTCCTTCCGAGTATTCAAACGGATACTTCTATGAGTTCCAGTATGTAGACGATTCCGGTCTTGATGCAGGTACATACTACATCCTTGGTGCTACTGATGAGACAGGTTCAGAGCCTCTGTTCAACCAGACAGCTGTAGTTTCCTGATCTTATAGTCGATAATTGACTGTTAATAAAGCTCCGGGTTATTGCCCGGAGCTTTTTAATATATAATTACTTTATGGCTTTTAACGGTAAGATAAAGATCATTATAGCGGGTGTGGCCCTACTGTTGCTAGTGGCGGCAGCAGGTGTACTCCTTTATATAAGGGGCAATAAGGCAGATGCGGGGGAGACGGAGCCTCTAGAATCGATCCCGTCCGGTGCCGCCGTGCTTACCCCCCTTGAAACAGGCACTTCAGATGTGACTGAACAATCAGGGCAGGAAATCCCGTCAGGAGAGGATTACTCGTCTTATCCTTTATCGACGCCGTCCGATTGTCAGGCCGTCATAGATCAGTATGCGGCAGATCACGGCATCGATCCGTTCTCATATCCTGTAGAAATAGTTAATCTCCTCATGAGTAACCATGAGACTTTGGATTTTGTCCTTCATTATCCCGAGAGTATCGGAACTCAGGATTCTCCCGACTATCCGGGAACCGTAGATGTTTCTTCCGATTACAGTTCTTTAAGGATGCCCGAGTACTATCAGTACGATATAAGGTGGGGCTATAAGTCTTACGGCGGAAATGTATTGGGAATAACGGGAGGAGGCCCTACCGCGCTTTCGATGGCGGCCTCGTACCTTCTTAATAACAGTGACTTGAATCCCGCCTGGATGGCAGCTTACGCCGAGAATAACGGCTTCATGATAGACGGCGGAACCGACTGGATGCTCATGACCGAAGGTGCGATCGGATTGGGAATCGACGTTACCCCCATAACTGCAGATCAGGACCGAATAGACAGGAATCTTGATGTAGGCAACATCGTTATGTGCCTGATGGGCCCGGGTGACTTCACTAACACGGTTCAGTTCGTGATAATTGTCGGTAAGACAGACTCGGGCTATGAGATAAGAGATCCCGGAAGTCCTGCAAGAACGGCCGCTACGTGGACTTTTGATACACTGGCGCCACAGATGAACGGCTGCTGGATAATGAGAATACTTTAATTGATATTGGAAAGTGCCTTTTCGTCAGGAAGGCCGGCTGTGAAAGCCGCAAGCGCTGCGCACTTATTCGAGAACTCCAATGAAGCCCTTATGTCCATGCCTTTATCGATTGCATGGACGAAAGAAGCGAGCATGGTATCTCCTGCACCTATGGTGCTTACAACCTCACCCCTGATACCCGGAACGTGATGGAAATCGCCTCTTGAAGTAAGGAGATATGCACCGTTTGCACCTGCGGAAATAAGTACGTTAGATGCACCCTGCTGAGCAAGCATTAAAGCGGCTTCCTTAATATCATCTTCTGAAGAATCATCCGTTAGTGTCTTTCCCGT
The DNA here is from genome assembly GCA_017958365.1 of Clostridiales bacterium. Taxonomy (GTDB): domain Bacteria; phylum Bacillota; class Clostridia; order Saccharofermentanales; family Saccharofermentanaceae; genus Saccharofermentans. Next base: position 9,981 of record JAGDCV010000102.1, read on the forward strand.
AAGTGCGGAAAGCTCGGCCGTATTCGGCTTGATAAGGAAGGGGTTTAAGGGAAGACACCTAAGAAGCGCTTCTCCTTCAAAGTCTAATATGAGCCTCAAGCCCGGTTCGTTATTAAGAGCCGATGAAGCAATCTCATGGTATGTGTCAACATCAAGGGAGGACGGCATCGAGCCGCTTATGAACAGAGTGTCGTACTTAAGCCCCGACAGCAAAGATATCAGATGCATGACGTCATCATGACAAACAGCAGGTCCGGGACCGTTTATCTCGGTCTCGTTTCCATGTCCGTCCGTTATCTTGAAGTTGATCCTGGTGCTTCCCGGAACATCTATAAAAGCTGTCTTTATTCCTTCGCTCTCGATGTCACGGATTACCTCGCTTCCCGTAAAAGAAGCCGTGAATCCCGAAGCGCAAACGTCCTTTTCAGTAAGGCGGTTAAGGATCTTCGCGACGTTAATGCCCTTGCCGCCGACCTCGAAGCTTTGCCCCGTAAGGCGGTTGGTTGCAGGTGAAGTGCCGTTGCCTGAAACAAGGTCCGCGCCCTCTTTAAGCTGCCCGTAGCAGTCGATAGAGGGGTTAAGAGTCAGAGTCAGGTACATAGATGTCTTCCTCTTTCAGGTCTGAAAGCCTTACCGCGAGGGCACACTCGATCCTCTTGCGGAAGAGTCTGCATCCGTAGTCATAGATCTCCTTGATGTCGCCGCCTGCGTGGTAAGCGTTGGCAGCACAGCCGCCTGAGCAGTAAAGCTTAGCCCAGCAGTCCTTGCAGCCTTCTCTTGTATAGCAGTTGACCTGTGCGAATTCGTGGCTCGTGTTCTTGCCTTCTTCCGTCAATCCGTTAAAGATATCTCCGAGTTTAAACTTATCGTCACCTACGAACTGATGGCACGGGAACAAGTCGCCCCAGGGCGTTACGGCAACATATTCGGTTCCTGCGCCGCAGCCCGAGATCCTCTTATAGATGCAGGGTCCGCACGTGAGGTCCAGCATATAGTGGTAGAAAGTAAACCCGTTGCCTTCGGAATTACGCCTGATCATC
>JAGDCV010000103.1 GCA_017958365.1 Clostridiales bacterium
AACTATGTGCAGTCCGGCAACGTTGACGGTTTGAAGGTATGGAACGAAGAGAACCATATCTACTATCTGTCCATCGTTTATGATGACGGCGGTCTCTATCCCGGAGGACAGTCACAGCATCAGTCTGAAGTACAGACAAGACTTATCGGCCCCTCGGGTATATGGGATGATTCCAACGATTTCTCATACGCAGGTCTTTCAAACGGCGACGGCATGTCATTAGGTCTTTACGAGAACGGTGTGCTTGTTTACGGTAGCGAACCTTCCGAAGACGGCAGCGGAGCAGGAGCAAGCGTTGTTCCCGTCTCAGGTTCAGATTCCGGTGAAGACGGCAATTCTGACAACTCAGGGGGAGCTTCATCAGGAAGCGTATCGAACGACGACATCTCCGTAAGCGTCAGCTACGACAGCAACGGCGGCAATTCAGTCTCAGGTTCGATGAACATCACGAATGAAAGCGACTCGGGCATCAGCCTTTCCGACATCCGCATCGCATTTCTTATCGATGACACGGGAAGTCTCGTATTCGACTGCTATCATGCAGGCATGACGACATCATCAGGACAGTACTCCGATGTAAGCGGAACAAGCGGCGAATTCGAAGACGACAGATGCATAATCACCGCAGGTTCAACGGGTACGTTAAGCGCCGGCGCTACCGTCACGGTGAACTTCGCGATCCACAGATCAGACTGGCAGAACCTCTCATTCTCGATCGGTTCTGATGATGTCGTAATCGAAGAGTAAGTCCTAACCGGCTTTCTTTATCTCATAAAGACGCGAGGCAAAGTCCCGGAATAATCTTATGTTCTCATTCATCCCGAGTGCAGCGAACTTGGGGCTCAGGTGCACGCCCGCGTACATCATCGCGTCTCCGTACATATCGTGAGATTCGCTCTCATAGTTCATCTTCATGAACTTCGCGATAATGCCGTGAACGAATCCGTCCGGCTTTACATGGAACGGAGTTGCCGTGTTGATAAGACCTCCGAGAATACGCACGTCATAAGAGTGTCGTATGTTGCCGATGTGATACTTCCAGTCTCCGTTTAACCCGCGCGGATACAGGATGTTAAGGTGAGTGTTCGGCGTGCAAAGCCCCTGCATGAGTATCGATACCGCCTCGCTTTTGTCCTTCGAACTTATCGTCCATGACAAGACATCACCGTCATCAAAAGAACTCTTGCGCCAGAACCTTCCGTGCTGCAAAAGTTTTCTGTTTTGCTTATAGAATTCAATCTGCTCTTTTACTTCAGCAAATTCCTTTTTGCTTAAGTCCTGAAGATTACACTCGTAACCCAACACTCCGAAAGCAGCGACATTAAATCTCGTATCAAGAGGAGTTCTTCTGACCGTCTGATGATTAGGTACATCAGATACGTGACATGTATAAGCCGACTGCGGATATGCGTATGAGTATCCGTTTTGTATCTTTCCTCTCTGATAAGCATCGGTATCATCCGAAGCCCATATCTGCGGGAAGTAGGACAGTATGCCGAGGTCAAATCTGTTTCCTCCCGAAGCACATCCTTCAAAGAGAATATCGGGGAACTTCGCCGTTAGCGCATTCATCACGCGGTACAGACCGAGTATGTATCTGTGTGCCGCCTCGCCCTGTCTGTCCTTAGGTAAAGACGTTGAATAAACATCGGTGAAATTTCTGTTGTAATCCCATTTCACGTAAGAGATATCCGCTGACGAGAAGACATTACTCATCGCATCAATGACGTAATCCTGAACCTCTTTCCTTGTAAGATCGAGCATCATCTGATTGCGCCCCGTTGAGTGTGCCTTACCCGGTATCCTCATCGCCCAGTCGGGATGCTCGCGGTAAAGATCCGACCTCTCGCTTATCATCTCGGGCTCCACCCAGATACCAAACTCAAGCCCCATCTTGCGGATCTTATCGCAGATGCCTTTGATGCCGCGGGGAAGCTTCTTTTTGTCAGGGACCCAGTCGCCCAGAGATGACGTATCGTCATTTCTTCCTTTGAACCAGCCGTCATCCATGACGAACAGTTCGACCCCGGCTTTTCGCGCTTTTGAAGCAAGACGGAGAAGTCTCCGCTCGCTTATGTTGAAGTACGAAGCCTCCCAGGAATTTATCAGGACCGGCCGAAGTCTGTCCTTCCACGCTCCGCTTACGATATGCGCGTTAACGAAGTCGTGCATATTGTGGCTCATCGTGTTGCAGCCCGAACGCGAATAAGTCATTACGGCTTCAGGGCTTCTGAAGGACTCTCCTTTCTCAAGTTTCCAGGAAAAGCCCTGCGGGTTTATCCCCGTAACAAGCCTCACCTTATCGTAAGGATTTTTCTCGACGCATGTATAGTGGTTGCCGCTGTAGATAAGATTGATCCCGTATACCTCACCGAAGTCCTCGTCGAAAGCGCCTTTACCCAGCATCACGAACGGGTTGGCACGGCTTGACGATGACCCTGTAGAAGATGAATTAACAAGCTTCGCGGCACCGACCTTCCGGATATTCTTTCCCATCTCGCGCGTCCACGTTCCGTTAAACGAGATGAATGAGTAATCACCCGGATCCATGTCAAGCTGCAGGCTCATGAGCCTCAATACAGATACTGCTTCTTCGCCGTCGTTTGTAAGCACGCACGAGCGCGTGATGACATCACAATCATCAAAGACCGTATAGATAAGATCAAGCGTTAAGTTATTCTCTTTGTCTTTAAGGGTTACCGTCAGGACATCGGCGTCCTCACCGTAAGAACCGGGGATGTCATCCTCCCTTGTCTTACCCTTCGTTATCTTATGGGAACTGTAAGTGAAATCAGAAGTGCGGCTGCCGTCAGGATTAACAAGTTCCATGAAAGGCTCACGCACGTCACCTTTACCCGTGAAGCTTATCTCAAGCTTGATGTCCTCGAGTGAGAATGAAGGATCGCCCTCATCGTAAACACTCGAATTGCCGGGTGCGAATTCATACTGCTCCTTTATGCCGTCATCGTCATCAAGATGTATCTTCCTTCCGTAGTAAAGATGCTCAAGATGCCCCGACGGCATGATGCGGAATGCATATGTCGTGTTACCCGTATCAAGGACAAACAGTTTGCCGTTTACGCTGATCATATCAGTTCTCCCTTAACCTCAATCTGGAGGATATCTCAGACAGTTTCTTATCCGTGAGAATGTACCTGTTCTTAAATATGATGACTGCAATTATGAGTGCGACGATAGGAGTGATGGTCATTACAAGACGAAGTCCTATTACGGAGCCCGAACCGATCGACTCTGTCGTTGCAACCTTTATGCTCTCGATGTAGTCGATGACAGCAGAGTATGAACCTGAGATCTCCGAGTCTTCCTGAATGTTAAAGACTGCGAGGCTTATCGATGCAACCAGAGCCGCGATTCCCGAAGCGAGCTTAACGACAAAAGTCTGCATCGAGAAGATGACCGACTCATCCCTTCTGTTGTTCTTTAAGTGTCCGTAGTCAACGGTGTTTGCAAGGAAGATCGTTACTACTACATTAAGCATTCCGACTGCTGCCATTATGAAGAAGCACGGAACGAAGAATGCAAAGACATTCTTTACTCCCGCAAGAGACATCGCAAGGAGAATGAGATATCCTGCAACGGCCGAGCCGATGCAAATGTAGAATACCTGCAATGTGTTAAAAATCCTTCTTAATACCGGGAAGAAGAGCATCATGGAAATGATCTGCATTCCGCCCGAGAAGGTGTTAAACAAAGTGTAGTTTGTCTGCCAATCCGATCCTGCAAGATCGTACTTAAAGAAGTAGATAAGAAGATTCGATGTTATGTAGACGGCCGTGTTAACAAGTACGATCGTGATAACTATCGTCATCGCCTGATCGTTTTGAACGAGAGCCTTGAACATCTGTCCGACCGATGCGGTCTTAAGATCAACGGAAGACTTCTCCTTGATGAACACGCAGGTGATCGTTATGAACAGAACGAACAGACCGCCGATTATGAATGAGAAATACTTAAAGCCCACTCTCTCGACTTCAAGAGTTGACTCCATCATCACATCCGCCTTTATCGAATTACTCTGTTCGATCGTCTCATAAATATCTGAATTAACATAAAGAACGAGGACCGGATCCGTATCAACCGTCCCGATCTCGTTGCCTTCTTCATCCGTTATGATGTCACCCTTTACAAACTCGGCATAGCCGTCGGTGATCTCCATTCCGTCGATCGTTATGGTTACGTTGGCATTATCGGAAGTAACGTCAATGATGCCGTCGAAGATCTTGTCGGTTCCGGTTACGGTAACATCAATGTCAGCGGTATCTTCAAATTCGATCACATCAGGTGTCGCGTAACCGCCTTCATCCGTCTTAACGATATACAGAAGGTAATTCATGTCATCCGATGAATAAGTATTGGTTATCGTGTCCTTGCCGGACGAAGCAAAAGCATTACCCAGCATGGCAACGCACATAACCGTAAGAATGGTAACTATGGCAGAGCCCACACCTGCTGCCGATCTTGCAAGAGTCGTCAGGCCTTCTCTTTCCTTACCGCCTTCCGTAAATGCAGGGATCATGGACCAGTAAGGTATGTCCATCATCGTATAAGTCACGCCCCAGACGATATAAGTTACCGCCGCATATGCCACTAACCCTGCGCCGTCAAGCGAGGGCGGAGCCGAGAACATCGCGACGAGAACGACGGCATTTGTCACTGTTCCTATCATGAGCCAGGGACGGAACTTACCCCAGCGCGTCTTCGTCTTCGCGACGACAACACCCATGATGGGATCATTAAAGGCGTCGAAAACTCTCGCAACAAGAAGTATGATTCCCATCGCGATCGCAGACACCCCGAGTACGTCCTGGAAGTAGTAAAGCACATAGCTCGCCGAGAGCATGTAGACCATGTCTTTACCTACGGCACCTAAGCCGTAAGCTATCTTCTCCTTAAGCGAAAGTCTCATAAGCTTCCCCCCTTCTTAAGATCCAGAGCGATCCTGACCGCGTTGTAAGCTCCGTTATAAAGACCGAGTTTCTTGTTAAGGTCGATCGCATCGCACATATTCTTAAGCGTTACGTCATCTTCGAGGAAGAGTCTTGCCATCTGCAAAGTATGCGGGATATCCCTGCACTCGAGCGTCCCGTCACCCATCTCGGCAGAATGGATCGCACTCCACTGCTCATGTCCGCCGATCCTCTTTATGAAGAGCTTCGGAACGGGATAGAAAGCAAGTTCCGAAGGCTTGGTAACCAGCACATCGCAGGACCTCATGAGAAGGTTGGTCGCATACACCGCTTCAAAGATGTTCTCGTGACAGAAGACATGGATTCCTTCCACCTCACCCGTCAGTGCATCCGCACAGAACTTCTTCGTTTCTTCCCAGTTATTAAAGTGAGTCTTTGTGTGAAGATCCATTCCGGGTGCGAGCCTTCTTAAGTCCTCCCAGACATTCATGTAATCTCCGATGTTAACGTAAAGCGCTGCCTTACCGCTGTTTATGTCAGGAAGCAATTCGTTGATGATGGCAGCGAAGATCTCCTTCTGGGCTCCTGCGCCTCCGATTGTAAGAAGGAATCTCATGGGCTTGCCCGTTTCTTTACGAATAAGACGTGCCTTGTTGTCTTCCTCGATATTCTTCACGAGTTCATCATCGATGTAGTGGCCTGTGTAGATTATGCTGTCCTGGGGCATGGAGTTAAGAACCTTGTTCCCCGACATGCCGTTCATGGTCCTGTAGCCCTGACAGGCGAAGTGGCACTGTATCGTGTGCACTGCACCCTCAGCGAAATGCAAAGCCATCGGCCAGTTATCGGGAATGGTATTCACGACATACTTCATGCCCGCGTGAATTGCAGCCTGTGCGGGCCACACATGTGTACCGATAACCGGTATCTCATTCGGTACATTCTTGAACACAGGCGCCATCAGTTCCGCATTCTTCTGGTCCGGTGCGTTATAGGATAACTTCTTAAAACCGGTATAGTTTATGGGTTCCCATACAAGTTTGTTAAAAAGCGGATCTCTTTGTGAGATACGTGAACCCATGGAGTACAGGTCGTTCTGCGTGGAGATGACCTTGGTACATGTCGTCTCGGGATAGGAGTTGAGATCCATCCAATAAGGGGTAAGCCCCATTGAATGAGCGGCACTTGCCATCGCCATGGATATCCTGTAGTGACCGAATCCCATTCTGATGTTTCCTACGATGATGCCGTTATCAACATCAAAGCCCTTGCAGGTTCCGGGAGCGGACTTTCCTATCTCCACATTCTTTATTCCGAGAAGGTCTCCGACATACTTATTCTCAGTGATCTCGGCAGAGTAATTCGCTTCCGAATCATCACCGAATTTCCTTATGTATTTTTCCTTGCTCCTGTTCGCTTTTCTTATCGTAGATGCCTTATGTGTATTGCCGTATACTGATTCTGATCTTTCCATTGCCCTGCCCCCAATGTTGCTTATTAGATTCTTATTCCGCTTAATAAAATGTCTACTACCTGATTAAGTGCATCTATGTACGGTATGCCGCTCTTCCTTAGTGTGTCCGTTTCAAAGAACCTCGCGACCGATGCATCCATCATTATCTTGAATATCCTAAAGTCTGCATCCTTCCTGTATAACCCCTGTGCTTTCCCCTGCTCGAGAAGCTCGAGTGTCGGTTCCCATCCTGACTCAAGTCTTCTCTTCATCTTCCTGTAGATCTTCGGGTATTTGTCCTTAAGGCCGCCTAACTTCGTGAAGTCTATCTCCGTGTAGCTCTCGGGGAATGCTGCGAGAAGTTTCCTGGTTCTCTGTTCAAGGCTTAACCCTTCTTCGCTTAATATCTCCTGTTCGCGTTTCTTTATGCCGTCGAATATGTAATCCACTATCTTGTTAAAGATCTCTTCTTTGCTGTTAAAGTACTTATATATCGTCTTCTTCGAGATCCCCATGTATTCAGCGATGTCATCCATCGTAAGTTTCAGGCCCTTCTTGTTGAAGACTGTGATCGTTGATCTTAATATGTCGAGCTTCTGGTCGTCTTGCATTTAAGGAACCCCCATCAGGAAACTCGATTTTAAATTAGAGTTTCCTGGTTATATGGTAACAGTTATCGCGGAAACTGTTTTTACAAATTTGGTTTCCATTTGTTGTGCAGTATGCGCATTGGTCCGCCTTCAAAACGGGATGTATCATCAATCATATCGAAGTTGCATTGGAGGGTAAGGATGTTTTCCGGGATTAATTTTGAGGATATATATATCGACAGCGCATGGGCGGCTAAGCAGCCTGAGCGCTATTCGGATGCAGTTAAGGTTTTCGAGAGTAAGTTCGGAAACGAAGGCGGCATCGAGGTTTACTCGGCTCCCGGAAGGACCGAGGTTGGCGGCAACCACACGGACCATCAGCACGGCGAAGTACTGGCGGCATCCATAAACCGCGACGCGATAGCAGTGGTTAGAAGATCCTCCTCCCCTGCCGTGAGAATTGTGTCCGGAACGTATCCGATGTTTACGGTAAAACTTGATGATCTTGCATTAAAGGAAAATGAGAAAGGAAAAGCTTCCGCACTCATAAGAGGCGTTCTTTCGTATCTTTCTTCACACGGATTTAAGATCGGCGGCTTCGATGCTTACGTAACGAGCGATGTCCTTATCGGTGCGGGACTATCGTCTTCAGCTGCATTCGAAGTACTCATCGGAACCGTTATCTCAGGGCTTTATAATGACATGAAGATAGATGCGGTCACCATCGCGAAGGCAGGACAGTACGCTGAGAACGATTACTTCGGAAAGCCTTGCGGACTCATGGATCAGATGGCATGTTCCGTAGGCAACATGGTCCGCATCGATTTCAAGTTTCCGGATAATCCGGAAGTTGAAAGAGTCGATTTTGATTTTGCCAGGACAGGTTACAGTCTTTGCATAACGGATACCAAGGGATCGCACTCGGACTTAACTTCAGAATACGCTGCTGTCCCTTCCGAGATGAGAAAGGTTGCATCGATATTGGGACACGATACACTACGACCTGTCACGCTCGAGGATGTTCTTAACAACATAACGGCGCTCCGCGAACAGGCAGGCGACCGTGCAGTATTAAGAGCAATACACTTCATAGAAGAGACAAAGCGCGCGGGACTTGAAGCCAGGGCTTTACAGCAGGGAGATCTTTTTGAGTTTCTTAAGCTAGTCAGAAAGTCAGGAGACTCTTCATTCAAGTATCTGCAGAACGTTTATACAAACAGCGATGTTTCTCATCAGAATGTATCGATCGCGCTTGCGGTAAGCGATTCGATATTAGGCAACGATGAGGTGGCACGCGTCCACGGCGGAGGGTTCGCCGGAACTATACAGGCTTTTGTCCATAACGAGAATGCGGAACACTACCGCGACGTAATGGACAGCATCTTCGGGGAAGGCTCGTGTCAGCTTCTGAAGATAAGAAAATACGGCGGAATTAGAGTAATCTGACAGAATTGCGGGGGCAGGAAATGAAAGACATTAATTATCTTATTACGGAACTGACAGACTACGGCTGCGCGAACGGACTCATCGAAGATGAGGACAGGATCTATACAGTTAACAGGCTTCTCGAGGTCCTTGGAACAGATGAATATGTGTATACCAAGATCACGGGCGAGCCGCGCGAACTTCATCTCATCCTTGAAGATTTCATATCTTTGCAGGGTGATCTTACCAATGTTCAGAAAGATCTTTTTGATACCAAATTAATGGGTATCATAACTCCGCCGCCGTCTGTTGTAACGGGCATGTTTGACGCCATTCGCGAGGTCTCATCCAAGGATGCTACCGACTGGTATTATGACTTCTCGAGGGCAACTAATTACATCAGGACAGACCGCATCCGCAAGGACATCAAGTGGAAGTCACCGACGGAATACGGTGACATAGATATAACCATCAATCTGAGTAAGCCAGAGAAGGATCCCAGGGACATCGCGGCCGCAGGCAAAGCCGGGTCATCGTCTTATCCAAAGTGTCTTCTTTGTCTTGAGAACGAAGGATACAGCGGTACGTTGACTCATCCGGCAAGACAGAACCACCGAGTCATACCGGTCACATTGGACGGAGATGAATACTACCTTCAGTATTCTCCTTATGTGTACTATAACGAGCACTGCATCGTATTTAACAAGAAACACATACCAATGGTGATAAACCGATCGACATTCATTAAGCTTCTTTCATTCACTGCACAGTTCCCTCACTACATGATCGGCTCCAATGCGGACCTTCCGATAGTTGGAGGTTCGATACTGTCGCACGATCACTTCCAGGGCGGAAACTACATCTTCCCCATGGCCCGCGCGAAGTATGAGACAACTTTTACGGTCAGAGGATTCGAAGACATAACCGCAGGCATCATCAAATGGCCGATGTCCGTCATCCGTCTTACCGGAACCAATGCATCACGCATGGCAGATCTTGCAGACATGATTCTTCACGCCTGGAGAGACTACACCGACGAGGAAGCATTCATCCTTGCGGATACGGACGGCGAACCGCACAACACGATCACACCGATTGCACGTGTGAATTCCGACGGTGCATTCGAGCTCGATCTGGTTCTTCGCAATAACATAACGACAGACGAACATCCGCTCGGTGTTTACCATCCGCATGCTCAGTACCATCACATTAAGAAAGAGAACATCGGACTTATCGAAGTCATGGGTCTTGCCATCCTGCCCGCAAGACTTAAAAAGGAGTTCTCGGATCTTGCCGAAGCCATAGAAGCTCACGAAGATCTGTCATCTGATGAGACGCTCGCGAAGCATGCCGAATGGGCATGTAATAAGATACTCCCCCGGTTGAACGAGGGAGCATCAGTTGATGAGATATTATCAGTTATTAAAGACGAAGCAGGAATTGCCTTTGTTGAGATCTTAGAATGTGCCGGCGTCTATAAGCGTAATGCCAAAGGCCGCGAGGCATTCATGCGATTCATCGATTCGCTAAACGCTCAGTAAATTAAAGACAAACTCCGAGATACTGTACGATATCATCTGCTTATCGGGTTCTGCAAAGACGGTGAACAGGATCAATACATAAGCCAGGCTTATCGCATTGCATTTTACCGTCTTGATAAATGCGTCTTTGATGATCTTATCGCCGATCATGTAAAGAGCAAAGAGGGTAAGGAATACCTGTAAAACGATCGCACATACCCAGCGTCCAAGATCGGTATGAACGATAACCATGAGAAGTGTCAGGACAAATTGCAGTGACAGGAAAACATATGATAGTTTCTTCCATTTGTTCTTCTCTTTTGTAAGAGCTTCTTTCAATATCCTGCACTTGCCATAAAGCACCGGAAGCAAGGCGACCATTGCTGCAATGAATGACAGGAACCTGCTCCAGAACTCAATCGTCGGAGCGCCGTCCACCCACATCGCGCTGCCGGGAACACCTTCTCCGTAGTATGTGTAAAGAAGATCGCCTCTGTAGGTCTCAGGGAAACCGAGAAGCGTGGCAGATTTATCGAGTATCACCTCGGAAGGCACCGTGATCGCACGGCTGGTGAAGAAATAAAGATAGAAAAACAGGCATCCGCATATGATGCAAGTCGCAATAAGAACACCAAACATGTAATGCCTGCTTGCTTTATCCTCTTCACTTACGGCTCTGTAGAATAACAGCCCCACAACAGTAGCAAATGTCAGAAGAACAAAACCTTCATGTATCAACACACATGTCACCATCATCACGGGAACAAGCCACAAGGCCTTGCGTCTGATGATAAGAAGTACCGACAGTAAAGTCAGGGAGAACATTATAAGATCAGGCTCTCCCCAATCCATGAAGTAAAATGACATGATCCCGGTGGAGAAGAACATAAGCACCATCAGGTTCAATCTCTTGTCTTTGTAATGGAATATGAGATAGAGCAGGAATGCCATAAACGAGACGGCAAAGATCAACTCCTCCACATCCATGAAGTAGATCAATACTTTAACAAATGACAGACCGGATCTTTGCACTATCAGGTCAACTATCGTACCGAGAAAAGCTCTCTTGATAAAACCGTACGAGTAATTGACTACCAGTTGATGCGCCTGCCATCTGGTGCAAAGAAAGTTGACCATGCTAAGACCATATAAATAGAACTTCATTATATATAGTCCGATGATCAGGACACTGACGCACAGTGAGCCGAGAATACCGTCCACTATCGCGTTTTCTTCAGTTAGTTTTGATCTTAAGTCAGACTGCACTTAAATGGTATCTCCGTGCTGTATCCTGCTCTTTATGTCTGAAGCAGCTTCATCACCCTTAAGCATCCTTATGATCTCGATACCCTCATCTATGCAGGCACCAAGACCTCTTCCCGTGATGACAAGGCCGTCTCTCTCGACGAGTGCTCCCGTGTACTCACCACAGTTAAGCTTATCCTCCCATCCGGGGAAGCAGGTTGCTTTCTTGCCCTCAAGAACTCCTGCCTGACCCAATACTGAGGGGGCCGCACAGACAGCTCCGAGCATCTTGCCTTCATCCGCAAACTTCTTAACGAGAGCCTTAAGGCCGTCGTGCTCGAGCATATGCTTAGTACCGGGCATGCCGCCGGGAATGAAGAGCATATCCGTGTCAGAAAAATCCTCGGTATCAAACTTACCGTCAGCTTCGATCGTAACCTTGTGTGAACTTACGATCTTCTCCGTCTCCATAACGGATACGAGCCTGACTTCAACACCGGCGCGTCTTAAAAGATCCACGATGGTGAGACACTCGACCTCTTCTGTTCCGTCTGCGATAAAAACACTTACTTTACACATAATTACCTCTTAAATAAAAAACGGGCGCGTAATGCACCCGTTCCGTTTCACCTTTTTAAGATCAGCACTCGATCTCTACGATCCAGCCCTCAGGTGCCTCGACAGTACCCATCTGGATACCCGTCAAAGTCTCACGAAGCTTTGTCATGACCGGGCCCATCTCGCTCATGCCGTTAGAGAACTCGAACTCCTTGCCGTGATCGTTGATCTTGCCAAGAGGCGAGATAACGGCAGCGGTACCGCAAAGGCCGCCCTCTGTGAATGCTCCGCCCATAACTTCCTCGAGAGTAACCTCTCTCTCGTCGATCTTCATGCCGCAGTAGTGCTCTGCAACGTAAACGAGCGACCTTCTCGTGATGGAAGGAAGGATGGAGTTTGACTTAGGTACGATCAATGTTCCGTTACCGTCAGTGAAGATCAGATTAGCTCCGCCTGTCTCCTCGATCTTAGTACGTGTCTGAGGATCAAGGTAGATGTTCTCGGCAAATCCTTCGCTGTGAGCTGTAACGATGGCATGAAGGCTCATGGCATAGTTAAGGCCGGCCTTGATGTTACCTGTTCCGTGAGGAGCAGCACGGTCGAAGTCAGAGATCTTAACTACGATAGGCTTTGCTCCACCCTTGAAGTAAGGGCCTACGGGAGTAGCGAAGATACGGTACTGATAGTCATCAGCAGGCTTAACGCCGATAACGGGGTTGATTCCGAAGATATAAGGTCTCAGGTAAAGTGATGCACCGGAACCGTACGGAGGAACCCATGCAGCATTGGCAGCAACGGTCTCCTTAACGGATCTTATGAACATCTCCTCTGAGATGGGGGGAATCTCAAGACGTACTGCAGAATCGTGAAGTCTCTGAGCGTTAAGGTCGGGACGGAAAGTTACGATCTTACCGTCTTTTGTCTCGTATGCCTTAAGGCCTTCGAAAACTGTCTGCGCATACTGTAGAACTCCGGCGCACTCGCTCATGACGATCATGTCGTCATCAACCAAAGCTCCGTTGTCCCATGCGCCGTTTGTATAATTGGCGACGAAACGCTTGTCGGTCTTTGTGTAACCGAATGTCAGATTTGACCAATCAAGATTCTTCTTTTCCATAATGAGAAACCTTCTTTCACATTAATCTAATAACTCAATGATTATAGCACTTCAAAACGCCATGTTGTATAATAACAAAGGAATTTGAGGGAGGTATTTGGTTATGAGTGAGAATGGAAATGGCGGAGGCAAGATAGTCCGCCGCAGAGCGTCCGAATTTAATCAGGACGAAGTAATCCCGGATCTTGAGAAAAAGAAGTATGATCTGAACACACCTTTCGGTTCTGCCGAGAAGAAAGATGCACCGTTCAAGCCCAATAAGGAAAACAGCCTGTTCGATGTAGGCAAAGCCGACTTTGGAAACACTTTGTCAGGTAACGCGCAGAAGTGTCTGGGTTGCGGAAGCAACCTGTATTATGACGCCGACACCCAGTCCCTGATCTGTCACATCTGCGGCAATGTCTATAACCCCGCAACGATGGAGATGAACGGTTCTTTGGGCATCAATAACCCCGAACAGGAATACGGCATAGACGACGAGCTTGATTATGAGGACAGAGGCAATATCGAGATCGTATGTAATTCCTGCGGTTCACAGATAGTAACCGATTCCAACACATCGGCTACCATGTGCCCTTTCTGCGGATCTCCAACCCTTGTCACAAGAAAGCTTACAAGGCAGTTCAGACCTGATGCCATCATCCCCTTTTCGAAGACGAAGGAAGATGCAAAGAGACTGTACTTAGAGCACATCTCCGGTGTGCCCCATGTTCCGTCTGCTTTTAAGACTAATGCCACCATCGACAAGATCTCAGGTGTTTATGTGCCCTTCTGGCTTGTATCGGCTGATGTCAGCATGGACATCGGCGGATGGACGCACAAGATAGTCGACGGCAGCAGATACTACGACAGAGAGAAGCAGGAGAGACTTCATACACACTCAATGGATGTGCCTGTTGACGGTGTTGTTTCCTTCTCGCTGAAAGATGTTCCCTTTGACGCATCGAGGAAGATCTCCGACAGATTGATGGAGGCGTGCGAGCCTTTCGATCTTTCCGAACTTGTTCCTTACAAGCCGTCCTATCTCCCGGGTTTCCTTGCCGAGAAGTACGATGCGCAGCCGAAGGACATGTACGACCGAATCAAGACAAGGCTCGACAATTACTGTCACGACATCGCGGAGCAGGTACAGTTCGAGGATGTTGATGCATTCACATACAACTCCGCATATACGATGATCAACTATAAGAACTACAAGGTAACATACTGCCTGCTTCCCATATGGTTTTTGAACGTTTCCTATAACGAGATGAATTATCAGTTTGCAGTTAACGGTCAGACCGGAGAAGTCTGCGGTGTCATACCCGAGGGTAAGTTCTGGGTAAATGCTAATAACATTGCCGAGAATATAGGAAACCGTATCTCGATGTTGAGCTTGAGCTTCAGAAGTACATTGTATGTTCTTCCTCCCATCCTATTTGGCGTGGCATGGGGATTTCTTAGAAGTTACGATTATCGGGGTTCGGTGGGTTCGAGAACATTTGCGAACGTCTTCATATTCCTTATCTTCCTGCATCTGTTGTCGATAATCGCTTTCTTCGTACTGCCGCCGGTCATAGTTGCGTCAGAGAAGAAGAGGCAGGAGAGATTAAGTTCCAAGAAGAACCTCCATAAGCTTGATAAGGCACCCGACGTGTCGTTCTACTACGACACATCCAAGAAGCTTCACGTCAGCAAGAAACTCACCAAGGGCGGAGAATTCGGTATCACTAACCCCTGGGCAAAACGCGAGAGTTCACCTTATTCTTACTGATCCTAAATATGAAGATTCTCGTCGTAAGCGATTCACACGGCAACTCCGGCATCCTGTATAAGATCGCAGATAAAGAGAAGCCTGATATGTTCATTCATCTAGGCGACCTTGAGGATTCGAGGCAGACAGTTGAAACGAGGATAGGCTCGCCCAAAGTTCCCTGCGTATTCATCAAGGGAAACTGCGATTACTACTCTTCGGATGATCTTCAGGAAAGAGCCGTATTCAGTCTCAAGGGACACAGATTTCTATGCGTTCACGGACACGTCCAGTCGGTAAATTACCGGCTGGACTCTCTTGTCTATACTGCAGCCGAGAACAATTGCGACATAGTCCTTTACGGTCATTCCCATATCCCAAAGGATGAATTTGTTGACGTGCCGTTCGGGAACAAAAAGATACACGTCATGAACCCCGGGAGCATCGCGATCCCGAGAGGCGGTTCCGACAGGTCCTATCTTATTATCAATATGAAAGACGACGGCGCGTACGAAGTCGAGATCAAGACAGTCTCATAGCATCTTTCCGCTGTTTAGGTCCCTGAACTTCTTCGGCGTCATGCCGCAGTAATTCTTGAATACGGTAGAGAACGCACTCTGTGACGAATACCCAAGCGACATCGATATGTCGAGTATCCCGAACTTTGAATAAGACAACATGTTCTGCGCGGTCTTCATCTTAGCTTCCGTTATGAAATCATTGACCTTCCTTCCCGTCTCGTTTGCAAAGAGTCTTGAGAAGTATTCGGGATTTAATGACACATGCTCGGCAAGTTCTTTAACCGACAGGGGTCTGTTAAGGTTGTTGTATATATAATCTATCGCCCTTCTTACATGGATACTTATGACATCCGACTTCTTTATCTCACGCATCCTCGTTGCATAATCTATCTGCATCTGCGCGATAAGATCCATGACCTGCTCGATGGATTCAGCCTCATCTGCCTTGTTAATGTAGATGTCGCTTAATGTATATGCGGTATTCATGTCCATGCCGCCGTCGATGCAAAGCCTGCTTATGACTGCAGCGGAGGCAACCAGGTGATAAACGACATTCCTTAAAGGGTCGTGTGAGAGCTTACCGCGTCCGTCATGACCGTCAAGAAAGTTCTGGCGGGCAATCTTAAATCGGTTGGCAACGCCCTCCACATCACCGTTCTTTATCTTATTGTACTGACCGAATTCAGCGACGTGATCCGCACGTATGAATTCCTCTTCACGCTGTATATATAACCTGTAGTCAAGCATCTGATCTGTATCCATATTGACCTCCCGGCTTTACTTTGCGTTTTCTTTTTGTTCACATATTAACAGATTATTCACTTTTTTGCCACAATTGGTCTGTTTTTTGTAAAAAAGTCTTGCCTTTTATAAATCCCTCTTTCTGAACCGTTGTACCATTCAACTATCAAATGAAGTGAGGTGAAGAACATGAGGTCCAAAAGAAGTGAAGCACTTATGCATGAAACATTCAAAACTGAGATCAAGCTTGTTCCTTTCATATTGCGCATGAGCGGTTTCAAGCTTTTCGTGGCTGCTTTTGCTCAGATCACTACATACACCGCCATCGTGTACGTTCTTAAGTCAAATGCGGCATCTGCCTTCGCAAACGATAAATATCTTTACCTGTTGTTCCCTCTTGCGGCTTTAGTCTCGCTCTGGCTTTTCAGCATCCTCCGCGAGGCAATGATCGCCTACAAGGCAGCAACATATATAGTTTCATTAAAGAAGAGTGATGAGGAACTGAGTTTTGCGCGCAACTATGTAAGCCATGTCGAATTAGACAGAAAGCATACTCCTCCTATCCATATGCCTGCAAGGTTTTGTCCTCATTGCGGATTGTTGATGATGCCGGGCGAGAACATCTGCAACTCCTGCCACACCACCCGCATCACTACTCCTGTCAGACGCGCCTCCTGACTTAGCCCCCTTCAAGTCTGGACCGTGCTGTTAGTTCCTTTCCACGCCCGGGTATTTTACCCGGGTATTTCTTCCTGTTCATGAGTGAGGTTCCAGTACCACCTGAAGACTGCCATCCCGATGATGATGACGTAGCCTATGACGCTTAATACCTCCGGGACCTCCGACAGAAAGATTATTCCGAGAGCCGCCGAGAAGACGACCTGCGTGTTATCGAACACACCAATCTTTCTTGCAGGTGCAAACTTGTATGCAGACGTTATCGAGAACTGCGCAACAGCAGCGAAAATACCGGCAACAACCAAGGACCCCAGCTGCCACCACAACATGGGTTTAAAGTTGAAGATCATGAACGGCGCCGACAGCATGCACGAGAAGATGGAGAAGCACAAAACAATTATCGAAGTCCTCTCCGACCTTCTTCCCAAGAGCCTTACGAAAGTGTAAGCGATACCTGCACCGGCACCTCCCCATATTCCGCACAAAGCGGGAACTATGCTGACGCCTCCGGTCGGACGCGCGATCAAAGTTACACCAAGAAATGCTATGACGGTGGTCATGATGTCTATCTTCGTAGGCTTCTCCTTAAGGATGGGGATCGAAGCCAGTATCGCGAAGAAAGGAGAGAGCTTGTTAAGCATGTTCGCATCCGCAAGAGGCAGATGATCTATCGCATAGAAATTACAAAGAAGACCTGTCGTTCCGAACAGACATCTTAAGAAGATGTACTTGAAGTTACCCTTCTTTATCTTGAACTTGTCTTCCGAACGGACGAGTGTGAAGAATGCAATTACGGCAGCAAAGGCATTACGGAAGAACGCCTTCTCCATGGTCGGCACGTCGCCTGACAGCCTTACAAAAAAGGTCATCAAAGCAAAGCCCAAAGCCGCAACCAGAATGCATGCTATACCTTTGGCATCGTTGCTTTTTAACTTCATAAGTTCCCGTTTACTCGGGGAGGATCCTTTCTACGGCTTTAAATCCCGTAGTCTTTGCAAACTTCATGTTATGTCTGAAACCTGCGACTGCATCGGAAGGATCGATGAGCTCCATGTTAAGGGATTGAAGCTGGTTTCTTCCGAGCTCTGCAGAAAGGATGGTTATCTCATCCTCATGGCCTGTTGCAGTGTTAAGGACCTTATCGACTGCGTGGATATAAACTTTATCGACAGGCAAAAGAGCGAACGAGTCTCTTGCAATCCTTATCATCGTGCTTGCAACATAGTCCTGTTCAAGCGCGAAGAAATTAGTCTTGCTCATCTCCTTCTCTTTAACCGTTCCGTTTGCAAGAAGAGAAAACTCAAGATCGGGAACTACCTCTTCCGACTTAACGCGGAATTCAACTTCAAGGACATCCTTGCGGTCCGTGCCGACTTCGAACTCCGAACCGTATTCAAGAAGATCGTCGTAAGGCTTAAACTCGTTGATGATCTCGAAGTAAGCATCAACGTCTCCCTTGATGACACGGTCGGAGAACTTCTGAAGATTCTCCCAGTCCTTATACTCCTCACTTCCCTTCACGATATTGGAAGGGATGCCGTTTTTGTTCAAAGACTCCCAGTCAACATATCCGTCAGAAGCCTTATGGACTGACTTTATGGAATTGATGTAGTTCTCATACTCGGCAACCTGAGCCTTGTTTGCCTCTATGGTCTGCTCGTCTATCTTTGATGAGGAAGCTCCTGCAGCAGCCGTCTTGCCGGCAGCCTTGTCAGCATTCTTGTCTCCTTTACCCTTGAAGAACTTCTTGGCATTGACCGTCTTTCTGTAGTAAACGCCTGTTCCGGGAATTCCGATGCTGGTGGTCGACCTGCCCGTACTGCTTATCGTCTGACGGATGCCTTTCTTGCCGAAGCTGCAGCTGACGCCGCTCTTGCTGAGGTTCAATTTAACACCGGGAAGAATAGTGATGCTCTTTCTGAAACAAAGTCCCATAGCCGTCTCCTCAAATAATAATTAAATGTAAATTTAACTTAATACATAGTTATTTTACTACACGGACCACAGTTGAAAAGGTAAAATTGAATAGAAAGGTTTATTTATGAGCGATTCTGTAAGAAGCATTCGGATATCTAATGATTCTCTCGAGTCTTTTGCCGTATTTGAGAAAGACTTTTACGATATAACGTTACTCCCGCTGTCCGTGACTAACAATGCCGTGATCAAGTGCGACCACTACCGTCAGTTCACGCTCGATGACATGACTCAGGTCCTCGAGAGGGTCATTGAACTTAACAGGGACACCACCCACTTCTTCCTCGCGTGGTTCGAGCCCCTTCTTGACTACTTCTACGACAATCTGATGCTCGATCACCTGTTCGGTGAAGACGTTACCTCGATAGATGCATTCCGCATGGTATACATGCCGCAGACCGATGACGATCTACTGTGCTGGATCATTAAGTACATCCTTTATAAATACAGGACCATGACTCCGTTTCACATGTATGTAACGGCAGCAGAATACATCAACGCCGAAGCCCTCCTTCAGATGATCGACTATCAGATAGATGAGGTCGACATCCCGGTCGAGCAGAGGCACTACATCGACGAGGTCAAGGAAGACTTCATCCGTGAGCTTGATAACGACCTCATCCTTCAGGACTCGGACACATTCACCAAGAAACTGTTCCGCAAGTACGTAAATGAACTTAGCGCGAAAAATAACTACAATGCCCTTCGCATCAAAGGCTTCGCATGCTCCGGAGGCAACTCCGTATTTAAGTGTGACTGGAAGGAAGCCGCAAGATGCATGGAGATCCTGTGGCGCGAAGGCGGATTCGGTTATGCCGCGAACGCCCTGGGCTTTATGTACTATGAAGGAAGATTCACAGAAGGAATACCTGACTATGAGCAGGCCTTCAAGTACTTCTCGATAGGCCACACATTCGGAATCTATGAATCAACTTTCAAGCTTATCGAGATGAGCATGAACGGTGTTCACGTCGCAAAGAATTATGAGCTTGCGGCATCTTTGATCGAGAGTGTTTACGATGATACAAGGGGAAGATTCGAGGACGGAGACATCGATTGCGCATTTGCAGAGGCGGCTCTTCATATGGGCGAAGTTCAGCTTAAAGCATTCAGCATAGGACCTGACTCTCCCGAGTACATGCGTAAACAGGTCTACGGATATTTTCTTCAGGCCAGATTCGCCCTTGCCTTAAGGGCGACAATGGGATCTGCCATCTCTGACAGAGAACTCATAAAGAGCATCGATGAACAGATCGAAGGATTCATAGGCGATCACAAGATACATAAGTCATCAGTAACAAGTCCGTATCCCGGACCTCTCAAGGACTTCGTAAGATACCACGCATACGACCGCTATAAGCTTAAACTTAAGGCTCTCAAGAACAACAGGGTAAAGATGAGCATCGAGAGATTCCCGAGAAGAGAATCGGAACAGCCGTCAAGAACTCTTCTTACCTACAGGGAATTCGGCTGCTGCAGTCTCACGGATGCGATACATATCATCGCGAACGGAGCTTCGGTAAAAGCAGAGGGCGCAGAGCTGGTATTTGACGATATCTCACTAGACATTAATGCAATCGAACGATCCAAAGTAGTCTTTTACATGGGCGAACAGGTCGTAGCTACTTTGGAGGCGCAATCGTTTACGATCAATAAACCCAAATAATTCATTTATTGGGAGGTCGTAATATGACTGACAGAAGTTTGATTGTGTTTAAAACCGTTGCAGAGCACGGCAGCAACACCAAAGCAGCACAGATTCTGAATGTATCACCGTCAACAGTCTGGAGAACGATCATCGAACTCGAACGTGAGTTTGACACCCGCTTATTCGTTAAAGGCTCCAACCCTCTCAAGCTTACAACACAGGGAGCATATCTTAAGAATCTTATCGATAACGGACTTCATACGACACAAAGATTCTCACGCTTCATAGAGATGTACAAGAATCCGCACATTGCCATCGGCCTCTCGTTCCCCTCCGGGCTAAACACCATATCATCCAGGCTGATAAAGTTAAGAGACAGAAATCCCGATGTGTTCATTCATCCGGGATACGGAGACAGCAGATATGTGCGTGATAAGCTCGTTAACAAAGAGGTCGACTTCGCGGTACTTCCCGAGAGAATAAGTATTCTTGACTACAAACTCATAAAGACCATCGACAAATACGAGTGGGGCATTACCGCACCCTCGGGTGTTCCACTTACCGACAGGGCATACTTAACCTGCGAACAGATCATGGATACGCCCGTGATATTTCCGACTGAGAGTTCATGTCTCAGGGCCATATCTGACTGGATGGGATTTGAAGTATCGACCATACGCTCTAATACCTACAACGACTCGAATTCCCTTCTGGACATGATAAAGAGCGGATTCGGAATTGCCTTTGCACCAATTGCAGAAAGGCAGAACCTCGTTAACAATAACCTCGCCTTCTATTACTGCTATCCGAAGATCTTTACATCACTTTACATCTATTCGAAGTGTGACGGAACAGAATCGAAAGCAGCAGAATCTCTCAAGATAATGATCGAATCAGATAAGGTCTAAGTGCTTTAATGCGTTATATATGCCGTCTTCTTTAAGACCCGTTGTGATATGGTCGGCGGCATTCTTTGCTATCTCGGCTCCGCTTCCCATGGCAACCGAGAAACCTGCGGCCTCGAACATATCCAGATCATTGGCTCCGTCACCGATCGCGATAGTATCGGCGATATCGATATTTATAAGTTCGCAGAACTTCTTTATGCCCGTGCCCTTGTTAAACCCCTTGGGCACCATCTCTGCGATGATGTCGTTATGTTCGATGACATCAAAGTCTTTACGAAGCTCCGTGTAACAGGCCTCTTTGTCGCATCCTGACATGTCACACGAGAACTTCGATATGACCCAGTCTCCGTAATTATCCGACAGAGATCTTAAGTGGTCACCGAGATCTCTCATGACTTTCTTTCCGTAGACATCATCCTTAAAGTCCTCGTAATCCATGTAGAGAAATTCCGGGCCTTCGAGTATCGCCCTGAAGCCGTGAGACCTGACAAGATCTACCGCAGCAGTCGCCTTTTCGCGCGGTATGAGGTATTCGTAGATGACGTCCTCACCCTTTTCGAGTCTGGTGCCGCATCCCGAGAGGATACCGTCAAAACCGATCGAGAGGAGGTTGGGCTTTGTTATGTAGCCTCTTGTCCTTCCCGTGCTTATGTATGCTTTGTGACCGTTAGCCTGAAGCTGCTTTATCGCGCTCACGGCCGAGTCAGGTATAACGCTCATGAAGTCCCAGAGCGTTCCGTCGATGTCAAAGAAAACGTGTTTCAAATAAATTCCTCGGAAACAGGCAGTGTACCCGCCGTGATCTTAACAAGTGCGTCCTTAAGCGGCATCGGCTTACCGAACAGATATCCCTGAAGCCTCTCGCATCCTATGGACTTTAAGTATTCAGCTTCTTCGACAGTCTCGACACCCTCAGTCAGAGTATGCATGCCAAGATCATTTGCCATGGATACGACATTCTTAAGGACGGCCTTCGTCTTCTCGGTCTTATCCTTGAAGCTTGAGAGGAAAACCATGTCTATCTTCATGACGTCGAAGCTGAAGTCCTTCAATACATTAAGCGATGAGTAACCTGAACCGAAGTCATCGAGCCAGAGCGGGAAGCCCATCGCCTTGAGGGCATCCAAGTCCTTGTGCAAAGATTCAAGATTATCAGCAAGTGCGCTCTCAGTAACTTCAACGTGGATCATGTCGTGCGGGATATTGTGCTTCTTCGTGCATGATTCAAGAAGATCGACAACATCAGTTAACTCGAAGTCGAGTCTTGAGAAGTTAAGCGATACCGGAACCGCAGGTCTGCCGTTATCAAGGAGCCATCTTATGTCCCTGCAGACAGTATCCACAACTACCATGTCGATCTTATGCACCTGATGGTATTCTTCGAGGACCGGGATAAACAAGGATGTCGGCAGGAAGCCGTACTTGGAATCTTCCCATTTGGACAAAGCCTCATATCCGCAGAGTTTTCTGTTCTTTGCCCAGCATACGGGCTGGTAGTAGACCTTGATGTCGCCTCTGTCGATGGCTGCATCAACGTTATTAACTATGTACTGACGCATCATGAACTGCTTATCAAGGTTCTCATCATATTCGCAGTAATCCTGATCGTAGTGCTTCTTGATGGATGTGCAGGCATAGCGGGCTCTGTCGCATGCGATGGTGGGATCGACATCCCTGCTCTTAACCGGATACCCTCCTGCCTTAAGACCGGTCTGCGTATCGAATCCGCAGTCATAGATATACGATCTTAAGGTCATGATCCTCTCCTCGAGGTTCTGCTTATCACAAAGAACAACGAGGTGATCGTCACCCTGTCGTCCGACGAGACCGTCATAGAATACGTCGATCACCTTGCCCGCGAACTTCTTAAGGAAGGAGTTTCCTGCCTCGAAGCCGTACTTCTCATTAAGAGGTCTGAAGTTCTCGATATCAAGATAGACGAATACCATCCTCGAATAGACAGTATCGGTATCCTTCAGTATCTCCCTCGCCCTCTTTCTGAAGAAGCTCATGTTCGCGGCACCGGTAAGCTCATCCTTAACGGCAGTTTCCGCAAGATGTCTGTTGGTTGTAGTTAAAGTCTCATCCTTGATCGACTCGGTCTTCTTCTGATGGTAAGCACTGATACTCGTTACGATCATGGACAGACCGACGATAACATATCCTATGGTAAAGGAAACGCTGAGTGCGGTTCTATCTTCAAGCATTATGGCCAGATAGAATAATGCAAACGTTCCGACCACGATGGAGATCGACACGAACGGACGCCATGCGAGGATACAAATAACGATGAGTTCCATCGCGATAAACGTAAGTATCTGACCGTTCGTCTTATACTCGACTATGGAGTTGGTGAATCCGAACAGAAGGCAGGCCACCGAGAATATGATGACCATCGAATACGAGACATCCTTGATGCGTGACAGGTCAGGCCTGTAATGTTTCATCGAGAATGATATGGAAAGGATGCACGTAACTACGAGTAAAACGTAAAGACATACCTGCAAGATCAAATCTGCGTTAGTTATCTCATTATCAACGAAGTAATTGTAGACCAGTCTTAATGACAGAAGAACTGTGATGAAAAGAACGATGCCGGCCATGTATACGATGGCCCTCGCGTTGCTGCTGACAAGATAATGATTCTCGAACTCGCTTTGATTCCCGAGTCCAAGCCAACGCACGAGTCTGTGCTTGAGACTCTCTTTGTGCTTATCCGCTTTTTTTAACTTGTCGCCAGCTTCTCGTCCCAAAGTACCGCCTTGCCCTCTTCGCGCGTTCTAATCATATCTATTATACGCTGATTTGAGGAGCCGCGATACACCAAACTAATGTCCTTTTGGGCCAGGATGAAACGCCCTTCGACAAGGACGTCCAACATGCCCAGTATCTCGTCCGTTGCTTCGCATCTCGGGTGAGATCCGTCAACGAGAAGTTCCGTGTCGTAGTAAAAACCCGTAAAGGCCCAAAGTGTCTTATTGGGAAACCTCTTCTTATACTCGCGCAGGAAAGGCAGAAGATCACGCTGATTCTGGGGCTCGAAGGGCTCTCCTCCGAGCAAAGTCAGACCATCTATGTAGTCGTGGCCCAGAAGTGCGAAGATCTCTTCTTCCGTCTGCTTCGTAAATTCCTGTCCGTGACAGAAATTCCACGTCTCGGGATTAAAGCATCCCTCACAGTGGTTTGTGCAGCCGGACACGAACAGAGTAACGCGTACGCCCGTGCCGTTCGCGATATCACAATCCTTAATTGCACTGTAATACATAGGGAATCAGTGCGCGTGCATCAAAGATGCATTACGCGCTCTCTAATCTCCTGTGTTCTGCCCTGGTTCCAGAACTGGGTTCCGATGTAGCCGCAGGTCCTTCTTGCAACATTGAGCTTATTCTCATCGTCGTTGCCGCACTTGGGGCATACCCATACGAGCTTATGATCTCTCTCTTCGATTCCGATCTCACCGTCGTATCCGCATACCTGGCAGTAGTCGGACTTCGTGTTGAGTTCAGCATACATAATGTTGTCATATATGAACTTCATGACATCCATGACTGCATCGATGTTGTTCTGCATATTGGGAACCTCGATGTAAGAGATGGCACCGCCGGGTGAGAGTCTCTGGAACTTGCTTTCAAGCTTAAGCTTCTCGAATGCGTTGATCTCCTCAGTTACGTGGATGTGGTAGCTGTTCGTGATGTAGTTCTTATCCGTAACACCCTTGATGATTCCGAATCTTCTCTGGAGAGCCTTTGCAAACTTATAAGTTGTTGACTCCAAAGGTGTTCCGTAGATGGAATAGTCGATATTCTCGGCTGCCTTCCACTTTGCACAGGCTGCGTTCAAAGCCTCCATGACCTTGAGGCCGAATGCCTCGCCCTCGGGTTCTGTCAGCTTCTTGCCTGTTACTTCATAGACGCACTCCCAAAGACCTGCATAACCCAGGGACAATGTGGAATAACCGCCGTAAAGAAGCTTTGTGATAGGCTCGCCCTTCTCAAGTCTTGCAAGTGCACCGTACTGCCAGAGGATAGGAGCAGCATCAGACAAAGTACCTGCAAGTCTGTCGTGTCTTGCACGAAGTGCTCTGTGGCAAAGCTCAAGTCTCTCGTCGAGGATAGCCCAGAACTTATCTTCATTTCTTGACTCGCAGCAAGCGGAGCAAGCAACGTCAACAAGGTTCAACGTAACGACACCCTGATTGAATCTTCCGTAATACTTGGGATTGCCCTTCTCATCAACATAAGGAGTAAGGAACGATCTGCAGCCCATGCATGTGTAGCAGTGACCGTCACCGTTCTTATCGATCTTCAGGTTGAGCATTACCTTCTCTGAGATATAGTCAGGAACCATTCTCTTTGCAGTACACTTTGCTGCAAGTCTTGTAAGCTCGTAGTAAGGAGATCCCTCCTTGATATTGTCTTCCTCAAGAACGTAGATGAGCTTAGGGAATGCGGGAGTGATGTAAACTCCGGCCTCGTTCTTAACACCCTGGATCCTCTGCTTCAATACTTCCTCGATGATCATGGCAAGGTCAGCCTTGAGCTGAGGGTCCTTAGCCTCATTCAAGTACATGAATACGGTTACGAAAGGAGCCTGTCCGTTAGTCGTGAGGAGAGTAACTACCTGATACTGGATAGTCTGAACACCACGCTCGATCTCCTCGTGAAGTCTCTGCTCAACGATCTGCTTCTTCTTCTCCTCGGGAGGATTGATTCCGAGTTCTTCAAACTCTGTCTCGACCTTCTTCGTGATCTTCTCTCTTGAGATCTGAACGAAGGGAGCCAAGTGTGTTAATGATATGGACTGACCGCCGTACTGGTTTGAAGCAACCTGTGCGATGATCTGTGTTGCGATATTACAAGCTGTGGAGAAGCTGTGGGGCTTCTCGATCATGGTACCGGAGATAACCGTTCCGTTCTGGAGCATGTCCTCGAGGTTGACCAGGTCACAGTTATGCATGTGCTGTGCAAAGTAGTCACTGTCGTGGAAGTGGATTCGTCCGTCCTCGTGTGCCTCAACAACTTCGGGAGGAAGGAGAAGTCTCTTTGTAAGGTCCTTACTTACCTCACCTGCCATGTAGTCACGCTGTACGCTGTTGACCGTAGGATTCTTATTGGAGTTCTCCTGCTTTAACTCCTCGTTATTGCACTCGATAAGGGTAAGGATGGATTCATCTGTCGTGTTCGACTGACGGATGAGGGTTCTTGTATAGCGGTAGGTAACATAGAGCTTTGCAACTTCATAAGCTCCGTGAGCCATGATCTGCTTCTCGACGAGGTCCTGGATCTCCTCAACGGAAAGAGCACGGTTTACCTTCTCGCACTCATTCGTAACGCGCTCAGCGATTCTGGTGATCTGCTTAGGTGTCATTCGATCAGATTCCTTAGCAGCCTCGTTAGCCTTTGTGATAGCTCCGATAATCTTGGAGATGTCGAATTCTACTTCCTGCTTGTTACGCTTAATGATCTTCATTTGTGCACCCTGCCCTTTAAGTGATTTTGAATCAGTTGGTCCATTGTAACAATGTTACAAAACTTTGTTAACCGTTTTTGCCAAATGTAAT
>JAGDCV010000104.1 GCA_017958365.1 Clostridiales bacterium
AACTCGGGTTTGCAAGAATAATAGCTACACCTGTGAACTACGCTTTTAATGTAAGCAAAGTATCCGTCATCTTCACGATAATCGGATTCTCGTTCATATTCGGACTTATATATATCAATACTGTCCGTAAGATCGGTTTCTCACGACCCGTTGAACTCGTACGCGCAGAGAAAGCTGCCGAGAAACCGCCCAGAGCGAACTGGCTTGCAGGTCTTTTTGGTTTATTAACGCTGGGAACGGGTTATGCCATTTCCCTGTTCATCGAAGAACCTCTGGCAGTATTATCATGGTTCTTGTTAGCTTCGGTATTGGTAATAATCGGAACATTCATCACTTTGATCTCAGGATCGGTTCTTCTTTGCAAGATACTCCAGAAGAACATAAACTACTACTACAAGACCAATCACTTTATATCGGTTTCATCCATGACTTACAGAATGCGAAGAAACGGCGCCGGTCTTGCAGCAATCTGTATCCTTCTTACCATGACACTGGTAACATTATCTACAACGGCCACTATGTATTCGAGCATAGATTTTTACGTAGATACAAGATTTCCCTGTGACATCAATGCCTCCGCCAATAAGTACGGCTACGATCCCAACCTCAATTCCATGGGAAATGCCCTGACCGATAGTATAGTTGAAAATGCCAAGGCCGAAGGAGCTGATATCGGAGATCTCGGATCATATACCTGTTACTCAGTAAAAGGAAACTATGTGAACGGTGAATTCAAATCCGTATCGTTCTATAACACTGATATCGATAACGGAGTGCAGTATGTCTTTATGGACATCAACGACTATAACAATTCCTTCAACTGCAACGAGGAACTGGGAAATGGAGAAGCCATTGTTGCATCTGGCGATAAGAATGATAGAACCGACGTGATAAAGCTCGGAGACCTCTCGCTTAATGTCGTGAAGAGAATTGACGATAAGCTTGATGCGTTGGATCCTTTCGCTTTTTTTGCCGCCCCGGATACACTGGTCTATGTCATCGTCAACAACAACGATGAGATAGCAAAAGAACATCTGTCAAAGTATGAGTCAGACGGCAACAAATCTATGATCAGATGCATCTGGAAAGCGTCGTTCAACACGGGTATGAATGACGAAGATCAGATCAGACTATCAAACGAGATAAGTGAATTCTTAGACGGATCAAGAGAAGATAACGATCTCATGCTTACAAATTGTTATAACCCGATACAGATGAGACACGAACTGATCGATTCGCTCGGCGGCCTGATGTTCCTCGGCACTCTTCTGAGCATTATCTTCCTGATATCAAGTTTTGTGATCATATACTATAAGCAGATATCAGAAGGTTACGAAGACCAGTCGCGTTTCAGCATCATGCAAAAGGTCGGAATGACAAAGAAAGAGATACGCAAGAGTATTGAATCACAGATGCTCACAGTATTTCTTATCCCCATAGCATTTGCCTGCATTCATCTTATTGTGGTTATGCCTTTGATAAGTAAGATACTGATGCTTTCAGGTCTTTACAACCCCATGAGACTTCAAATAACTGCAGGAATCTGTGCACTCATTTGCGGTCTTATCTATACTCTCGTTTATAAGGCAACTTCTAATTCTTACTTCAAGATAGTTTCTGCTTAAACTCGAGACACAACATAGTCAGATCATCAAACTGCGGAGCATCGCCTACAAACTTTGTTACTTCACCGTTGATCGTCTCTAATATACTCTTCGGATCATTGTCAGGATTGATATTCAAAGCCTCTATCATCCTGTCAGTTCCGAAGAGTTCTTCATTTGAATTTGTTGCCTCAGCAACACCGTCAGTATAGACAAAGATCTTACTTCCGGGTTCCAAATTAAGTTCATACTCCGTGTATCTTACGCCTTCTATAACACCAACGACTATACCGTGCTTATCCTTTACAAGCTTGAAAGGTTTGCCGGGACGCTTAAGAGCAGGATATTCATGACCTGCGTTGCACGCTTTAAGTACACCGGTCGTAAGATCAAGAATACCGAGCCAGACGGTAACGAACATCCCTTCCCTGTTATTCGAACATATCTGTCTGTTAACAGCCTCGAGAACTTCCTTCGGGCTCATGTCATTCATCGCATTATTCTTAACAAGCATCTTCGATATCATCATGAACAAAGCGGCAGGAACTCCCTTACCGGAAACATCCGCCATAACTATTCCAAGATGAGTCTCATCGATAAGGAAGAAATCATAGAAGTCTCCTCCTACCTCCTTGGCTGGAGTCATCGAAGCATAGATATCTATCTGCTTGATGTCAGGGAAAGCGGGATAGATATTGGGGAGCATGTTATTCTGGATATTAGACGCCATGTTAAGCTCTGTCTCTATCCTTGATTTGTCTTTCTGCTGCTTCTCATATTCAATGCTTATGTCACGAAGAATGACATAGAACATGTAAACGGATGCGGCAACGGAAACATAAATGATCAACTGAAGCCCGTATATGAAACTCTGTATGATAAGAGCCGCCGTAGGAGCGATTATGTAAACCCAGAAGGCAAGTCTTACCGACGGTCTGAACTTATCCTGATAGCGAAGAAGCAGGATGATATCCATGACAAGCATGACCGCAGGTGCGATATTACACAGGATATATAAAGGTCATCTCTGATAATAATTGTAGTAATCAAAGTAGTATATGACATGCAAAAACTGATCGGCTATGAGAACGAGAAGATGCGCGATCATTAGAAACGATATCGCTCTCTCACAGTTCTTCTGTTTCTCCTCGGGAAGCGCCACGAATACGATAAGCCTTGTAATGGAAGCTGCCATGAAGCATGCCATGATAAGCTCCATGACGGTTACAAAAGACTGCCAGAACCTTACTCCCCTGAAGTCCTGTCCGTCCATAAGCTCACGGAAAAGATGCATCGTAATGTAGATGATCAGGAAGTTAAAGAATATCTGGAAGAATTTTCTTACATCATCACGCAACGTTTTTGCCACAGATACCTGCATGAAGCAAAGGCTTGAGACACCAATGCCAATGCAGATCATTATGATGTTTATCATCTTTACCATAGAAACATCAAACATCATCTTCCACCTCTGATCATTTCTTCTTTATCTTAAGGCTCTTAAGGTATTCTTTCTGCTCAGGCGTAATGCGGTAACTCTCGACGCTCTTCTGAATGGTCTTGTTATGAGTCCATGTATCAAGGCGCCTGTTCTCGATGTACGGAAGAACAGAATCATACTGCTTCGCAAGAGCCGTGGCAAAATACCATGCGA
Source organism: Clostridiales bacterium (assembly GCA_017958365.1). Taxonomy (GTDB): domain Bacteria; phylum Bacillota; class Clostridia; order Saccharofermentanales; family Saccharofermentanaceae; genus Saccharofermentans. The sequence goes on from JAGDCV010000104.1 coordinate 3,259, forward strand.
TCATCATATTTATATAGTACTCATCAGATCTTAATGCGGCTACCATATCCGCATGCTTTGTATCAAATCCATCGTCAAGGAAATGCTCCATAAGCATACCGACAGCAAATCGTACGGTATAAGTCTTATCCGACTTTATCCACTTCTTGATGTAAGGCAAAAGTCTCTGAGGCTCCTTCTTAAAGACCTTCGGAGACATCTGGTCACATGTGGCCCAGTTATCTATGAATGGTAAAAACACCTCCACATTAGAGATACAAACATCAAAATCCTTCTGCAAAGAGATGATAAAGGCATGAAGCTGATCCTCATCAAAATACTTATGCGGAAGCGCATGGAGGAACTCATCCGTATCCCCCTCTTTATAGAGTTCTTTGGCAAAAGCGCGAAGCTCGGGAGTGCGCACACCGATAATGCGCTCAGGGTCCACCGATGGGATCGTTCTTATCTGCAATTGTGCGTAGGAAAGGTCCTGTTTGGAGAATAAATAAGATTCAATACCCGCACTATTCATGGCTTTGCATCAATCCATGAGGATGCAGTACTTTGCACATGCCTCTGCAACACTCTCATACCCCTCGAAAAGCTTCTTGAACGCATCATAGATAGCAGTCCACCTTAATACGTCAAGCGGATCATTCCCGTTGGTATAGAGTTTCTTCATGTTGATATCATATATTCTCTGATACTCGATCTTAAAGTAATCAAGATCGATGATGTCTCTCATGGGGCTGTTAGCCTTATTCATGTGATGGATGGTGTTAACGGTCTCAGCCATCTTCATCGCACCCGTACCGGAACTCATGAATGAAGAGACGATATTATCCTTAACTTCATCGATATTAAGCCTTATAAATGACTGGGCTATATCATCGATCAGATCCGTGCACTTCTCGATAGCATTAACTATGTCAAGAATGGAAGCGGCCTCACGGTCATCGAAGAGCTTACCTTCACGGTAATAGAAACCGATGTTATGCATTATGTTATCAGCTTCATCTTCAAGAGCCGATATCCTCTTACCTACTGAATTCACATCATTTATGTAATCGATCAATTCGCAAAGCACTTCTGCCTCTGAGATAAGAGACTGGCAAAGCTTGCTCATCTGTGAAAAAATGTGATCGCGTTCAGCTGGTTTCATATCGTTCTCCGTAAAAATATATACTATTATACATAAAAAAACAGTCGGGGTACAAACCCCGACCGTAATTTGTTAAATATTTTTTCTGATTATCAGAGTGCTGAAACCTTGGAAACGCCCTCTTCAGAAGCTGCGCTGTCAACGATGAGCTCAACTGCCTTAGGTGTGCAGACGAATGTTGTCTTAACAGGTGTAGGCTCGATCTTGCCGTCGAGTGCGAAGACTGCACCGGAGATATAGTCAACTACACGCTGGTTGTTAGCGTTAGGTGTGAGATTGCAAATAACGATGTGTCCCTCACGGATATGCTCACAAACGATCTGAGATGTTCTGATGTCGTAGGGTGAGAGCATAACTACTGTAGCTGTCGAAGCAGGTCTTACAGGTGTAGTTGTAGCTACAGGCTGTACATATGTCTGTGCCTCAGGCTGTACATAGGGAGCTTCTTCCTGGAACGAATCGAATGCTGCATCATACTCGGATGCGTCGTTCTCAGCGTACTCGTCCATACCGTAGGTGTTGTACTCGCTGCCGTCGTCAACATCCTCATAATCATAAAGCTTCTTCATAAAATCAGAAAACTTGCCCATACTTCTCGTTCCTCCTAAAAATAATTAAGTATTTGTTTACCACAAAACCCGCGTGGTGTTTAAAAAGTATGAGCCGATAATAACTCTCTCAAATTTGCCTTACAATGATTTTGGGGCACATGTAAAATAATGGAAAAATAAAGAAATTTTGCTGTAACAATTAAAGGTTCACCCTGTTACAAAAGTAATAAAATCAAGCGTTATACGCGTTTCTGTTACCAAAGATGGCTGTTCCGACACGAACGCAGGTACTTCCTTCGAGGATGGCTTCAGTGAAATCTCCGCTCATTCCCATTGATAAAACATTAAATGAAGAAGGATCTTTTACACAGCTCTTTGCCTTCTCGTAAAGCTCGCGCGTAGCAGCAAATACGGGCCTTGCCTGCCCCGGTGCCGTCTCGATCGGAGCCATTGTCATAAATCCTCTCAAGCGTATGCCTTCCATGGCGGATACATATTCTACAGCCTTTAACAGTTCATCAGGAGCAAATCCGTGCTTGCTCTTCTCACCTGAAACATTACCCTGCAAAAGTATGTCTGTAACAATACCTGCGCTTTCTGATCTTTTTGCGATCTCCAGCGCCAGCTCCAGTGTATTAACAGAATGGATAAGATATGTCTTACCTATAATGTATTTGACTTTATTACGCTGCAAAGTACCTATCAGGTGCCAGTTCGGGTGAAGTCCCAAAGAATCCATGGTCTCGATCTTAGGAACAAGTTCCTGTACTCGGTTCTCTCCCAAGTCCTTTAAGCCTCCCTCGAAAGCTGCCTCAGCATACTCTACGGGGAAAACCTTGGATACACCGACAAGCGTAACTTCAGAAGGATCTCTTCCTGCCTGCTTGCAGGCATCAGCGATCTTCTGCCTTACCGAATCGGCATTGGACCTTAATGTATCGAACAACTCTTTGGAATAAGCCATGTTAACTTACCTGATCCCCCGGACTTACCGACGACGGGTTGGTTATGTAAACCGTCTGAAGATTAGGAGTCGTACCGTCGCCCATCGGCTTAATGATGGCAAACTCACGGTCATAGTCCTCGATAAGTACGCCGAGCTCCACGCAGAAGCCCTGGTCATTGATATAGATAGAGGCAACGCCTCTGCTGTAATCGGGATTAACAAGACTTGTTACAGGGACACGCAGGCCTCTTGTCTCAGTGATAACGACCTCGATGTCCGCAGATCTTACATCGAGCAGGTCCTCAACATATCTCGTAGTAGAGAATACGACCAGATAGTTACCGTTAGACGTAGGTGTCAGTCTCTCGACTATGCACTTACCGATACTTAAGCCCTCGGAACCTACGATGATGGTATGCTGTGTTCCGACTTCGAACGCCGAAGAAGGCGCATCTGACTCGTTAAGGAAGCATGCGATATACTGCTGCTCGTTACTTGCGATCCTCGAGACTGCATCGCCTGCTTCTACCATAAAGTCGGAATTGATGACACCGACAGCGCTGTTGATATAGTCACCTATCGTTCCCGCATCCGCATTAAGTAATACTTCATAAGTAAGGACTGTCTCAAGACCGTCAAGCTTAAAGGATACGATACCCGGCTCCGGTGCATTGATGATGGACGCCCTGCTTTGAAGCTGTGACTCGTAACCTCTCTCATCAGATCTTAATACTCTTAATCTCTCATCATCAAAGTCCAAGTCCTCAAGCTCAAGCTCACGCTGGTTAAGAAGAACCGATATGGAAGAAGCATATGAAGACAACTCGCTTAAGTTACCTTCTATGGAATCTAATCTGAGCATATTGATGATGGGGCTTAATGACTGGTCGATATCACTGTAGATTATCTCAGCACCCTCTGCATCACCCTGGGCGATCAGTTCCTGCTGAACATCGGATATCTGGGACTGCGTATTACGAAGATTGTCAACTACGGTCTGCATGTCTGAAGGAACTACCATCGCGATGGTCTGACCTGCAGCTACGCGTGAACCCTCGGCAGCCTGCGTTACGAAGTCACCGCCGTGATCGGACATGACTACGTTCTCATCCCTTACGATGATCGCTCTGGCACCGATGGTATGCTCGATATTACCGTTCGAGACGAACTCGAGATTAGGCTTAACTGCAAAGTAATCAAACAGATGATGTACGACAAACAGCAGGATTGCAATACCTGCAAGAACGACCGCTACCGCGATAACTGAATTAACAAGTGCCTTCCTTCTTGAAGACTGCTTACGGATCTCGTTCGGTGTCGGCTTCGCATCCTTAGGCGGGATTGCCGGATCCTTGGCAGGGGGAGCCGCTACGGGCTTCTTGCGCTGCTCAGGCTTCTTGTGCTTATTGTTTTTCCCGGGGTTACCCTTGGGGTTCTTTGCCGGGTCAGGTCTTTTCTGATTGGGATTTGAAGGATTCGGCCTTCCCTGTGAAGACTTGGGAGGCTGCCCTGCACCCTGAGGCCTTCCCTGAGGCAGATTGCCCTTGCCTGAAGGTCTTCTCTGTGCAGGCTTCTGCGGCCTTTTACCCGCCGGAGCCGTAGTCCTCTGGGCAGAAGGTCCTTTACGCGCAGGATCGGGCGGAACCTTTGCCGTAGGCTTAAAAGGCTTCTTCCCGGTAGGTCTCTTCTTCCTGGGCGCGTCATTATCTTGGTTAAACCATTGTTCGTTGTTGTTATCAGACATGTTCCTAATCTAAGTCAGTTTATGACAAAGCCCGCATCACTGCAAGTTTTACCTGCTCGTATACGAGTCCCCCCTGCATATACGCGATATAAGGCGGCTTGATGGGTCCGTCACAGGAGAATTCCGTCGTTGCTCCTGAAGTGAAAGTACCCGCTGCCATTACCACCTGATCCTCATAACCCGGCATGTCCCACGGCTCGGGAGTAACAAAGGAGTCTACGGGAGAACAGCTTTGTACCTTGCCGCAGAAGTTAATAAGCTTATCAGGATCTTCGAAAATTATCGTCTGCACTATATCCCCTCGCTCTTCCTTATAGGAAGGCTCCGTTCTGAAACCTCCGAGCTCAAATGCAGCCGCTGCAAACACAGCCCCCTTAAGGCACTCTGCAACAACATGAGGTGCCATAAAGATTCCCTGTGCAAGTTGCCTGTTAAATCCTAATGAAGGTCCTACTTCGCTCCCGAGGCCCGGAGCAGACAGCCTTCTTGCAACCTTCTCAACCAGATCTTCCCTTCCTGCTATGTATCCTCCTGAAGGAGCGATACCGCCGCCCGGGTTCTTGATCATGGAGCCGGCGCAGATATCGGCGCCGTATGAACATGGTTCTTCTGTCTCGGTGAATTCGCCGTAGCAGTTATCCACTGCAACGATAATGTCTTCCCTCACGCCGTGAACGGCATCGATCATCGCCTTGATATCATCCTTGCGAAGAGCCCTTCTTCCCGTATAGCCTCTGGACTTCTGGATAAAGACGACCTTGACCTTATCGGTGATCTTACCAAGAAGCGCATCGATATCGGGTGTTCCGTCAGGCTTAAGCTCGACTTCGTCGTAATCGATGCCGTAGTTCTTTAATGAACCGTCATATGTCTCTTCGGTAAGCCCCAATGTGGACGCCAGAGTATCGTAAGGTCTTCCCGTAGCAGACAGCAGTGTGTCACCCGGACGGAGTATGCCGTAGAGCATGGACGAGATGGCCTGCGTGCCGGAACTTATCTGTATCCTGACATAAGCCTTCTGTGCTCCCATGATATCGGCAAAGATCTCCTCGATCTTCTCCCTTCCGATATCGTCATAGCCGTATCCTGTGGTAATGCCCAGGTGAGGCTCTGAGAACTTATGTCTTCTGAAAGCCTCCATCACGCGCATCTGATTGATCTCGCGCACCTGCTCTATTCTTTTGAATACAGGAAGAACAGCTTCGCCCGCCTTCAAGGCAAGCGAAGCTGCATTGTCACTGATTCCATATTCGGTATAGGGATTCGACATCAGATGCCGTAGACCTCCTTGTCATCGAGCACCTTAATACCGTTCTTCTCGAATATCTCGAGAGTCTTCTCTCTGTCGTCAACACGAAGGAGAACAACTGCATCAACGGAAGCACGTCCGACGAAAGCATACAGATACTCAAGCTGGATACCGTTGGATGACAGGATCTCGAGCACCTGATCGAGTGTACCGGGAACATCCTTAAGTGCAACAGCGATAACATGAGAGATGCTTACCGTGAATCCCATGCTCTGAAGTACGATCTTCGCGTCATCAGGCTGGTTAACGATAAGTCTCAGGATGCCATACGAGGTAGAGTCCGTAACATAAACTGCCCTGATATCAATCTTTGCCTTGGAAAGTGCTGAAGTAACCTCAGCAAGTCTTCCGGGTTCGTTCTCAAGGAATACATTTATCTGCTTTACTGACATAATGTAGGCCTCCTGTTAAGTATTTCCAATATTATATTATATTTAAGAAAAATCTTGAATGCGGTTTTACTTATAGTTTCATGTCGCCTTCCCTGATCCAGCCTAACTTGCGCATAACCTCGCTGAAGGCCAGGGAAAGAACTGCGGGAGCGACGACACAGACGACAAGCATTCCTATCCATGCCTTTGCATCCAGGGTTCCTGAAGCAGACATGTCGGAGAAGCATCCGATGGGACCTACGAGACCGCATGTACCCATACCTGCAGAGACCTTGCTGCACTCAAGCTTAAATACTATCGTGGACAAAGGTCCCGTGATGGCAGCTGCAAGCGTAGGCGGAAGCCATATCTGAGGGCGTCTGACGATATTAGGCATCTGGAGCATGGAAGTTCCGAGACCCTGAGAGACTATTCCTCCCCACTTATTCTCACGGAAGGAAGAAACTGCGAATCCTACCATCTGCGCACAGCATCCGGCAAGAGCAGCACCGCCCGCGATACCTGCTATTCCGATGGACGCACAGATGGCGGCACTTGAGATAGGCAACGTAAGTATGATACCTACGACAACCGATATTACTATACCCATGAGGAACGGGTGAAGCGTGGTTGCAAGATTTATGAACTCACCAAGCCAGTTCATGGCAAAGGCGATGGCAGGACATGTAAGATAAGCAACGAGGTATCCCGTACCGAGTGTAACCAGCGGGGTTACAAGGATGTCGACCTTAGTCTCCTTCGAGATGGCCTTTCCGAACTCGACTGCTACTATTACAGCTATAAAAACACCGAGAGGTCCTGCAGCAAAAGGCTTACCGGGATATGCATTCGCAAAGAATCCAACAGCCGTGGCACAGGCCATTACGAGCATCGGAGCCTTAAGAGCCGCCGCGATGCCTACTGCGATGGCAGCGCCCGTGATCGATGAAGCCATGGCTCCCGCTTCACTTAGAAAGTGAGAAGATCTTTCAAAGAATGCTCCGTCGATCATTCCTATGTACTTTGCTATCGTTGACAGGATCGTTCCTACAAGAAGCGAAGCGAACAGACCCTGTGCCATACCACCCATTGCATCGACAAAATACGTCTTTGCAGAGATGTTAATATCCTTTCTTTTCAGAAAGCCCTTAACTTTATCGAACATATGATCCCCCTTTTATTAACCCCACAATCTGGTAAATGAATTCACATTATAGTACTTGGCAACTTCCATATTTGCAAAGTAATCAGGATAATCGATATACAAAGGCACATAAAGCTGTGTTTGGGGAAGATCATCAGGCATAACTATATAGACGTCAGAACCGTCCTCGGCCTCTTCGATCTGTCTGTAGACATCGGTAAAGCGGTCGGATACGACATGCATGGTCTCTCCCTTAATGTCCTCACAAAGCTTAGCGGTCATACCGTTGTTGTATGAACCTATGACATTGCCCGAGAACAAAAGGACAAAAGCAACGATGAGAACAAGATACTTATACATCTGCTCTTTGACGTTAACGTTGTTGCGCTTAAGAAGATCTTTCATGAAGAACGCGAATACGCTCGTCAATTCGATAAGAGCAAGACAGATGACAAAATCAAATACATAGATGACTCTTGAAGAAGAGATATAAGCATCGATGTTATAACTTCCGTATCCGTAGATTACCGGGAAGATCGTAACAACAGGGATGATCACTGCACCGAGGATCGAGAGAACAAGCTTGTTGGCACATACGGATACCTTGGACTCAGAGCAGATGCATATGATAAATACGATCATCAGGATAAGCGGAAGAAGGTATGCCGTAAGAAGTCCCGAGACGTGCGTTGTGTAATTCATTACGCTCGTTACGAAAGCCTGAATGAGGCTCGCCTTATTCTCCATGTAGCTTTGTCTTACAAAGTTACCGGGAGCTGCAGCATTTGCTATTGCACCCGCCACGGTAAGGATAAAGGGCACGTACAGGAAGCAAAGTCTCTTTATGTTGGACTTTATGTTCTTGATGCCCATCGTATATACAAACAGAAGAACGAGATAAGCGATGCAGCCGAATCCTACTACTTCCAAAGAACCTCCGGCACCGATGATGCCGAATACCGCTGCAAGGACTGCCCAGACGATCTTCCCGTCAAAGTAACTTATGATCGAGAAAGAAAGGCAGAACAGCATCGCGATAAGAGGATAAGTATAGACCGCAACGCCCGTGTACCATGAGAACAACTCACCCGTAACGGATATGTTGAATGATATGAACTCGGCAAGTAAGGCGACCGCCATGGCCTGGACCGTAGTTAACGAGAAGAATCTCTTACCGGCAGTATAAGCAAGAAGGATAACCGCAGAAGCGAAGAGTACTACACTTATGAAGAGCACTACTCTTATTCCGGTGAACGACTCCCTTACCGAAGGCTCCATACCCATTATGAACTCGCCCGTATATGTACCCTGCCACGTCTGATAGACATCCCTTGTGTAAGCAAGTGCAGATGCGACCATGTTGTGGTTCTCTCTGTAGATTGAAACTGCATTGGCACAGGAATAATCATCAGCGCCGGGAATGGCATATCTTGTCATCACAAGATGAGGAAAAGCAATGATCACAGCAAGGAATAAAACTCCAAGCTTTGTTATAAGAGGTTTAATGAATGAATCTGATTTACTCATAACACACCTTTATAAATTAATATTCATACAATAATACCATATTTGTTATACTTCATAATATGAATATAACCGAGCATGCAGGAATTATCCCCGAATCAGGAAATGTAGGGTTTAAGCGCGTTTTCGAGGCGCAAAACGAAGTTCTTGACGACGAGGGCGAGCTTATAAGCGAGTATCTTTTGCTCGTGTACATCAACGACCGTCTGTCGGGCGAGATAGTATGCACTCCCTGTGGCCTTCCCGAGCTTGTGACGGGGCACCTTATCACGGAGACCGGCATCACCCCCGAAGACATAATAAGCATAGACATCTGCCGCCTGGGGCACACGGCCAAGGTCACGGTCAAAGATGAGGTTGCATCAAGACTAACGGAATCTGTCGAAAACACTCCCACCTGCTGCACTGATAACGCAACAAGACTCAAGCTGGAGCGTAAAACGGGAGACCTTACGCGCATCACGGGAGGAAGCATCAGCAAGTCAGCTTTCCCCTCTATCCTTGAGAAGCTTTCCAAGGACACAAAGCTTCACATCAGGACGCGTTCGGCACACTCATGCTTCCTTGTTTATGATAACGAGATCATCTACGAAGCTGAGGACATCGGAAGGCACAATGCGGTGGACAAAGCCGTGGGATATCTTGCCGTAAACGAAGCCGATGCCTCACACGCCGCGCTCTTTACCACTGGACGCATGCCGATTGACATGGTAAGAAAGGTCATCCGCGCGAAGATACCGGTATTGATATCGAAGCAGCAGCCTACGGTCGAGAGCGTAGAACTTGCACGCGAATATGACCTCACTCTTATCGGGAACTTAAGAGATGACCACTTTGATGTCTATAACGGAATCTCGAGGATAGTATAAATCCCCGTAAGATCAGTTCTTGGCAAGACCCATCTTCTCAAGGAACTCTGCCGCGTCATCGATCTCCTCGTCAGTGTCGCTTCCGACATCGACGTTAACGGGAGGCTTCTTGAACAGGATGTCGTACATGACAGGCACGATGTAAAGTGTCATCAATGTCGCGTAGAGAAGTCCGCCTGCAATAACGATGGACATGCCCTTACCGAGCTGCGAAGCCATACCTGAGCCGAAGATCATCATGGACATTGCGAGGATGGTCGTAAGAGCCGTCATGAGGATAGGTCTCATTCTCGTCATACCCGTAGCAACAAGGGCATCACGCCTATCAAGGCCGCCGATCCTCAACTGATTCGTATAGTCGACGAACACGATACCGTTATTAACGACGGTACCCATCAGGATGACGAATCCGAGCATCGAGAGCATCGATAACTGTTCTCCTGCGAAGAGAAGTCCGAGCATACCGCCCGTAAAAGCAAGCGGGATGGTAAACAGGATGATGAACGGTGACAGCAGGCTTTGGAACTGCGCTACCATTACAAGGTAGATGAACAGAAGTCCGAGAGCAGCCATCTCAAGCATCTGCTTAACAAGCTCATTTACCTGCTCGGATTCACCAGATATCTCGATAGAATATCCGTCAGGCAATGTCTTGGCATATTCATTTATCTTAGGCTCAAGTTCTCTTGAAACGAGAGTCGCGTTATAACCCTCCTCCATCGAGGAAGAAACAGTCATGTATCTTACGAGGTTCTCTCTGTTGATCGAAGCGGAAGAAACGGACTCGACGATGGTCGCGAACTCAGACAGAGTATGGATGTTATCCTCCTCCTCTTCTTCCTCTTCGTTCTCCTCATTCTCCTCGCCTTCGGTCTGGTCTTCAGCCTCATCCTCTTCCTCTGTATACTGCGAGAATGCATCAGCAAGAGCATCGAACGAAGATGATCCCTGAGCCGTGGCAGCACCCGTCATGTCAACAGACTCAAACTCAACATCCATGAGATTCTCTCTTGTAAGCTGGTCCGTGTTATCGATGATGTTGACCGTCATGTCGGTTCCGTCAACCGTGATAGTTACGGCTTCGACAGAAGTTGATGTGTGGCTTGCTATGCCCGCGTAGATCTGGGCAACGGTAAGTCCGTACTCCATGGCCTTATCGCGGTCGATCAGGATCTGCAATGTAGGATCTCCCTCAGTAAATCCGTCGTGAACATCCGTGATTCCTTCCTGGGATTCCATGATGGATCCTACCTCAGAGCTGATCCTCTGAAGTTCATTAAAGTCATTACCCTGTACTATGACTGAGATTCCGGAACTTCCCGTAAGAGCGGAAGAATCACCGATAGCACTGCCCGCATCTACGGAGATCTCACAAACGGAAGAAGCGGTAGCTTCCTCGATGTCGGCAACTATCCTGTCGATCTCCTGTGCCGATGTATTCTCGGGAGCCAATGCGTTACACATGTATGTTCCGTAAGAATCCGAAGAAACGCCCATCGCGAAGAAGCTTGATGTGCTTCCGGAATCCATGATTCCGAGATCTTCAATGCCGTCAACCTGCAAGATCATGTCCATGACTTCATCAACGGCGGCATAAGACTCTTCCCTAGTCATCTCCTCGGGTGTCTCGATCGTAATGCTGATCTCATTAGTGGTTATTGCAGGGATATAGATGATACCCGTTCTGAATACCATATAAACCGAGAAGACAAGAAGCGATATCGCGATCGCAAGAGGTGCGACCTTGTACTTAAGGCACCATCTTAATGTCTTGCCGTAGATATCAAGAACCTTGTCAAAGATCTTGTGCTCCTTGGGCTTCGACTTGGCAAGAAGCGTGCTGCACGAAGCAGGAACAACGGTAAGAGCCATGATAAGGGATGCAACAAGACAGTATCCGATGGAAAGAGCCAGAGGATAAAGCAAGGTTCTTACAAGGCTCTGCGCGAAGACAGCCGGGAAAAATACGCATATTGTCGTCAGAGTAGATGCGATGATGGATCCTCTAACCTGCTTTGCACCCTGAACGGCAGCTCTCGGAGCAGGAAGTCCCCTTACCGTAAGTCTGAAGATGTTTTCCATGACGACGACCGAGTTATCAACCAGCATTCCTATACCCAGCGACAATCCGGACAAGGTCATCATATTAAGTTCGAGATTCGTAAAGTACATGAGAACTATCGCGAACAGTACCGACAGAGGGATACTGATGGCAACTACGATCGTAGGCTTAACATCCTTAAGGAACAAAGCAAGGATAATGATGGCAAGAACCGCACCTATGGCCATGCTCTGGAATACGCTCTGAACGATCATGTCGATGTAGACACCCTGGTCTACGAGGTTGATCGAATGGAAACCGGGATAGAGGAAACTTAACTCATCCAGTGCTTCTTTGCAGGCATCGGATACTTCGTTGGTTCCTGAGCTTGAAGACTTATAAACGCAGAGGATGATTCCGTCTGAACCGTTAAGCTTCGTGTAACTGTTTCCGGCCGTATCGATGATCGTGATATCAGCAATATCCTCAAGTCTTACAGTACCGATGACATCGTTATCGATAAGAAGCACGGAAGCGATGTCTTCTGCGCTTGTATATTCCTCTCCTACTCTTAAGAGCCAGGACTGGTCATTCTCGTCATCGATATAGCCTATGGGCATCGAGAAGTTCTGTGCGTAGATAAGCTGAGACAAAGTATTTGCATCAATTAGTGCATCGGCATTGGCATTCTCCAAAGCCGTCTCCCTTGCCGCATCATACTGGGCCTGAGCCTGGTCAAGAGCAGTCTGTGCATCGGAAAGCTGAACGGCTGCAGTAGAGAATCCTACGGCGGCATCAAGTTGTCCCTGGGTAAGTCCTGCCGTTGCAGTCTCAAGTCCTTCCAAAATATCAGGGATCGAATCAGCAAGTTCAGTTACTGAATCAAGCTGGGTATTAACGCCGTCTACACGTGATGTAAGGCTTCCTACCGGATCTGCGACTCTGACACGTTCGATAAGAAGCGAGATCTGATACATAAGAGACGAGAGGTTTCTCGTCGTTGAAATCAGATCATTAGCGGAAGAACCGTTGATGTTGTTTCTTGTAGAACCGAGCGAGTCATTCAGACTGTTGATATCCCTGATAAGACCGTTAACTTCTTCCCAGTTGATACCGGTAGCCATCATCGTGGCATTGAACAAGGCCTGATTAGCCTCGTCGAAGGCCGCCTGTGCAGCAGCTACCTCTGCAGAACCCTGATCATATGCAGCCTGTGCTGCGATCAGATTCTGGGTAGCGACGGCAACGGCATCTACGAGAGCCTGATATTCTTCCTGGGAGATGTTGGGATTATTGGCAGCATCCTCGAGAGCCGCCTGAGCATTGCTCAGAACAGTTCTTGCTTCAGCAAGCGTATTGTTAAGCTGTGTCTGGAAAGCCACGGATGCATCAAGAGTGGCTCTTGTTGCCTGTGTTCTTTGCTGAGCCGATGTCAGCCAGTCATTCTGGACCTGCTCGAGATCGGCAAGGCCTGATGAAAGATCCGTAAGTCTTCCCTGCAATTCGCCGATTCCGTCCTTCAGCTGCTGCGCAAGATCGCCTGACTGGTCATCTATCTGATCGAAGATGGCAGAAGACATCGTCTCGCCGAAGTGAGCCTGAGCATAATCGAGCTGGTCCTGCGCCTCATCAAGCGCCTCCGATGCATCATCGAGCATCTCCTGAGCCTCGGCAAGAGAACTGTCTGTCTCCTCGAGTATCCTCTCATTCAAATCATCAATCTTGTCCTGATTAAGTTCAACCTGGATGCTCTTCTCTACAAGACCGATCGTGGTGATACTTGCAACACCTTCAAGTCTCGACAGATAAGGAACAACATCGTTGTTAACGAAGTCGGTCAATTCATATACGTCGTAGTCCTCGCGCTCGACGGCGATATACATGGTCGCGAGCATATCGAGGCTGATCTCCATGATATTCGGAGTCATGACACCTGCGGGAAGCGAACTCTCAAGTTCATTAATGGCACTCGTTATACGGACCATGGCGACATTCATGTCAATGCCGTCCGTGAATTCAAGCTGAACTATGGAATAACTGTCGGAGCTCGTGGAAGATACGTTCTCGACGCCGCTTACGGTACCGAGTGCATTCTCGATAGGCTTGGTCACCTGTTCTTCTATCTTCTCGGGGCTCGCTCCGGGATATGCGGTAATTACGATGAGATAAGGAAGACTTATCTCAGGAAGCAGGTCGAGTGAAAGATGAGTAAGTGACACTGCTCCAAGGGCAATGATCATTATCACCGCCACTAATATTGTAAAGGGTTTCTTTACACTGAATCTCTCCACTATTTTATATCCTCCCGCTTTCCCACGCGCGTTAATAATATAACGCGTTTAATGAAAATACAATAAGCAGGTAGGAAATTATCTGTTAGGAAAGTGTTACAGGCCCCTGTTCTTGAGGTTTGAGACAAGTTCCACAAACGTCTCCCTGACGTCAAAACCGTCGATATTCTCGCGGTTCAGGTCGATCATGTCGCCGTGAGTGATGCCTCTGGACTTAAGAGGAGTGACATATTTGAAGTTTTCTCCCCATTTCATTGACGGCAAGGCGACCAGACCGTCGTTGGGACCGTCAAAGTAGTTAACGAGGTGATATGACAGATTAAGCGGGAATCGGCCACCGGATGCCGATACTGACTTGGAACCGACGCTCTGGTAATAAACTCCTGCCATATCGGGGCACTCATTGTTAAACTTCTCGCAGGCGGTCGAGGTAAGGTCGGACACGGCTGAGATGAAGTCAGGGGCCTTGTCCCCGGCTTTTCGAAGGGCGTAGTTGTACTGGGCGGATACCGTATCCTTAAGCTTCTGCGGAGCTTTATTTAAGAGGTAGTCCGCGAACTGGCAGCCTCTGTGCGGCGTATTTACGGTGGTCAGAGACGCGACATAAGGGGCACAACCGTACTTTGTTATGGCGCATCTTGAGTCAAGGCCGCCTTTACTGTGGGCGATGATATTGACCTTGCCGCAGCCTGTCGTTTCTACTATCTGCTTTATCTTGTCCGCTATCTCGCGGCCGCAGGCGTCAACGGATGCGGCGGACTGCTGATCGCCGTAATAGACGGTGGCACCATTCTGGACCAGGTCATCAGGCACCCTTCCCCAGTAGTTAAAGAACTTAAAGTCCCTGAAGAAAACGCCGTGAACCATGAGCAGAGGATACTTGGTCATGCATACCTGGTCACCCGCACGGCTCATGTTGAGCTTATAACGCGCATCTTCCTCCTTATACTCCCTCGAAGTAAGGCTGATGATCTTTCCTAATGCGATCAGGTGGGCTATGGGGATCATGCCGCATAATATGCCGATGAGCCTCCACTTAAGGCCTAACTGCTTGGACGAGATGTATACTCTGATGATTCCGCTCCAGAATATGATGTTGCCCGCAACGATGGCGATGACTATGTCAGTTACTACCGCTTCATTCCAGTAGTCGCGCACGCCCAGGATATTGCAGTAAACGATCCAGTAAGCCGCGAGAGCTACCGCATCAGTTATTACCGTAACGAGGAAACCCACCAGCAGCACAACGCCTCTTTGTATCTTCTTGGTCCTCTTCTGCGGGAAAGGCCTGAACGAAGGCGCACATACAAAGAAGATAAACACGGCAGACGAAGCCGCAACGATGGGAACGATGTAATCGAACAGATCAAGTACATCAACAATTAATGCGATGTTCGAGAACAGTATGAATACGAGAAAAGACAATATCATCTGAAAGCTCCCTCCATCAGTAAAGATATTCCTCTGATACGCCGCCTACCATGTACTCTTCACCCGTATCGGGATCGGTAAAACAGAAGAAATCGATACCTTCAAGTTCAGGGTAATTAGGGTCTACGGCATCAAGATAGTAACCGAAGTCTGAATAAACTGCACCGGTATCCGTAGTTACGTTGTTGTAGTTCACGAACAGATGGGAATCGAAGACTTCTCCGTTCTGATCCTTACCATATCCTTCAATCGGGAAGTAAACGCTTCTGTAAGACTCAAGATTCCCGTCGATCGCCTCGAAGAAAACCTCCCATTCTTCTTCAAGATCGTGATTCTCTCTCGCGTCCTCCGAGAAAAGCTCTATGAGAGCATCGGTATCCTTATCGATCAGAAGCTGGAACACCTCTTCGGCATGCTCTCTCTCGATGCGCTTCGGGTCATTCCTGTAAGCATCGATAATACGGCAACCGCAAAGCTGGAGCATAAATGATAAACAAAGTAATAACGCTAATCTCCTTTTCATACCTTCAAATAATAACACACATCCAAAAGAAAAAGCGCCACCGAAGTGACGCTCATTCAGATAACAGGTTTATTCTAATCACTTATTACATGAAGAAGGAACCTGTTGATTCATTGTAAACACAGATGCAGCTTTCGCCGATTACTATCTGATCAGGAAGATCCTCAACAGTGCAATTAAGACGGATTGCTACATGATCCAATACTGCCTGGGGCATATCATCCTTGTTAGCATAGTCATCATAGACTGTAAGGACTGTACCCTCAGAAAGAAAATCGAATTCAGTTGCAACAAAATCCATCTGCTCCTGTATATCGTCGGCAGGTCTTGCCTCTGTCCAGGTTTCTCCTGTCGGGTGATCCTGATTGATCTGACCGATCGTAACCTGATATACGTGGTCGCTTACTTCTACGACACCTGATAAAGTTCCAGTCTGAGCAGGATTGGTTCCATCAGCTTCACTATCGTAACAGAAGAATGTACCGTCTTCATAGAAACTAAGAATAGCTCCGGCACCATAATTCTCATTATCGCGAAGAACGAACATTCTGCCTTCCATGAACTCAGTCGTATGGCTCTGACAGAAGAGTTCGAGACTAACGGCCTGTCCGGAAACGGCTGAAGATTCTTCGGATGCTGCAACAGTCTGCTCGGTAACACCGGTCTCACCTTGAACCTGTGTTGTTTCCTGAGGCATTACAGTTGTGCTTGAAGTTTCAGCGGCAGGTGCAGTACTGCAGGCAGAAAACAAAACTGCAGCAGTAAGGCATGATGCCATGATCTTATTTGTCTTTTTCATATTAATCACCTGGTATTCTCCTTACATGATAATAGTGCCTGTTGCTTCGCTGTAAATGCCAAGCATACATACGGAAGGATCATCAGTTATAACCTGATCAGGAAGAGCATCAACAGTAGTTCCTTGCCAGTTAGCAACAAGCTGCAACATATCCTGAGGGACATCAGCCTTATCAGCACCGTAATCAAAGATAGTAAGGACAGAACCTTCTGCAAAAAGGTCATAATCTACGGCAGTAAAATTACCCTCGAGTTGCATATCATCCTGAGGTCTGGTCTCTGTCCATGTCTCGCCTGCCGGGTGTTCCTGATTGACCTGACCGATCGTAACCTGGTAAACGTGATCACCTGTTTCAACAACACTTGTGAACGTTCCTGTTACTGCATTATAAGGTTCAACGTTGGTATCGCAATAAAAGAAAGTACCATCGGGATGAATAAAGAATATTCCTCCTTCGCCGTATTTGTCATTGTTATTACGAAGCATGGGGACAATACCACCCTGGGATTCATTGCAGTGAGCTTCACAAAAAGCAATAACATCCACCTGTGTTCCGGCAGCATTTGCAATATCTTCAACTGCAGCAGATTCAGCTACTGCAGGCTGTTCAGTTGCACGTGTCTCGCCGAGAACCTGTGTTGTCTCCTGAGGCATTACAGTTGTGGTTGATGTTTCAGCAGCAGGTGCAGTACTGCAGGCAGATAACAAAACTGCAGCAGTAAGGCATGATGCCATGATCTTATTTGTCTTTTTCATATTAATCACCTGGTATTCTCCTTACATGATAATGGAGCCTGTTGCTTCACTGTAAATGCCCATCATACATGCAGATTCATCAGTTGTAACCTGATCAGGGAGAGCATCAACAGTAGTATCGCTCCAATTTGCAACAAACTCTAACATCTCCTGAGGGACATCAGCCTTATTAACACCGTAATCAAAGATAGTAAGAACGGAACCTTCTGCAAAAAGGTCATAATCTACAGCAGTAAAATCACCCTCGAGCTCCATATCAGCCTGAGGTCTGGTCTCTGTCCATGTCTCGCCCGCCGGGTGTTCCTGGTTGATCTGACCGAGTGTAACCTGGTAAATGTGATCACCTGTTTCAACAACGCTTGTGATCGTTCCTGTCACTGCATTATAAGGTTCAACACCGGTATCACAGTAAAAGAAAGTACCATCGGGATGAATAAAGAACATTCCACCCTCGCCGTATTTGTCATTGTTATTACGAAGCATATAAACACGACCACCCTGCGAATCAATGCAGCGAGACTCACAAAATGAAATAACATCCACCTGTGTTCCGGCAGCATTTGCAGTATCTTCGACTGCAGAAGATTCAGCTACTGCAGGCTGTTCAGTTGCACGTGTCTCGCCGAGAACCTGTGTTGTCTCCTGAGGCATTACAGTTGTAGTTGATGTTTCAGCGGCAGGTGCAGTACTGCAGGCAGATAACAAAACTGCAGCAGTAAGAC
>JAGDCV010000105.1 GCA_017958365.1 Clostridiales bacterium
GACTCTTTAATTCCATTCAGCTACCAGTCTCCTTGTTTTCTCCAAAGACGCCTTAACGTCACCTTCGGATATCTTGTCAAACTCCGGCTGATAGTATTCGCCGACGAGCTTCGTGAGGCCCGCGAATTCGGTCCTGCTGATCTCGGCTAAAGTAAACTTATCAACTTCGGTTCCTGTTGCTTTATAAACAAATTCTCTAACCACTTTACTCATGCCCTCATAAGCAGGCCTGATCTTCGTGGTGTCTTCGTTGTATTTGATCTCGATCTTATTGAGCTTGTCGATGTATTCGGCCTTGAGCTTCGATAAGTCGGGCTTTACGAATACCGGCTTCGGAGCTTCTTCCACAGGCTTCTCCTTCTTCTGAATATCCTTTACGAGGTTGTATAAGATATAGAGAACTATCGCTACCGTGAGCGCAGCAAGAAAGGCCGCCGTAATGATTATCGGAAGCTGCGAGAAATCAAATAATCTTCTAAAATTTACCGTCGTAGGCATATCTTAGTTCACCGTCTTATTCTTCTCTAAGAGTTCTGCGATCTTACCGTCGACCCTGTTCTCGGTATCGACCTCGACCCACGGAATTCCGTATCTGTTAAGCTTTACTGTCGCGAGCTTTTCCCTGTCTTCCTGGATCCTCTTCTGCTCCCTCTGGATGGCCTTGCTCTGCGAAATGAACGGCGGGATGTACCCGTCATCGTCGACATTATAGACTTTCTTGCCGAAAATATCCGCATCGCTGACATTTATGAGAAGCACGTCATGGACCATCGTGATCTGGCCCAGGAGATTGTCCTGAAGGCTTAAGATTCCCTCTGTATCCGTTACCATGACGACGATCATGCGCCTCTTGATGTTGTGCATGATGTACTTAAGGATCCCGTTAAGATCGGACTTGTTGGTGGGAGTAAGGCACTTGGCATAGCCCTCGAGCAGAAATTCCAGATTAAGGAAACCCGTCTTAAAGGGCGATCTCTCCATCTTCTCATCGTGATAGTAGAGGCCTGATACATAGTCGCCGTTGTCGGTAACCATGTATGCGAGCGTGCCGCCCGCCATAAGGGCAACATTGCCCTTCTCTTCGCCTGCCTTGGTCTCTGCGAGCATTCTCTTGTTCGCATCCATGACAAGCATGATGTTATGTCTCTTCTCAGCTATGTACTGCCTGATGAGGACCTTCTGCGACCTGGATGTCGCCTTCCAGTCGATATCCTTGATATCATCACCGGGCACGTACTCACGGAGCTCATCGAAATTCATACTTCTACCCTTATAGATAGAGTTGTATGAACCGTCGAGAACCCTGCTCGTAGCCTTGTCCGTGGCTATCGTCTTGTAACGCTTAAGCCCGAACTTAATTTTCGAGACGTAGTCTAGATTCATGGAGTAACGATTGCTCCGACAATGGCATCGATGATCTGCTCTTCCTTAACGCCGTCTGCGATCGCAGCGAAGTTAAGCATGATCCTGTGACGCATTACTTCGTGGCGCATTGCCTTAACGTCATCAGGTGTAACATATGCTCTGCCCTGAATGAGAGCTACTGCCTTGGAAACTTCCATGAACGCGATGGCTGCACGTGTGGAAGAACCCATAGCAACATAGTCAGCGAGGTTAGCGGAGATATATCTCTTCGGCTCTCTCGTTGCCTGAACGATGTCAACGATATATTTCTTGATCGCAGGTGAGATGTAGACTCTCTTGCAGAGATCCTGCAGGAACTCGATGTCTTCGATCGTAACAACGGAACCTGAAGCCGTAAATACGTCGCCCTCGATCCAGTTAAGGATCTCGACTTCCTCATTAACGTTAGGATATGTGATTACTTCCTTTAAGAGGAATCTGTCCTGCTGAGCCTCGGAAAGCTCGTATGTACCTTCCTGCTCGATAGGGTTCTGTGTTGCGATAACGATAA
>JAGDCV010000106.1 GCA_017958365.1 Clostridiales bacterium
CCGCCTGCGTTCTCATACGTCTGCTTAACTATGCTTCCGATCACATCCGTGTTGATGTTATCGCGAACGGAGATCTCGCTTGCGGAGCCGATGTTGAATTCACTTAATATCTTCTCTATTTCATCCTTGTCGGGATTGGTACCGGCATCACTCTTCGTAAAAAGAACCCTTACCTTGGATGCATCAAGAGCCGAGAGGGTTTCCCTTACGTCCTGTGCTCCCGCCTCGGGCGCAATGAGATACAGGATGAGGTCTGCCTCGGATGCTGCCACCCCTGCGAGTTTGACGCCGATGGCCTCTATCTCATCCTCCGTCTGCCTTATGCCTGCTGTATCGACGAAGGTAACGGGTATGCCCTCGATCTCCGTATTGAACTCGAGAGTGTCTCTCGTCGTTCCCGGTGTGTCCGTAACAATGGCGCGGGAGAAGCCTGCGAGGAAGTTAAGAAGCGTGCTCTTACCGCTGTTGGGTAAACCGATGATGGCTATCTTCATGCGCTCGGTAAGAAGCCTTCCCCTGCCAAAGCTTTGTGCAAGGCTGTCGATGTCATCCTTCGAAGATGCGATCTTCTCAGTAATAAGCTTAGTATTCTCGGGTGTGTCATCATGCTCGGGGAACTCGATCATCATCTCGATGGAGGAAAGAGCACCGTAAAGCTTGTCTTCAACCTCCGAGATCTTATTCTTAAGGGCTCCCATGAGCTGCGTGTTGGCAGCGTCCAATGCACGTGTCGAATCCGCGGATATGACGTTCATGACAGCCTCGGCCTTTGTAAGGTCGAGCTTGCCGTTTATGAATGCCGTCTTCGTGAACTCACCCGGTGCCGCCGGACGGATGCCGAGATCGTATAAAACGCGCAAGATCTCCTGCCTGACGGCCTGGCCGCCATGACAGGAGATCTCGATCATGTCATCACCTGTATATGAATGAGGAGCCTTGAAGACTGTGATGACTACTTCATCTACAGTCCTGTTTGTCTTCGGATCTTCGAATCTTGCAAAAGCAGATTCGTAACCTTTCAAGGAAGAAAGGGACACGTCAGTCCTTTCACCGGTCGTGCGAAGTATCTTTACAGCCTGTGAGACCTTCTCGGATACGCCTTCGCCCGATGCCCTGATTACCGCAATGCCGGAAGTGCCGGCAGGTGTCGACAAGGCACAGAAAGGCTCCATGGTTTATAAGCCTTATGCCTGCTGATCAGAAACGGGTGTTACGATAACTCTTCTGTTAGGCTCTTCACCTTCACTGTGAGTGGTAACGCCGTCAACGCCCTGAAGATAGGAATGAACCATTCTTCTCTCAGCGGGATTCATGGACTCCATTGCAACGTCTCTGCCGTAACGGAGAGCCTTGTTTGCAGCACGGTCAGCAAGACCTTCGATGATCTGCTCTCTGTGCTTTCTGTATCCGCCTACATCGAGGTGAACGTGAACTCTCTCCTCGCTGTGCTTATTTGCAATAAGATTTGTCATGTAGGAGATTGCCTCGAGAGTCTCACCGTGACGTCCGATAGCTGCACCGCAGTCACCGCCCGATACGGAGATGAAGATTGCATCATCCTCTCTGTAGGAATCCATGTTACCGTGAATGCCGATACCGGAAAGGACCTCAGCAACGAACTGAACTGCAGCATCCTCAGCTTCGCTTACTGCGTCGCCCTCGTAGCTTTCATCGTCACCGTAGTAAACGACTTCCTCTTCGTTCTCTTCTGTCATATCTGTTGTTGCCTTGATCTCGTCCTGATTATCAAAGTTTTCCATATGTTACTTAGCCTCCGTGCTAATTACTTTTTCTTCTTATTCTTGTTCTTCTTGCCGCCGTCTGATGCATCTGCGGAACTCTTCTTGAAAGCCAGGGCCTTCTTCTGCTCCATCTCGGCCTTCTTAAGCTCATACGGCTTAGTGAACATGAAGTAAACGATTACCTGAGTGAAGATACCCATGAGACCGCCGACTACCCAGTAAAGACCCATTGCCGCGGGAAGCGAGAATGTTGTCCAGATCATGAGAATAGGCATCATCCATGTCATCATCTTCTGAGTCATCTCAGCCTGATCTTCCTGTGTGGAAGTCTGTCCTGCCCTTGCAGGATTGTTCTTGGCTCTCTTTTTTGCTTCCTGCTGCTCCTTGTAACCGGGCTTGAGCCATGTCGTCATTCTCATCGAGATGATGTTGGTAGCGATTACAAGGATGGGGAATATAAGCAAAGGGATATATGTCTTGGGGTCAGACATGATCTTAACGGGATTCCATGCAGGAGTCTTTGTAAGATCCATGCCGAGGAATCTTAAGTCAACGAGCTGACCTAATGCGATATAACCCTTGTTGATGCACTGTGAAAGGAAGTCACTGTTGTTCTGCAGGATCTCGACGAGCGGGATGTGAAGCTGAGCCGTAAGTCTCTTTGACGTAACAAGGTTCTCCTCGTTGGCAAGATCGATCATTTTCTGAACATTTTCCTGTGATACCTGTGAAAGGTAGATCAAAGGTCCGGAAACGATCCTGTAGATAGGCCAGATAAGGAACAACTGGATGAAAGGAAGGATACAGCCGGAGAAGCCCATGGCTCCGTTCTCCTGCTGAAGCTTCATGACTTCTTCCTGATACTTCTGCTTGTCATCTCCATACTTACGCTGGAGTTCGGCAGTCTTTCCCGAGAGAGCCTGCATCTTGAGCATGGACTTCTGGGAACTTACGTTAAGAGGGATCAACGCCGCTCTGATGATAACCGTGAGCATGATGATGGCCATGCCGTAATTGCCGAAGAACCCGAACAGGATCCTCGTAAGCCATCCGAAAAACGTGTAAAGAAAACTCATAGATCTATCTTCTTCTCCTTCAGCGGACAGGATCGTAACCGCCCTTGGAGAACGGGTTACACCTCAATATCCGCCATATTCCACGGGGAAGTCCTCGGACCACTCCGTACTTCTCCAGACAGCCGATCATATATTCCGAGCAGGTAGGTTGATACTTGCAGTGGGGGCCGACAGCAGGCGAGATGTTCTTCTGATAGAACTCTACGGACTTAATCATCGCTCTTCGCATCTTCATAAGCTTCGGCGTCCAAAACCTTAAGTCTGGATAAATGGGCTTCCATCTCAGCGGCAACTTCCGCATAAGACGGCAGCTCATCGACATTCTTCATAGTAATAACAATATCATTTCCTTGCGCAATTCGCGGTTCGAGGTGTCGATATGCCTCTCGCATAAGGCGTCTTGCTTTGTTTCTGCCCACTGCGCCCATCGTCTTCTTGGAGGCGCAGAACCCTACTCTTAAAAGGTCTTCGGGTATGCGTGTATTGTTATGTTTTAATCCCTTGGGGCGGTGAAAGACGTGGACCGTCAGGACCCGTCCCGTTGCGAAAGCGGCGCGGCGGTATACTCTTGAGAATTCATAATTGAATCTTAAGGGCTGCGCCTTCAAAGAAAGCCTCTTTCACAATAAACGAAAAGGACCACAGCCGTGATCCTTACGCTGCTAACTTCTTTCTGCCCTTAAGTCTTCTTCTCTTAAGAACATCACGACCATCACGTGTAGCCATTCTTGCACGGAAGCCGTGAACCTTGGACCTATGCCTCTTCTTAGGCTGATATGTCATCTTCATATCGCACTTTCCTCCATATCTTTTTGTGCGTAAGCACACTTTTACACAAATAGCCTATCGATTATAAACGCGTGTTTGCGAAGTGTCAACCTTCCGTAAATATGATTTTTACCGCAAGTTTACCGTCTTCTTTGACATCAGCCGTTATCCTGGCCTTATGAGCCTGTGCGATTGCCTTCGCGATGGACAGTCCTATGCCATGGCCTCCCGTTTCTGAACTTCTGGACTTATCAGTCCTGTAGAACCTGTCAAATAAATGCCCGGCCGATTCCTTATCGACAGTATAGGAGGTATCATTTGTTACGGTGAGACGCACGCCCTTGGGGCTTCTTTGAAGTTCAACGAGGGTCGTTCCCCCCTCGGGCGAGTACTTAAGAGCGTTATCAAGGAGTATGGACATGATCTCCTGCAAAGACTTCTCCTCCCCCTTAACGGTTACACCATCCTCGATCCTCTTAACGAGAGTCTTCTTGTCTGTAATATATCTCGAATCAAATGAATTGCATGACTTAGTCACAACAGCCGTAAGGTCGGTATCCGTCATATTCATCTCAGGGATACCTTCCTCCATCTTAGACAGGAAGATAAGATTGTTGGTAAGCTCGGTCATCCTGCTGACCTGATCCTTGATATCCTCCGCCCATGAATTTTGTCCCTCAGACAGGATGACATCGGCATCTGCATTTATTATCGCAAGAGGAGTCTTGATCTCATGGCCGGCATCCGTTATGAATCTTTTTTGTTTCTCATAACTCTCGGCAACAGGCCTCATGATCTTTCCCGAAGCTATGAATATCAGAGCAAAGACAACCGCAGCCCCGATTGCTGATATTAATAAACTTGCCTTAAGAAAACTCCTGAACGAATCCATGCTCCTTCCGCAGTCATAGAAGATAATCCGTGTATCCGCTCCCTCACTTACCTTTAAGAATCTGTAGTCATTAACAAAACCTTTTGTCTTATCTTGGGCGAATACATCCGCCGCCATGGTATTTGCTTCCTCGCTTTGAACTGCAACGATCATTCCCGTATCGGTCTCAAGTACGCCGCCTTCTGCGTCAAGAAGAACTGAGAAATACCTTGACTCAAATCTTAATTCAGGGGAACGGTCAGGCGCATCGGTCTCCTGTCCCGGAGGCGGAGGGACCTCGCCTCCTCTTTCCGGAAATCTTCCTTCGTTTCCCGCGAGCATACCTAAGATGGCATCCGCATTCCTGACTGTGGAATCATAATTTAAGATATTGATTCCCGCGATGATAATTCCGAGAACAAGTATCACAGAGAGCATCGATATCAGTATGAATCTTTTGCGAAGAGTGTTAAACATACTATTCTTTAAGCTCCAATGAGTAACCCTGCCCGCGCGAGGCTTTGATAATGATATTCGCTCCCGTTGATTCAAGCTTCTTTCTCAGATACGACAGGAATGTCCAGACCACGCTTATATCAGCGTCAGAATCAAGTCCCCATATCTTATCGAAGAATCTGTCAGCCGAGATCAGCATCTTTGGATTCTGCATCAAGAGCTCAAGCATCTGGTATTCTTTACCGGACAGCTTAACGGAGCCTTTGGGTCCCGACAGTTCGCTCGTCGTCCGGTCGAGACTTATGTTCCCAAACTTAAGGACCGAATCGGCCTGAACGGTCGAGACACGGGTCATGGCGCGGATCCTTGCAAGAAGCTCCTTCGTATCAAACGGCTTAGTGAGATAATCATTCGCCCCGCTGTCTAATCCCTCGATCTTATCTTCCACCTGAGATCTTGCGGTAAGCATTATCACCGGAAGAAGCATGCCTTCGGATCTTATCTTCTTAAGAACTTCAATGCCGTCAACCTTGGGCATCATGATATCGAGTATGGCTGCATCGTAATCTCCGGTCAGAAGATAGCGCAACGCTTCTTCTCCGTCATAAACCGGATCAACAGAATAATTATTCTTTGTTAGAATGGCCGTCAGCGCCCGTGACATAGACCTCTCATCTTCAGCAAGAAGCAAACGCATATATGATCTCCTTCCTGAAAATTATAACACCGGTCAGCCGTAGACCGTATAGATCAGCTCCTGCCCCTCTTCACCCGTAAGCCATAAAACCAGCGTCTCAACATTCGGATTATCGTTATCTCTTCTATATACAACATAAAAGTCAGTCGTAAGAGGATAGGATCCGTCTCTTATGCTCTGTGAATCGGGATAAACTCCGTCAACCTCGAGCATTTTCACATCGGCATTGCCGACAAGATCCGTAAGATAGTATCTGAAAGAATAACCGATACCGCCTCCGAATAATGAAAGCGGATTTCTTCTTGTAAGCATATCCCCTTCCATAAAATACTCCATCATAGTCTGGCTCCCGGATCCTTCAACGCGTGTTACGGGATTGATCATACGGTCATCTCCTCCGACCTCATTCCAGTTCGTGATCTCATTTCTGTATATTCCCCTTATCTGATCACATGTAAGACCGTCGACGGGATTATTGGAATTTACAAAGAAAACAAATGCCTCTCTTCCTACCGGAACGATATTAAGATCCGCTCCCTGCTCATCGGCATACTCAAGTTGTTCTGCTGAGGGACGTGCCGTAAAGAAAATATCGGTAGTCCCGTCTACGACCGCATTAAACCCCCTTACGGTATTCTGATATTGCATAACAGAATCCGAAGCAAAGTTCTCGCCATAGTAATTATCGTCACTGAAAACTCCGCCTTCGTATGTAACGCATCCTTCGGGATAACAATTCTCTATAACAGAGGCATACACGGGAACGAGCGCAGCGGCTCCGTCCAACACGGGAAGATCAGCTTCTTCCTCGAAATGAAGCGAGACATCCATCCTTACAAGATCGGTCTCCGGCTCAAAAGGAAGATACCTCCCCACATCCACCATATGAAGCTGATTGGCCCCCGAGAAGTTATTCTTAAGTCTTCTCGTGACACTTAAATACAGAGCACCGTTGATCCCCGCGAAAAACACCGCCGTCAACACCAAAACAAGCATCTTCTTCACGGCCATAACTCCTGCGAGATGAAGTATATTATAGAGGAATTCCTGTATGCATAGACAATATAAGCCATGTGAAGACCTGTCAGGATTACACCTGCCGTCACAACAACAATTAGAGTCTTAATGAAAGTCTTATCACTCATGCTCA
>JAGDCV010000107.1 GCA_017958365.1 Clostridiales bacterium
GAAGGAGATCAAATGAATATTAGTCTTGATTACGATGTTTACTTTCATTCGGAGCTGGTAATGGAGTCCGTACCCGAACCGATCGACCGCAAATCGCTGATATCGCATCCGGTAAACTGTAAAAATGAGTGTCCTTATGGGCGTGACAGGGCGTTCTGTTTCCCCTGCATGAAGAAGATCCTTGAAGAGCACAAGGCTGCGAGAAAGGACGTATAACGGGGGACGGTATGTTTTTTGACTACTTTTATGAGGAGCAGTCAGAGAGTTATTCATTTTACAGGATCCCGAAGCTGATGTTTACGGATGAGATCTTCGAGGGACTGTCTACCGATGCGAAGGTACTGTACGGCCTGCTCTTAGACAGAATGAGTCTGTCCAGGGAGAGCGGGTGGCTCGACGAGTCACGGCGCGTGTTTGTCTATTATACGATAAGTACCGTAAAGAAGGCCCTCAGGTGTGCCAACACGAAGGCATGCGGGCTGTTAAGGGAACTGGACGAATTCGGCCTTATCGAGAGGAAAAGGCAGGGTCTTGGGAAGCCAACGATCATCTATGTAAAGGATTTTACCCGTTTCCGGAAAGCAGAACCACTGAATTCCGAAAAGCAGAATTCAGGTGTTCCTGATAACAGAATTCAGGACTTCCGAAAACCGGAATCTATTAAGACTGAGGAGAATAAGACTGAGAATAGTGATACTGAGTCTATCGTATCTATCAGGAAGGATCGATGCGATGCGATGGAGGAGTACAACTCGTATGCAGCTCTAATCAGGAAAAATATCGAATATGACCTGCTGGTGATCGATTACCCTCATGATGCGGACATGCTCGGTGAGATCGTTTCCCTCATGACAGACGTGATGATGACGAAGAACGGCACGATCCGAATCTGCGGTGACGATAAGCCTGTCGAGATCATCAAGAACCGGTTCATGAAGCTGAATTCGGGACATATCAGGTATGTGATGCAGGGACTGAACGACAATCCCGTGAAGGTGAGGAACATAAAGGCTTACCTGCTTGCCTCGCTGTATAACGCGCCGGTAACGATAAATAACTATTACTCGGCACTTGTAAACCACGACATGGCCAACGGATCCTTATAACAGTAGGTCCGGCGGCGGAAAGGAGAAGAACAACAGATAATGTCACACAGAGCAACGACTATAGCCATAGTCAACCAGAAGGGCGGAACGGGTAAGACCACAAGTACCGAGAACATCGGCGTAGCCCTTGCCATGGAAGGGAAGAAGGTGCTCCTGGTAGATACGGATCCGCAGGCATCCCTTACCGTATGTATGGGAAGCACTCAGCCTGACGAGTTGCCGGTATCGCTTGCCACGGTACTGGCCAAGACGCTTGAGGATAAGCCGATAGCGGAAGGTGAGGGTATACTCCACCATTCAGAGGGAGTGGATCTGATGCCTGCCAACATTGAGCTTGCCGGGCTTGAGGTGGGCCTGGTCAATGCAATGAGCAGGGAATCGGTTCTGAAGGAATATCTCTCTAACGTAGAGAATAAGTACGATTACATACTTCTTGACTGCATGCCATCACTCGGTATGCTGACCATCAATGCCCTTGCGGCGGCGGATGAGGTCCTGATCCCGGTGCAGGCACAATATCTGCCGGCGAAGGGCCTTGAACAGCTGCTTGGGACAATCAATAAGGTGAAGAAGCAGATCAACCCGAAGCTTCATATCGAAGGTATCCTGCTCACAATGGTCGAAGGCAGGACGAACTTCTCGAGAGATGTAAGTAAGCTCATAAGGGATACCTACGGGAGCAACATCCGGGTGTTTGACGCGGAGATCCCGAAAGCCACGAAAGCGGCTGAGACATCAGCGATGGGATTCAGTATCTTTAAACATGATCCCAATGGTAAGGTGGCAAGTGCATATAAGGCTGTAACGAAGGAGGTGATTGCGGATGCCGAAGCAAGACGTAAGCTTAAGCTTGAAAAGCTACGATGACATATTCTCAACGCAGGCAGAAAGGGATGAGAATGCCGGCAGTGTTGAGCAGGTTCGGCAGCTGAAGCTTTCGGAGCTTGTGCCTTTTAAGAATCATCCCTTTAAGGTTAAAGATGATGAAGACATGGAAAAGACTGTTGA
>JAGDCV010000108.1 GCA_017958365.1 Clostridiales bacterium
GCCAACGAGAAAGCCGTAAACGGTTATCTTGCAGGTGAGGAGAAGAACCTAACATTCCTCATCGGCCAGTCCATGCGTGCTCTTAAGGGCAAGGCTGACCACCAGGTAGTAAGACAGACACTTATCGATCTTCTTAATTGAATGAAGTAATTGGACACATTTCTAAGCATTTTACTGGTAGTATTCTTCGTTCTCGTTAATGCCTTTTTCTCAGGCACCGAGATGGCTGTCATCTCGCTTAACGACGCGAAAATGCATAAACTCGCTGAAGAAGGCGACAGGAAAGCCCTCCGCGTTATCAAGTTCCTTGATAATCCCGGCAACTTCCTGGCGACGATCCAGGTCGGCGTTACTCTGGCAGGATTCTTATCATCCGCTTTCGCGGCAAACAGCTTTGCCAGCAAACTGGCGCTCCTGGTCGATCCGTCATCCAGATATCCCTGGATGGAATCGGTCTGGACGGTAGTTATCACCGTTGTGCTGTCTTATTTCTCACTCGTTTTGGGAGAGCTCGTACCGAAGCGTATAGCTCAGAACAAGCCTGAGAAATGGGCCTTTGCGGCTGCAAATACCGTTAAGTTCTTCGGCGCTGTCTTAAAGCCTTTCGTATGGTTCCTGACCAAGTCCACGAACGTCATCTTAAGACTTTTCAGGATCGATCCCAACCAGACGGATAAGCCAGTTACTGAGGAAGAGATCCGTATGATGGTCGACGTCGGTTCAGAGTCAGGCAACATTGAAGATACCGAGAAGGAAATGATCGAGAACGTTTTCGAGTTCAACGACAAGGAAGTGTCTGAGATCATGACCCACAGAAAGAAGATCGTCTCACTCCCCATCGATGCCGGTTACGACGAGGTAATGCGCGTTGCAAGGGAAGAGAAGTTTACGAGAATCCCTGTGTATAAGGATACGATCGATGACATCATCGGAATACTTCATATTAAGGACCTCATCGGCATCATGCCGCCCACGGAAGAGGAGCCTTTCAAGCTTGAGAAGTTCATAAGAGAGCCTCTTATCGTTCACGAGACACGTAAGATCTCATCCCTCTTCGGTGAGATGAAGAACTGCGGCATGCAGATGGCCGTTATCGTTGACGAGTACGGCGGAACGATGGGCATCGCAACGATCGAGGATATGTTAGAAGAGCTCGTAGGCAATATCACTGACGAGTTTGATGACGAGGCGGACGAGTTCGTTAAGCTCTCCAACGGCGATTATATCGTCAGAGGCGACATGACACTTTCTGACCTTGAGGATGTCCTTGATATCGAACTCGACAACGACGAATATGACACTATTGCAGGTCTTGTTATCTCCCAGCTCGACAGGGTTCCTGAAGAGTCTGAGCACCCCGTGGTCAATTACAAGAACCTGAGGATCAAGGTATTGAAGGTGGAGGAGAATGCCATCGCGAAGGTCCTGATCCACATAAATCCCGTTACAAAGCCCGAAGAGGACGGCAGCGAGGAGAATTCCAGGTCCGATGAGTAAGTACGACCTTGTCCTTTATGACTTAGACGGCACTTTGCAGGACTCCGTCCCTCTGATAATGGAATCCCTTAAAACTGCATATGACATTGTTCTCGGCGGCACCGACAGGACTGACGCCGACCTTATGAGTTATATCGGCAAGCCTTTGACCGACACCTTCCGAATGCATGACGAGGAGACCCAGGAGCGCCTTATTGAGACGTATCTCGACTATAACTGCGCAAGGATGAAGGAAAATGTCATCCCGGTCTTCCCCGGTGTCTATGATTTCCTCTCGAAAATCAGGACCATGGGCGTAAAACAGGGCATTGTCACCTCAAAACTCGAGCCGTCCGCAATGATCACCATCGACCTTCTGGATCTCGGAAAATACTTTGATGACATGGTATTCAGGGAAGCGACCGTGAGGGCCAAGCCTTATGGCGATCCCTTGATCGAGGCGGCAAGAAGACTCGGCATAACAGACATGAAAAAGGTGCTTTACGTCGGAGATGCCCTTCCTGATTTGCTTTCAGCGCAGGATGCGGGCTGTGATTTTGCTCTCGTAGGATGGACGAAGATGCCAAAAGAGGAGCTGATGGCCGCAAACCCCACATATTTAGTGGATGTTCCTGAATGTCTTCCTTGCATTATTGAGGGCTCCGAATTATAATATCTTTTGCTTTTTTTATTAATTAATAAAGGTAGGTAGGCAAAATGGCAAAGACCTCCAAGTCCGGAA
>JAGDCV010000011.1 GCA_017958365.1 Clostridiales bacterium
ATCTCTCCCGTCGCGTTTCCCTAATTTCCTTGTTAATGGTGCCGTAGGTATTGCCGTAGGTATGGCAACTAACATTCCTCCCCACAATCTCGGTGAGGTCATTGACGGCTGCATTATGATGATGAACAACCCTGATGTAACTGTCGATGAGCTTATGACAGTGGTCAAGGGTCCTGATTTCCCTACAGGCGGCGCCATTCTCGGAACATCAGGTATCAGAGAAGCATATCTTACAGGTAAGGGCCGTATCATGGTCCGTGCCCATGCTGAGATCGAAGAGCACGCAGGAAGAACGAGGATCATCGTTCACGACATTCCTTATGCCGTTAACAAGGCACGACTCATCGAGCGTATGGCTGATCTCGTTAAGGAGAAGAAAGTTGAAGGCATCTCCGGATTAAGAGATGAATCCGACCGTAACGAGCAGGTACGTATCGTAATCGAGCTTAAGAAGGATGCCAATGCTGACGTTGTTCTCAACCAGCTCTATAAGAACTGCTCACTCCAGGATGCATGCTGCGCTAACATGCTCGCTCTTGTTCCTGACAGTGAAGGCAAGCTCGAGCCTAAGCTCGTAGGCCTTAAGGATGCTCTCTATTACTACATCAAGCATCAGGAAGAAGTCGTTACACGCCGTACGCAGTATGACCTCGAAAAGGATGAGGCCAAGAAGCATATCGATGAAGGTCTCCTCATCGCGATGGATTACATCGATGAGATCATCTCCATCATCAGATCTTCACGTACAGAGGCTGAGGCTAAGGTCCGTATGTGCGAGCGTTTCGGTCTTTCAGACAAGCAGGCTCAGCACATCGTCGACATGCGTTTGGGACGTCTCACAGGTCTCGAGCGTGAGAAGCTCGAAGCTGAGATCAAGGCACTCACAGAAGAAATCGAGTACTTCCACAGAGTTCTTTCCGACAAGGCTCTCCTTGATGACATCATCAAGACAGAGATGACTGAGATCAAGAACAAGTTCGCTACTCCGAGAGTATCTGAGATCATCAACGGTTCCTTCGAGGATATCGACGACGAGTCACTCATCGCAGAAGAGAATATCGTTGTAACTCTCACACACTTCGGCTACATCAAGCGCCAGAGAGTAGATACATACAAGGCTCAGCACAGAGGCGGCAGAGGAATCTCAGGCCAGTCCACACGTGAAGAGGACTACATCGAGAAGATCATTACGACCACGACTCACAAGTTCCTCCTCTGCTTCACAAATACAGGACGTGTATTCAAGATCAAGGGTTACAAGATCCCTGAGACAACATCACGTTCTGCAAGAGGTACGGCTCTGGTCAACCTCTTGAACCTCAATGAAGGCGAGAACATCAGGAACATCATTCCTATCGACAGCTTTGAAGAACCTGATCTCTACCTCACAACAGTTACTAAGTACGGTGTTATCAAGAAGACATCGATCGATAAGTATGCAAACATCAACAAGAACGGTCTTATTGCCACAAAGATCCGTGAAGGAGACAGCGTTGTTGCTGTTCAGCTTACAAGAGCAGGACAGGAAGTCATCGTTGTATCTGCAGCTGGTAAGTCAGTAAGATTCAATTCCGATGATGCACGTGACATGGGCCGTGGCGCTACGGGCGTAAGGGCTATGAAGCTTGCAGACGATGACGAAGTCGTAGGTATGGAGCCTGTAGATCCCTCACGTGAGATCCTCGTTATCTCCGAGAAGGGTTACGGTAAGCGTTCCAAGATCGACGATTACCGCGTACAGTCCAGAGGCGGTAAGGGTATCATTACTTACAAAGTTTCCGAGAAGACAGGAAGACTTTGCGGTACAGTTTCCGTTACTGATGAAGATGACCTCCTCATCATTACGAGCCAGGGCGTCATCATCAGAGTAAGAGCTAATGAGATCCCTACTCTCTCAAGAGCTACATCGGGCGTTAAGCTCATGAAGTCCAACGCTTCCGTTGTTGACTTTGCTCTTACAGACAGGGAAGAAGATGAACCTGAAGAAGGCGAGGAAGGATCTTCCGATGCTGAAGGTGCAGTAAACGCTGAAGGCGAAGCAGTTGCAGTAACTGACGAGAACGGTCTCAGCATCAATGCTCAGAAGGTTCAGGAATTGGCAGATACGCTCGCATCAGAGATCGAGGATGAAGGTATAGCTTCTTCCGAAGATGCAGACGGATCTGATAAAGACGGGGATATCTGATGACTAATAAGAGAACATTGGAATCTGTATTCAAAACCGCGGCGAGATTCATCGCTGCGGCTTTGCTCGTTTGTTCCATCGCTTTATTCGTGGTGCCTGCAAAAACTGTCAGGGCAGAAGTGGGACAACCTGAGATTCCCGTTCCCGCGTTGGCTGATATCCACTGCGCGTCTTATTGTGTTTACGACAAGACAACAGGCTTTATCGTGCTCAGCATGAATCCTGAAGACAAGATCTATCCTGCGTCAATGACGAAGATCATGACTTGCCTTTTGAGTCTGGAATATCTTGATACTTCAGCAAAGCTTACTGTAACCAAGTCAGCCATGAAGGGACTTGATGCAGATTCATCCCTCATGGGTGTTGTTGAAGGCGAGATAGTAAAGGTAAGCGAGCTCCTTTACGGACTCATGCTTCCTTCCGGTAATGACGCAGCTAATGTTCTTGGTGAAGGATGCGTTGATGCATTCTTCCAGAAGTATCCTGCAGGCGGCGCCACCGTTAATAAGGACGGCGTTACTGCTCAGTATCTTTTGGATAACATGAATGACAGCAAGGAGCATATCCTTTCATCACGCAAGCTCGAAGCATTTGCTCTTCTTATGAATCTCCGTGCGAAGACATTGGGATGCAAGGGCACACACTTCGTTAATGCCTGCGGACTTCCTGACGATAATCACTACACAACAGCTTATGATCTTACATTGATCATGTCTGCTGCATCCGAGATAGAGGACTTCAATACACTCATCAGTGCTCCCTCACATGTATTCATCGGAACCAACAGACATAAGTCTGATGCATGGAGCTACGTTAAGAACTCCAATTATCTCCTTTACGATCCCTGGCTTGCATCGAAAACAGCCAACGGCACAGAGTCACATCTTTCTGCTGTCATAGGAGGAAAGACGGGAACGACATCCCAGGCAGGTAAGGGTCTTACCATCTATACGGTATGTGAGAACGGCCACGAGCTGATGATCTCCGTATGTGGTATTCCGCAGAGCCATTATTTTTATACTACTATGTATCTTGCTTCCGTAACGGCATACGGCAACCTCGCATGCTGGGAGAGCGATCCTGTTACAAGAGTATACGGAACTACAGGCGACTACAGATGGGTCAATGCTCCTAAGGCGCAGCAGCCCAAGTATGATCCTCTCGTAAATCCCGGTGATGAGCTTAAGGGTTACGACGAGCCTGCAGAGCAGACCACACCCGAACCTACCCAGGCACCGGAAGTAAATCCGGATACAGAACCCGAAGTAGAGTCTGGCCCTCCGCTCCAGCTCTTCGTCAAGAAGAATCCTGTGGTATCCGGAGTCATCGGAGGATTCATGCTTCTTATTATCATATTGAATATAGTTCTTATGATAAGAATAAACACTATAAAGAAGGCAGCGGCCAAGAGAGCCAAGAGGCTTGAAGGCAGGAAATCTTAAAGCATATATACGGGGGCGCAAGCCTCCGTTTTTATACTAATTACGGCGCCTGAAGGGAGATGGCTGTAATTTAGTCAAATAAAGGTTTTGACGGCTTTGAAAAAAATTTTTCAAAACACGAAAAAAGTCCTTGACTTAATCTTCTCCGTGGTATATCCTTTACAAGCACTTTGACGGAGGCACAACAAAAATGAGCCTGAAAATCAAAGGAAATGCGCGGATCTTGAAAATTGAATAGAATGCAAAACTTGAAGTAAAACGGACCTTTTTCAATTCTAAGAATTGAGTTTTTATTAAAGTAATTTGAGCCAAACATGGCTCTCAAAATTTTTTTTTGAGAGTTCGATCCTGGCTC
>JAGDCV010000109.1 GCA_017958365.1 Clostridiales bacterium
GTTCTTTATGTTCTTCGTGATACCGCTACCGATGCTATTAAGGCAAAGCTTCAGAAGATCTTCGAAGAGTCCGTCGGATATACTTACGAGGATTTCCTCAGAGACAAAGAGTATCTTGCAGCTTCCAGCTCAGACGGATCGGCTGTTTATAACGTAGATATCACTTACAGACTTGACGGCGGCGATCTTATCGTCGAGATGCCTTATTCGGCAATGCAGTTCCCTGCAGACAAGCCCATTCTTGCAGTAGATGTTCTTCCCTTCTTCGGAGCAGGCGGAATGGATGATGAAGGATTCCTTCTTATCCCCGAGGGAAGCGGAGCTCTTATCAACTTCAACAACGGAAAGACTGCGCAGAGCGTTTATTATGCTAACGTTTACGGATGGGATATGGCTCATGCCAGAGATGCACTTGTTCATTCCACCAGCACAGCATTTTCTACTTTCGGAATTTCTTCAGGAAATGACTCATTTATCTGTACGGTAGAAGGTGGTTCCGCATATGCGGCTATCGAAGCGGATATTGCAGGACGATTTAACAGCTATAACACAGTTAATGCCGAGTACGGTGTTATTGAGAGAGAAGAGTACGACGTAGGTTCAATTTCCAACAGCCGTATCTTCGCTTTCCAGGATGAGCTTCCCGATGAAGTAATGTCCCAGAGATATACATTCATCGATTCCGGCAGCTATGTGGACATGGCTAAGGAATATCAGAAATATCTGCTCAAGAATTACGGACAGTATCTTGTTAAGAACGACGACACCTCAGCACCTTGCTTCGTAGAAGTAGTCGGAGCTGTTGACAAAGTAAAGCAGATCCTCGGCATGCCCGTTTCCAGACCTCTGGAACTTACCACTTATGATGAGGCATCTGCGATGCTTACCCAGCTTGACGGTGAAGGCGTCGATAACATGATCGTCAGAATGACCGGCTGGTGTAACGGCGGTGTTGAGCAGCAGATGCTTAAAGATGTCGACACTATCTGGGCACTCGGATCCGGAAGAGATCTTAAGGATCTGTGCCAGACTGTTGAGGCCCAAGGCAATCAGATCTATCTCGACGGTATCTGTGAATATGCTTATGATTCCAATATCTTCGACGGATTCTTTGCTTACAGAGACTCCTCAAGATTTATCAGCCGTGAGCTTTGCAGACTTTATCCCTTCAGCCAGATCACTTACGGCGACAGAGATGACCTCGATGCTCACTACCTGCTTCACGAACAGCTCATCCTTGATATGATGGATAATCTTGTCAAGGCTAATGATAAGTATGGTGCAACAGGACCTTCATTCCAGGATGTAGGAACCGATCTTGCCAGTGATTTCTATCGTAAGAATCCTTACTCAAGACAGGATGCACTCATTGATCAGTCTGCAAGACTTCAGAGCTATCGTGATAACGGCTCCAACATTATGATCAGCACCGGTAATGTCTATGCGGCAGTTTACGCTAATGCAATTACCGATATGGATCTCAAAGGAAGCGAATATACCATTATCGATGAGTTTGTTCCTTTCTATGAACTTGCACTTCACGGATATGTCAACTACACCGGCGAACCCGTTAACTTATGCGGAGCCGAGACTGATGAGATCCTTGCATGTGTCGAGTACGGTGCAGGACTTAACTACTGCATCATGTCGGAAAGCGTTGAAGCCCTTCAGAAAACTCTCTATCCTCAGTACTACGGAGCAGACTTTGAATCCGTACACGACAGGATGGTTGAGACATATACAAGATACAATAATGAACTCGGTCACACCTTCAATCAGGAGATGACCGGTCATGATAATCTCAATCAGTATGTATCCGTTACCGAGTATGAAGACGGAACCAAGGTTTACGTCAATTACGGATATCTCGATTATGTAGGAAACGGAATTACAGTGCCTGCAAGAGATTATGTGGTTGTAAAATAAGGGCGATACGGAGAGCCTCAGATGAGAAAGAAATTAAACGGAAAAGTTAGCGGACTTGAAAAAAGAAGGGCAATATCGGGATATTTATTTATCTCACCCTTTATCTTAGGATTTTTACTTTTCATGGTAAAACCCTTTATGCAGTCTCTTTATATGAGTTTCTGTGATGTCCAGGTTGGTGCGGGCAGCTTTGAAATGATATTTAACGGACTGTACAATTACAATTATGCTTTTAAGGTAGACCCCGATTATTCAAGACTCCTTATCGAAGGATTTACCAGAATGATCATTTATTCCTTCGCAATAATGGTCTTCTCATTCTTCGTAGCATTGATACTCAATCAGGAATTCCACGGAAGAGCATTGGTAAGAGCTATTTTCTTCCTTCCCGTTATCCTCTCGAGTGGTGTAATCCTCGGACTTGAAACTGATAACTCAGTCATTGCCCAGATGCATGCAACTGTTGAAGATTCCATGCAGAACGTAAGTGTCACCGCAGTTCTCGAGAGTATTCTCAGAACGGCAGGTGTAGGAACCAGAGCTTACGAGACAGTCTTCGAACTCATTGATAATATCTATGACATTGCTCTTGCATCCGGCATTCAGATCATCGTATTCCTCTCGGGTCTCCAGACGATTCCCAAGAGCATGTACGAAGCAGCATCCATCGAGGGATGTACTTCATGGGAAAGCCTTTGGAAGGTTACCTTCCCCATGGTAAGTTCCATCTTCCTCGTTAACTGGGTATATACGATCGTAGATTATTGTATGAGATCGGACAATGAAGTAATGGAGAAGATTACCGATACCATGGTAGATCAGCTCAACTACGGTTTGTCCTCGGCTATGGCCTGGTGTTATTTCGCTCTAACCATTGTATTCCTCGCCATCAGTTCATTCATCATTTCCAGGAGGGTTTATTATTATGAGTAATGCTGCGGTGATGAGTGCGCCTGCAGGTGTTGGCAAGGCAAAAGCTAAAGACAAGCCTAAGATGTCGCCTCTTAAGAGAAAGAAAGTTGCTACGCAGGTATTTATCAGTGTAGTCAGATTCATACTCTTATTCGGATTGTGCTTCCTTATTATCCAGCCTATCCTTAATAAGATTTCAGTAAGCTTCATGACAGAGGGAGATCTTTACGATCCCGTTGTCATCAATATTCCCGCTCACTTCACGACCGAGAATTATCAGCTTGCAGCCAAACTCATGGATTACAAGGTTGCTCTCAGACATTCCTTTATAGTAGCGTTTACAATTGCTGCTCTTCAGGTTGCTGTTTGTACTCTTGTAGGCTATGGATTTGCAAGATACGAATTTCCTCTTAAGAAATTCTGGTTTATGTGTGTACTCCTGATGATCATCATCCCTCCTCAGGTTATGTCTACTTCACTATACCTGCACTTCAAGTTTTTTGATATCTTCGGACTCATCAAACTGATCACAGGCAGTGAGATCAACCTCAGAGGATCGGTACTTCCTTATTACATGATGA
>JAGDCV010000110.1 GCA_017958365.1 Clostridiales bacterium
GCAGATGCGTGAGATCATGGCTTCACTGGGTATCAGAACGATAGATGAGCTGGTAGGAAGATCTGATCTTCTTATCCCTCGTGATTACGATTCATCCCGCCGAGCTTCGAAGCTCGACCTTACTGAGATCTTGTCTCACGAGTATGCATCTATCCCTGAGGCATCAAGGCACTTTAATCCTGCCGATGCTTACGACTTCAAGCTCGAGTCCACGATAGACGAGACCGCGATCATTCCTGCACTGAAGGATGCCTTCGAGAAGGGTGTTGCAGGCGAGGCTGACATCAAGGTTTCCAATACCAACCGTACTGTAGGTACGATCTTCGGTTCGAAGATAACACGCAAGTTCGGAACGGGCCTTGCTGAAGATACATATGTCGTTCACTGCCACGGCGCAGGCGGACAGAGCTTCGGCGCTTTCATTCCTTCAGGTCTTACGCTGGCTTTGGAGGGTGACTCCAATGACTACTTAGGTAAGGGCTTGTCGGGCGGTAAGATCGTCGTCTTCCCGCCGAAGGAGAGCACGAGAGTTCCGCAGGAGAATATCATCACGGGTAACGTAGCTTTGTTCGGAGCAACATCCGGTAAGGCATTCATAAACGGTGTTGCGGGTGAGAGATTCTGCGTACGTAATTCCGGTGCGTCGGTAGTAGTCGAGGGAACGGGCGATCACGGTTGTGAGTACATGACGGGTGGTGTCGCAGTTATCCTTGGCGGAGTCGGTAAGAATTTCGCTGCCGGTATGAGCGGCGGTGTGGCGTACGTGCTCGATGAGGGCAACGACCTTTATACCAAACTTAACAAGTCGCTGGTCGGCTTCTCACACGTTGAAGAGGAGGAGGATATCGCTAAGCTTCGCGGTCTGATCGAAGAGCACGTCAAGTGGACTTCGTCGCCTCTGGGCAGCACCATCCTTGAGAAGTGGGATGAGTATCTGCCGAAGTTCAAGAAGGTCATCCCGCATGACTACGCGTGGATGATGCGCGGTATCCGTAATTACATGGGTCAGGGCATGGCCGAGGATGAGGCTAAGATCCATGCGTTCAACGATAAGTTCGAGGGAGGTAACAAGTAATGGGTAAGCCTTCAGGATTTCTGGATTATGAGAGAGTAGAGAATCCCGGTGAGGAGCCTTTACAGAGAATAAAGACATATCATGAGTTCCACACTCAGATAGATGAGGATGCACGTAAGGAGCAGGCCGCCCGATGCATGAACTGCGGTGTGCCTTTCTGCCAGTACGGTAAGAACATCTGCGGCATGGCATCAGGTTGTCCTTTGAACAATCTGTGCCCCGACTGGAACGACATGATCTACAAAGGTCATTGGAATGAAGCGGCTGAGCTTCTCATGCTGACGAACCCCTTCCCGGAGTTCACGTCGCGTGTCTGCCCCGCTCTTTGTGAGAAGGCATGTACAAACGGTTTGGACGGCGACCCCGTTACCGTTAAGGAGAATGAGTATGCCGTTATCGAGAAGGCTTATGCGAGCGGATTGATGGAGCCCAAGCCTCCTGTTAAGCGTTCAGGTAAGAAAGTTGCAGTAGTAGGTTCCGGTCCTTCGGGATTATCTACAGCTTACTGGCTTAACAAGCGCGGTCATTCCGTAACGGTCTATGAGAAGGAGGACCGCCCCGGCGGACTTCTCATGTATGGTATCCCGAACATGAAACTCGAGAAGAAGACGGTCATGAGAAGGATCGATCTTATGAAGGCCGAGGGTATCGAATTCGTATTCGGCGTCGATGTAGGATCAGAGTCCGGCATGTCTGCTAAGTATCTTAAAGAGAACTACGATGCAGTTGTTCTTTGCTGCGGTTCTCAGACACCCCGTGACATCAATGTCGAGGGACGTGATGCTAAGGGAATCTACTTTGCAGTTGATTTCCTTCGTTCAACGACGAAGGCTTTGCTCGAGTCGAATATGTCCGACGCTAAGTACATAAGTGCCAAGTATAAGAACGTCGTTGTAATCGGCGGCGGTGATACGGGTAACGACTGCGTAGGTACATCATTGCGCCACGGTTGTAAGTCGATCGTTCAGCTTGAGATGATGCCTGCGCCTCCGGTTACACGTGCGGCAAATAATCCCTGGCCCGAGTGGCCCCGTGTACTCAAGACTGACTACGGTCAGGAAGAGGCGATTGCCGTA
This sequence comes from Clostridiales bacterium, assembly GCA_017958365.1. Classification (GTDB taxonomy): domain Bacteria; phylum Bacillota; class Clostridia; order Saccharofermentanales; family Saccharofermentanaceae; genus Saccharofermentans. Next base: position 2,152 of record JAGDCV010000110.1, read on the forward strand.
TTCGGTTCGGATCCCCGTGTCTACTGCACGACGGTCAAGAAGTTCATAAAGAACGATCTTGGCAAGCTTACTGCAGTCGAGACGGTTCAGTTGAAGTCCGTTAAGGATGAGACGACGGGCCGCATGAAGATGGAGCAGGTTGAGGGTACGGAGAAGGTTATTCCTGCCGAGCTGGTCCTTATCGCTGCAGGATTCTTAGGACCCCGTAAGTACATATCCGAAGCATTCGGTCTTGATCTTACTCCCCGTACGAACTTTGCATGTTCTGACGGAACTCATGCGACATCTGTTCCGGGCGTCTTCGCTGCAGGTGATTGTGTTCGCGGTCAGTCCTTGGTAGTATGGGGTCTTCGCGAGGGCCGTGACTGTGCTTATGACGTAGACAAATATCTCATGGGGTATTCAAATCTTCGCGGTTAAGTGGTAAGTTTACTTAAACTTATTTGGTGATCGGAGGTTTGGGTCATGAAGCATGTTACTTTTAAGCCCACGGGTGTATGC
>JAGDCV010000012.1 GCA_017958365.1 Clostridiales bacterium
ACCATCGTACTATCTCGGGATCTATCCCGCGTTCAATAAGATACTGTATTGCACGGAACGAATCGATGTTAACTACCGGCATAGAAAAGTTCTTAGGGATTTCTTTCTTGTGTTAATCGGTGGCAGCGGTTCAGAAATATGACCGATTAGGCGTTCAACTGCTTCTCGAAACGGAATATGTCTAACTTTGATTAAATAATCCAGCGCTGACCTTCCGCCGATTCCTTGAGAGAACCAGCACCATTTACCGTTGTTGATAATGAGCGAATCATGTTCCACCGTACTATAAGTATTGCCAGAAACGTGCTTCAGGTTCTCAGGCTCATAGTAAGTAAGATATGTCAGCAAGTCCATCTCCCGGGCTCGTGCCAGATCTTCATCGCTTACTAATTTCATGGTTATTGCTCCTTCCTTAAGATTTGGCTGTAAAGCCATGTAATTAACAGGGAGCAACTATGTATATGTAATTGGGAAGAACCACTTCTGGCTCTTCCCACACGCAAGTCAGACTCTTAAGGAGTTCTTGCGCGCGTCTCTTTGACGCTTGATGCGTCTCTGCTGTTCCTCCTCAATGAGATCGAGCATGCTGATATGTTTTAAGGCAAGGCATCTAGCAACTACGTCAATTGCCTCAGCACCATAAGCCATAACTTCCTGCATGTTCATTCCACGCTCATTGAAATCGCTAAGGAACATAGGATCAAAGAGGACATCTTTGATATTCTCCGTCGGAGTACCATTTACAGCAGTACATCTGCCACTGATAACTCCCGTGACCCTGTCATCCTCCCAGAGGATCTTTCTTATGTGCTCGAGATCCAGAAGTTCACCGGCGCTGCAGTCCGATAAAACCTTTCTGCAGTTATCGGTTGTATCCTCGATATACTGCTTGTAGGTCATCTTGTGCCGCCTTTCTTCTGCTGAATCTTTGCAGCGTGCTTAAGACCAGTCTCAAGGACCTTTGTCTTGGCATCGTAGTGATAGCACTGAGCGGAAAGAATATCTCTAGGCTCCAAGACAGTCTCATTGACATTCTTAATCATCGCATTAAGATCCTTCGCCTTCGGTGTACCATCGTCCTTGATGAGAATGAACTCATGAACAGAGGAAGGAAGCATATAGAAGCTTCCACCGATTGTCTCAGCTGCCTTCTCAGCAAAGCCGGGATAGCCAGCAACAGCAGCCCCCTGGAATCCACTCTTATTGGTAGCGATATAGGTTACGATGCCCATATCCTCAGGATTGGGGAGATTATCAGACTCAATAAGAGACTTGATCATGTCTCCGAGCGGAGTAAATACCATAGGCTCGTTCTCAAGTGAGTTCTTCTCAGCATCAGCAAAGAGCTGATTCTCATCAATACCGTACATATCCATAAGAGGCTTGGAAACAACCACGCAGGATCTGCCGTTTTCGTCAGAGAAGCTGTCGAGATGAACATTAACAACAAGTGCCATGTCCTCAACCATCCTGTGAGGAGTGTCCTTAAGGATCGGTGAATCACCCGGAATCATTCTCAGGTAAGTATGATCCTTTACCTGGTCATAATCCGAAATGAAGTTCTTTACATCCTGTTCCTTGTCCTTGATCACTGAGATGCTTGACTCGATGGTGTTAACGATCTTATAGACCGCATGGTCAATGTCCTCGCCATCTTCAACGTTCTTATAGATCTCCTGAAGTCTAAAAGCCATAGACATCTTTGCCTCTCCAACTGATACCATGAGTCTCTCGGTCATGCCGTCTGGAGAATCAACCGTGGTGAACTTCATAGAGATATCCTCAAGACCTCTGTCATCAACTTCCTTGGATACGAGATCCATCAGTGTGTTCTTGAATTCTTCAAAATCCATGTTCATTTACCGTCCTTTCTTACACATCGAGCTTTGTCTTTTCAAGCTCTTTCCTTAACCCGGAGATGCCGGTACCGTCCTTAGCCTTGTCCCCCTTAGAAGCCAAAGCTCTGCCTTCTTTTCCGCTTAATGCGCATGAATAAGCGAAAACTCTTACGCCGCTGCCGTCATCGTTCTTAATCCATTCAGGCATAGGCATTGTGATTACATCTGAACCCATGTCAGATACCTCCTTATATTTATTTGCCCGTTACCGGGCATGTAAAAACCTGCATTTCCGCATCACTGGAAAGCAGGTTCTTTGAATGAGCTTTATCCGACCTTAACGGTTATCAAGATATTCTCTTCAGTGATCTTAGTTACGCTGTGCAGTTGTATAGCTGCAACAGCCAAACCTGTACGAGCGCTATTTACTTCACTAACGAAGTTGTTAAGACGCTTAACTGTCTTGTGAGCTTCCCTGGGGGTCTTGGCGATCCAATAACCGGAATCATCGCTGCATATGGGTACACCTGCTTTGCGCAGATTGTTGATATATGTGCGCACGGTTCTCGGGCAGATATCAAAGAGCTTCTCAAGCTTCTTGCTGTGGATTGCTTTATCCTGACCAACGTGCTTTGCCATAAGGTAGTCGCAGAGTTTCTGTTCTTTAGTCATATTGTTCTCTCCTTTGTTAGTCTTCTGGCACGCAGATCACGATGAATTCCGTGTTCTTTGGCCTGTAGATGTTGCTGTTGTAGGGATCGGT
>JAGDCV010000111.1 GCA_017958365.1 Clostridiales bacterium
CGTCTCTACAAGCAGCTCGTTGATTATCCTGATGTCATCCTCATTCATGGGAACAGTACCCGTATCAGATTTCTCGGGATCCTGCCTTGTAATGAACATATTATTGCAAAGAGGCTGTATCTCAACATAGTCGTAAAGGCTTAAGATCTTGGCGAACTCTTCAGAGTCTTTCAGGAAATCCCTTGTTGCCTGTCTGTCTTTATTAAGCGATCTGTATTTGGTGATTACATAACGGAAGATCTCACCGCGCTCACAGGCACCGCCTACAATAATTCCTGACTTGTAATATTTGAGCAGACTCTTAGGCGTTCTGGGCCTAAAACCAAAGTAATGGATCTGTGATTCAGATACGATCCTGTAAAGGTTATAAAGTCCCATATTTGAACGGACAAGATAGATAATATGGTATGTAGGCAAAGGCTGTTTGGAAGCCGGTTCGTTCTTGTTTTTCTTATATTTTTTGATCTTCTCCGGTGTATAGTGACCGACAGAATAGTTGATCGACAAGGCGTCAACAGTTCCGGCATCCTTAAGACAGGAAGCAAGCAAAGATGCTGACTTATAACAAGAAGCAAGCATCCCATCAAATTTTCCGCCGTCAGCGGAATAGCTAAACAAAGTACCCTTGCTGGCCAAAGCTTCATCAATTGTCTTGAATTCACCCTTGTAGAAGGTCTCAAGAATGTCCTCATCTGAAGTAGCAGGCATAAGGAACTTATGTCTGTAGTACTTGCGGTCCTTATCCTCGATATTAATTCCGTAACCTGCACGACGCAGGAATGCAAGTGTAGTAAAGATATCCGGGCCTGTGATGTATGAGTCTCCAATGAATTCCAAAAGCTCGCCCATCGCGAAATACGAATCGCATGGCTCACCGGTACCATGATAAATAGCATCTTCAAATTCAGCATGGAAATCTGCAACATGCTCGAAGATTAATTCCGAAGGTACGACTTCATCGTCACCGTCGGCAAACTCACCATTAATATCAAGATCGACATTAACTGCTGTTCCCAAAAGAGCATGAGGTTCGATCGGCTTTGCATTAATATTCTCATCCCTGAGTGCTTCAGGAACCTCATCAGGATCCCAAAGAGACTTATCAATATCATGTGATGCAAATTCCATCGCATCCTGATCTGATTCACCTTCTTCTTCGGGCTTAACGGCCTTGTAACCCTTAAGCCTGTACTTTGATGCACATACCGATGTAAACGTATCGCGCAAAGCATCATCGCCGTTGCGCTTAATTACTAATGAAACAAAAGAACCTACAGCTTTAGGTTTGGTAATGAAGTTCAATGAAGCATTATCATCAGCTTCAGAAGGCAGAACCTTATCATTCTTTACATCATAAGGAAGGTTATAGAAAACCGTAGGACCATCATCAACAAGATATCCTTCACAACCGAGGATACACTTGATAGGTGCTTCTCCGGTATCCTTGCGCTTCTTATTGATACCCTTTGCCGCTTCGAAAACGTGAGGGAATGCCTGGACAACACCATGGTCAGTCACGGCACAAGCCGAGTGACCGAATGAAGCCGCCAGTTTAATAAGATCAGCAGGTTCTGTCGTAGCGTCACTCTCACTCATATTGGTGTGGACGTGAAGCTCGACTCTCTTACGCTCTGCTTTATCCTTTCTCTTTGGAGGTTTCTCAGCACTGAAGAAACCTGATACTCTAAGGCACTTATCGCCTGTGAAAGAGTCATTTTCGACATTGCCCTGAATGCCGACAAATCCACCCTTGCCGAATTCTTTCTGGAAG
>JAGDCV010000013.1 GCA_017958365.1 Clostridiales bacterium
ATCGTATCCGGTGTCGTAACATGGCTCGTATATACGGTTATGGATTACGGCAGAACGCTTCAGATCCAGTCTGATGAGACATTGTGAGGTGGCTTATGGGACAGATAATTCTAAGATTAGACAGGGTCATGGCCGACCGTAAGATATCGCTTAATGATCTTTCTGAGAAAGTCGGTGTATCAAATGTTAATTTATCCAAGATGAAGAACGGCAAGATCTCAGCTATCCGCTTCTCGACCCTCGAAGCGATCTGCGAGGCTCTCGACTGCCAGCCCGGAGACATTCTCGAGTACCGGAAAGAGTGATTATAAGTCGGAAATCCCCGCATTCAACTCAATGACCATTTCAAGGATACAAAAAACGACAAACTTACATGTCCTGATGAGCGATGTCCAGGGCGGCGGCGATGGGGTTCAAGTAATCCATGCTGCTCGGCACTTTGGACATGATGACTACAATGTACGGGCCGTTATCCGCATATACGATACCTGCATCGACGGTACATGTGCGGTAGGGATCTTCATCTACGTACCAACCGCCCTTTGATCTCGTCACATACTGATCGCCGAGCATGGTATGAATAGCTGATATGTTCGGATCTTCATACCAGCTTGCAACCTGAGCGCCCCACTCCCCTGACTCGAAGAACTCATAACTTCTGAGCCACAAAGCGGCCATCTGTCTGCAGTTTATATGAGGATACTTATAAGCAAAAGGATTAAGGTCGAGACCTAATTGCTCACACCACTGGCGGATATATGTCCTGTGATACGTGTTATCCAAAGCGGCATACGCATCGTTATCGGAATTCTGAAGCATGCTGATGATGCTGTTCTCCCAGTTGGAAGCGGCTTCGGGATCGAGGTCGCAGAAACTTGCAGCGAACGGTCCCTTTATAGAACTTGCCGTGTAGTAGATCTCATCAAGGTTATATGCAAGTCCTTCACCTGTATTTATGTCAACAAGCAGGAACGAGAATTCATAACTTAATCCGTCCATCGCTTCATACAAAGCGGACAGCGCCTCATCGGACGGGACATAGCCTCCGATGGGAGTTAAGCGGCTTGCGACCGGGAGCTCGGCAATATACTGATAAGGCGACGTGGCATAAAGGTCGGATGACATGTCGAATTCAGGAGTAAGACCATATGTGGCACAAAGCTCCGAGAAACCGTCGCTTCCCATGAACATCCTCGCGATATCGGATCTGCTCGCGCCGTCGGTTATACGCTCAGTGTAAAAGCGCAATTCATTAGCTGAAGGTTCGCGGCGCAGGAAAGTGTTGAAGCAATCACTTATGAAGACCTCATCGGACAGATCCTCGGACGTGAAGTCCGAAGACTCGATCATCGACGATACGACATCATAGATATTGACCGTATCACCCATCAGCCCCGCAACATAATAAGAAAGCGAATCGGCAGGCATCTGATCCCCTGTCAGGTCAAGATAGATCTCCTGAAGGAATGTCTCATAAGACTGCTCGCGTAAAACCTCGGGATCGACCGTAGTCTGCGTCGTCTCGGTAACTGTGGTCGTTGCTGAAGTTACGGGTACGGTTTCCGTCACAACGGAAGTTGCAGCCGTCTCACCCGGGATGAGATCACATCCTGCGACCGCCGTTATTACAAGTAATGATATAAGAGTTGTTAAACACTTTCTTCTCATACGAACTGCATTCTAACACTCTTTAGACGCAACATAAAACCTCCGGCTGTTCACCGGAGGCTATGATACAAACTCTACTTACTTTTTTCCGAAGAAGGTAATTACTTTATGATTTAAGTATAACTATGCATTTCGAAGCGAGTATGACAATTGATGAACAAATTGTTAATTCGGTTAATCGACCCATTCAAAGATGAAATCGTCGATGCGGACCGAGTCGCCTTCCTTGATGCCTGCCTTCTTCAAAGCGTCGTTAACGCCCTCTTTCATAAGGGCTCTCTGGAAATACTGCGCAGAGTCGTAAACGTCAAAGTCTGTTGTCTCGCGAAGCCTTGAGATCCAGGATCCGCTTATGACAAACATATCATCTTCCTTGGAGATGGTGAACTTCTCCTCGGGTACATACTTATAAACCTTCTCATTCTCTTCGCCGATCTTGTCATGGATGACGGGAGGCGGGAGCTTGCTTACGAGCTCGGTAACTTTATTCGTGAGCTCCTTTATTCCCTCTCCTGTCGCGGCACTGATCTTGAAGATATCCTCATATCCTAATGCGCGAACCTCCTCAACAAAGAGCTCAACCTCCTCGTCGGTCGCATC
>JAGDCV010000112.1 GCA_017958365.1 Clostridiales bacterium
ATAAGCCATGTGAAGACCTGTCAGGATTACACCTGCCGTCACAACAACAATTAGAGTCTTAATGAAAGTCTTATCACTCATGCTCACATTGAGTTCATGGCAAGCGCAGCTAGAATAAAAAGCCCTATAAAGCCAATAGTAATAAGCACCGCCAGAGCGATACTTATAATAAACCAGACTTTAAGGCCGGTCTTGATCTTGCGTTTTTCCTTCTTGGCATTAAATGCATCAATTCCGAAGAATATAAAGCCGCAGACTATGAAAGCGATCGCAAGTCCGACGCTCCCGCATATTATCAGTGCATAAAGATCAGCCGCATCCATCGAAGACCCCCCTCAAAGATCAGCCATAAGATCAGATAACCGGATCTATTATCGAGATAACCCAATCAGTAAACTCCTCAACACCGCCGCCCGGATACTCATTAAGCGTATCGGATGACAGACCCAGTCTGTATGTGTCGGGATCTGAAGGATCGATCTGCCAGCAGATCTCATCTCCGCACATTGCATCCTCAAAATTGTAGCTGTTTGTGCCGTCGGTAAATATGATAACTGCACGGCCAATGTTATTCGGCTCGATTATTCCGTAGAAATCATATGTGTTGTCTGATTCCGTATAGATTGCTCTTTCAGGAGTAAATCCGTCTTCATTCATCTCAAATGAAACGGTCGCAAGATAAGCCATGGTCTGTACAACTTCATCTCTGCTTAAGGATAAACGGTCATATTCATCAGGGCTGATCAATACCATCGTAACAAGTCTTCTGTATGCTTCCCTGTCAAAACTATGGTTAACACCGAAGTTGTCCGTTACGACCAGATCGTCTTCGAGAGCATCACAGATGTCATCAAAGTCAGCATCATAGAACTCGAAGTCATCAGGAATACCGTCCGTATATGTGATCGTTACCTCTGAGAAGTCACTTGAAACCTCAAGATCAGTCCACTCATTCGAAGCGTAGAGATCTTCATCATCAATATCCTCATCATCGTCAGATGAAGATGATCTTCTCGAAGAACGTCCGGAACCCTGCTCTTCTTCCATCTGCTCAAGCTCGCTCTCAAGGATCTCGAAGAATTCATCGATATCGCCGTTCGACGCTTCCTTGTAAGCTGTCTCGATAGCAGCCCATGAAACGGCCAGGCATGCAACCATAAACAAAGTAAGGATCGCAGAAATGATCAGACCTGCGATTGCAAGTCCGGCACCCTTCTTTGTCTTCTTTGCAGACACAATGAGTCCTGCAATGGAAAAGATAAGAGAAAGCACTGCCGTGAATCCGCAGCAGAATATGGAAATTATCGATAAAACAAAACCTGCTATGGCTAGACCACTGTAAGTCGTGGGCTCTGCATCAAGCTCAGCCTGTGAGAAGAAAGAATCATCATAAGACTGACTGGAAGGCGCAGGCGTTGGTGCAGGTGCAGGCTGCTGATATGTCTGGGTCTGCTGTTCGGGAAACCTTGCTCCGCAACTGGTGCAAAACCTCGTGCTGTCTTCGTTCTGACCGCCGCAATGATTACATACTTTCATAGTCTATCCCTTCCTTATAAGTAAGATTTCAAAGCCGGAAAACGCATTTCCTGTTCACAGTATACATCATATGTAATTCTTTGGGGTTTAAGGTTCGTTTTAAGTTCGCCTTGTAAGATACCGTCAAACAAGAGGAGGAAACAAAATGTCTTACGCTGATGTTTTCAAAAGATATGAGATAAAGTTCATCCTTAACCCAAAGCAAAAACAAATGCTTATGAACGTTATGAAAGATCATATGCAGCCGGACGAGTACGGAAGGACAACAATAAGAAATGTCTACTACGATACACCGGATTACTTTCTTATCAGGAACTCTCTCGAGAAACCCAGATATAAGGAGAAGCTCCGTGTAAGGTCTTATGAGAAGGTCTCTCCCGACGATAATGTTTATGTAGAGATCAAGAAAAAATACGACGGGATAGTTTACAAAAGAAGAACAGCCGTAAAGCAGTATCAGGCCGAGGAGTGGCTCGCGGGGCAGACCGGGCAACCTTTTATCTCGCAGATCGCGGACGAGATAGAGTATTTTCGCAGATTCCACCGTGACTTAAGTCCCGCGTGCTACCTGTCATATGAGCGGGAAGCTTACTACAGCAAAGACGGATCCGGGATGAGACTTACACTCGATGAGAATATCCTCGGAAGAGTGTATGACATGACGCTGATCGCAGGAGCTTACGGAGAATGCGTGCTGCCTTCTGATCTTACCCTGATGGAGTTAAAGGTCTCAGAAGCAATCCCGCTTTGGATGATCAGATTCCTTACGGATAACAGAATAAACAAGGTCTCTTTCTCGAAGTACGGAACTTTCTTTAAGAACAACATACGCGCAACAAGAACGAAGATTTACGGAGGACTACTATATGCTTAGCACATTTGAATTTACAGAGTATATAATCATCAGCCTGGGGCTTGGTGTAATCATCGCCCTGTCATACGGGGTCAAAGACAAACCAAGCCGATCATTCGCAGCCACACTTACGCTTCTTCCCGCCCTGGTTGCAGTCGTCATAATGATGGTTAACGGAAGTGTCGGAGCCGGAGTCGCAGTCGCAGGTACATTCAGTCTCGTAAGATTCAGGTCTGCACCCGGCACCGCAAAAGAGATTGCAGCCGTTTTCCTGTCGATGGCAACAGGTATCATCTGCGGGATGGGTTACTTCCTTTATGCAGCGTTATTCACGGCTATCATCTGTGCCGCCATGATCATCCTTAAGATTACGGGCTTCGGCCGGTCTTCAAATGAGAAGGATCTTCTCGTATCGATCCCCGAGAGTCTTAATTACGAGGAAGTCTTCGAGGATATCTTCAATACATATACCACGGACAGGAAACTCATCTATGTAAAGACATCCGACATGGGAAGCATCTTCCGCTTAAAGTATAAGTTCTCTCTTAAGCCCGGTGCAGGCGAGAAAGAGTTCATAGACAAGCTCCGCGTCCGTAACGGCAACCTGCCTGTCACAATATGCGAAGCATCAACACAAGATCCGTCAGCACAACTTTAATACATAAGGAGACCTCGAAAATGAAAAACATCCAGATAACAGCAATCATACTTGCACTTTCGGTTTTGCTCACAGCTTGCGCCGCAGGCACAATGAACACTACGCAGAGTCCTGCTTCCGAATCTGTTTATGATGAGGAAGACTACGCGACAGAATACGATGAGTCAGACGTAACAAACATAGATCTTGCGCAAGGATCTGTTACGATCAGCGAAGCCGGAACTTACATGATAAGCGGCACTGTTCAGGACGGATCGGTAATCGTAGATGCATCCGATAACGATGAGATAAGACTTATTCTTAACGGCTGTTCTATAACATCGGCTACCGGTGCTCCTATCTACGTCAAGAATGCCGGTAAAGTCTTTATCACCACTGAAGAAGGCACTGACAATTATCTTTCAAATACCACCGGGTTTGAAGCAGATGGAGATACCAATGTTGACGGCGTCATCTTCTGTAAGAACGATCTTACCCTGAACGGAACAGGAACACTTCATATCGAATCTTGTGATCACGGGATAGTGGGCAAAGATGAACTTGTTATCACCGGCGGCACATACGAGATAGATTCTGATGCAGATGCTTTGCAGGCTAATGATCTTATCGCCATATCCTCCGGCAGCTTCACGATAGTCTCGGGAGACGATGCCATCCATTCAGAATCAGACCTGGTCATCGACGGCGGCACTATAAACATCATTGAATGCGAAGAAGGACTAGAGGGAAACACAGTAACCGTAAATGGCGGTGACATCACGCTTACGGCATCGGACGACGGTATAAATGCAGCCGGAGAAAACAGCACGAGTATGATGGCAGATCCTTCTTCCTGGATAGTAATTAACGGAGGTACTATAGATATTACTTCTTACGGTGACGGCATTGATTCCAA
>JAGDCV010000113.1 GCA_017958365.1 Clostridiales bacterium
ACCGCCGGCCTGAGCCATGTCGGGACGTCCGCCGCCACCGCCGCCGCAGATCTTTGCAGCCTCACGGATGATGTTACCGCAGTGTGCGCCCTTCTCGACTGCATCCTTCGTAGCCATGGCCGTGAACAGAACCTTGTCTGCTGCCGCGCTTGCAAGGAATACAACGCCGGAACCGATCTTATCTCTTATCTTATCCGCAGTATCGCGAAGTGCGGGTGCATCCTCTGCATCACACTCGCTGATAACAACCTTAAGGCCTGCGATACCAACAGCCTTGGCAACTGCCTCGTCTGCAAAGGAACCTGCCTGAGCCTTCTTCATCTCGGAGATCTCCTTATTAGCGGCCTTTATCTCCTGGAGTATGGACTTGCTCTTCTCAAGGATCTGATCGTGGTTGACCTTAAGGACAGCTGCCGTCTCCTTGATGAGTGCACGGTCTTCCTTGGAAAGCTCGTAGCACTTTGCACCCGTAACAGCCTCGATCCTTCTTGTACCGGAAGCGATACCCGTCTCAGAGAGGATCCTGAACTGACCTGCCTGAGCGGTCGACTTAAGGTGAGTACCGCCGCAGAACTCGAGGTCGAAAGCATTTTCGAACTCGCCTACGGAAACGACTCTTACGCGCTCGCCGTACTTCTCACCGAAGATGGCGATGGCTCCAACCTTCTTTGCCTCCTCGATGCTCATCTCCTTGGTGATGACGGGAAGGTCTTCGAGGATGACATCGTTTACGATGGTCTCGATCTTATCTACTTCCTCCTGGGTCAGAGCCTGGAAGTGAGTAAAGTCGAATCTTAATCTGTCCTGACCTACGAATGAACCTGCCTGCTCGACATGTGTTCCGAGAACCTGTCTTAATGCGGACAGGAGCATGTGAGTAGCTGTGTGGTTTCTTGCGATGGAAAGTCTTGCCTTGGGATCGACCTTAACGGTTACGGATGAACCCTTCTTAACCGTGCCCTCCGTGATCTCAACAGCGTGCAGATACTTGCCGGATGCTTCCTTATCGACAGACTTTATTACTGCCTTGAAGCCGTCACCTTCGATCACACCGTCGTCGTGGATCTGACCACCCATCGTGGCATATGCTGTTGTCTTATCGAGTATGATAACGACCTCGTCGCCGCTGAAGGCTTCGTCTTCACTGTGAAGTTCGCCCTCTTCATCCTTCTTGACGATGTGAAGGACCTTAGCGTCGCAGTTAAGATCATCGTAGCCAAGATACTCCGTAACGGATGTGTCAGCCGTAACTTCTGAAGGAAGTGCGTTTCCGCCCCATGCGGTATCGACCAAAGCCTTGGTAGCTGCTCTTGCAGTTTCCTTCTGCTTCTTCATGGAAGCCTTGAATCCGTCCTCATCTACGGTGAGGCCTGCATCCTTAGCGATCTCCTTAGTAAGATCCAAGGGGAATCCGTATGTATCGTGAAGCTTGAATGCATCGTCACCTGCAAGAACAGTCTTGCCTTCCTTCTTGGCATTCTCGATCATCTCGTTCAAGATCTCGGTGCCGGAAGCAACTGTCCTGTGGAAAGCCTCTTCCTCCTGAGCAATTATCTTCATGATGTAGTCATGTCTGTTAAGAAGGTCGGGATATGCATCCTTGTTCTGGTCGATAACGACCTCTGCGATATCCGTAAGGAAGAGCTTCTCTATGCCTAGAAGACGGCCGAATCTTGCAGCTCTTCTCATGAGTCTTCTTAAGACATATCCTCTTCCCTCGTTAGAAGGAAGGACACCGTCGGAGATCATCATGGTGGAAGATCTCATGTGGTCGGTGATAACTCTTATGGCAACGTCATCGTCGTGGTTGGCATTATATGTCTTACCTGCGATTGTGCAGACTGTGTCGAGGATCTTTCTTACTGTATCAACCTCGAAGAGGTTATCTACGCCCTGCATAACACAGGCAACTCTCTCAAGCCCCGCACCCGTATCGATATTCTTCTGCTTCAAAGGAAGGTATGAGCCATCCTCCTGACGGTCGAACTGTGAGAAAACGAGGTTCCAGATCTCAACGAATCTGTCGCACTCGCAGCCGGGCTTACAGTCAGGCTTGCCGCAGCCGTGCTCAACGCCTCTGTCGAAGTAGATCTCGGAACAGGGGCCGCAAGGACCTGTACCATGCTCCCAGAAGTTATCTTCCTTGCCAAGTCTTACGATCCTCTCTTCAGGAACGCCGATCTTATCTCTCCAGATGGCATAAGCCTCATCATCCTCAAGGAATACTGAAGGATAAAGCTTCTCGGGCTCGATCTGAAGATTCTCTGTAAGGAATTCCCACGCCCACGGAATGACTTCTTCCTTGAAGTAGTCACCGAATGAGAAGTTACCTAACATCTCGAAGTATGTACCGTGTCTTGAAGTGTGTCCTACATTCTCGATATCGGGAGTACGGATGCACTTCTGGCATGTCGTTACTCTCTTTCTCGGGGGAGTCTCGGCACCGGTGAAGTAGGGCTTCATAGGTGTCATACCCGCGTTGATCAGAAGGATCGACGGGTCATTCTTGGGAACGAGTGAGAATGAAGGCAATCTCAGATGTCCCTTGGACTCAAAAAACGAAAGGTATCTTTCTCTAATCTCATTTAAACCGAGAGGTTCCATGTGCGTTATCTCCTTAATCTGTAAACCAATGAATTATAAAACGAATGCACCCTCAATGCAATTTATTAATATTATTTATTAAGAGATTTTCTTGCGCGGGTCAGGTACTGCTCGTACATCTCGACGACTTCTTCATCTTCTATCGTGATCTTTACGCCCTCATAAAGACTTAGTCTGAACAATATGTTGAAGAACGGGGGAACCAGGGACGCCTGTGCAAGGAATTTGATCCTTCCGCGCTCAAGTTCATCGCTTATGATCCTGATCTTCACGTCTTCGGCTAGTCCCGAGAAGGCCTTCAGAAGTTCTTTTGTGTTATCACACTCGAGTGTTATCGTGATGTTTCTGCTGTCGGAAGAAGCGAAGGCATCCACGGAATCCTTAAGATACCTGTTAAGTATCTTGTCCTTATCTTTACCAAAGCCAAGATAGCCCTTCTGTCCCAAGAGCCTGAACTCCTTCATTCTGTCGATCCTGTAACGCTTGATCGCATCCTTACGGTCGGTTCCCTTATCTACCGCATCATTATCGACGGCGATGATGTAGTAATGCGAATTCTCGAAGCCCAAAGCGATTGGAGAAACCTTGCGGTCCGAGTCACCTCTTATTCCGCCTGCTACGATATATCCGTACTTAAAGCCAAGTACATAACCTTCATCTATGGCCGTTCTTATCATGTTAAGTGATGTGGTCGAAGATATCCTCTGAACCTTCCTGTCATCGTGAGGAACGACTGAGTTATAGTCCTTCTTAAAATAGTTGGGATACATCTTCTTTATCTTCTCGCATAGACCACTGTCGATAAAATCCGTTGCATTGATCGCATCGACGATCAGTCTTGCCTCATCGAGGGTGAGCTCATTCTTGATCTCTCCCCTTAAGTACTTTCTGCTTTCAAGCGTGATCCAGTCCGTGCCGGCATCCACCATGTCAACGCTTCTTGCAAACTCATTGAGTCTGTCTATATCGGCATATATCGATTTACGCTCGAAGTCATTACCGGTCTTCTCACTTAAGTAAGACAGTATCTCACCCATGGTACGGCCCGCCTCAGTCGGATCGGCACCCAATTGATCAAAATAGTAGTACAGATACAAAAGCTTGAGCTTGGACTTTTCAGTATTTGCCATATAAACACCTCTCCAATGATTAGTACAATTATTAGTACATCACAACAAAGAGACGTTGGCAATAACCAAATAAGTGATAATAAGTATAACCTACACGCAATGAGCAGCACCGACGCAAGGAATACAATACTGCCCAATTAGGTAATCTGCTATTTCACCGCTTGTTCTTATGCGATGCATAATCTTACTTGTTGCATTAACCTATAATTTTCTCATTCCCTCGTTCATTTTTACTCCGTCAATTACAATTGGTGTATGCGTTACCGTAGATGCCGCAGCTTTAGGATTATATAAAATCTATGTTGGTGAATTCACTTGCTAACTTTTCTCTGATCTCAGGGGGAGATACTCTGACAATTTCTACATCAGGCATTCTATTCAGAAGTTTAATAACATCATCTGTTTTATCTTGATTTACTTCGCCGAGATCTATCTGTTTTACCCCGTCGAAAGAAACACTATCAGCGATATTTTGATTAATTATATCGTAATACTCAACATTACATAATGTTGGCTCTATACCGCCTGAGCCTGTGATGGTATTGCACATAGATCCATGTTCAATCGGCCCACACGCGTATGATTCCGGTAGTTCATAAAAATATATATGAATATAGTATTCATCGTTCAGAAAGTACTCAGGATTATCTTCCAAAAAAGTATTGCACGCTACTCGCGTGCCCTCCATCACTTCCAGCAGTGTCATATTCTTCGAGGAATCTGTAATATACGACGTTAGAAATGTACAACAGATGCTGATGGATTTACTCTCATAATTAATTTGAGGTTCTTCAATACGATAATAATCGCCATATACATTTAACAGCATTCTTTCTAAATCTATAATTTCCTCATGGTACTCTGTTTGTTTTTCTACAACTTGCTTACCATTACACGAGATTACAGAGTTTGATAATACTAACACCGTCATTATCAACACCATTTTTTTTACGACTCTTTTCATATTACCAACCTCAATCAACAAATAATACATTTCCGTTACGTGAATCCGGGGTAAGACCACAATTATAGGAAATGAATTCAAGGCGCATAATCAGGATGACATTAGCATCTTTTGTAATTGAGGGAAAACTGCGGTAAGGGGGAGACGGTTTGTGAACATCTAAACGATTCTTGTTGTATAGGATTTGTATAAGAATTCCGCGTTTCTTGTACAAAAAAGTGTACAAACAGCGGAATGTACACTTATTTGTACTGATTATGCTTAATTCTTGTACAAAATCTGTACAGTTAGCGATACTTTCACCGAACCGTCCCTTTATGATTACATCTTATACTGGCGGTTGATCCTTACCTCGGGTCTCTTATCGGCGAGATACAACACCATCAGGAAGAACCACTCAAGAGGCTTCATCAAAACATATACAGCATCTGCTCTTCCGGGATTGGTGATATGTCTGGAAACAGGATAGCCGTAAGTATCGTAAAAATGCCTTATGCGCCTGTGTAATGCGGGGAACTTCTCCGCAATAAGCTCCTCGAAAGCATTGGCAATACAAAGCTGACGGTTAACAACAATGACCGCACCTCTTCTTCTGCCGAGCCTTATGGGCTTTACCACCTTCCCGTGGCCGCCTGCAGCAACTGTACAAAGATAGTGACCTTCATATTCCAGGGGAGGCGGAGGTATCTGCTTTGAGAATGTCCAGTCAGCAGTATTGGTAAATGCTTTGACAGGAGCATCGAGTCCCTGACCCGCCAGTACAAAGAAAATCTCGAGAAGAGCTACGATGAAGAACAACATAAGGAGCAGGGGGAAAGCATAACCCGAGAGCTTCGACGCCTTAAAGTACAACCACTTGATCTTGGGATGGTCATTCATCTCATGTTCCCTCGTCTTATAGTAAGCAACCTGCTCTTTCATGTGCTTCACTATCACTCGTGTCGACAAAAGAAGAATGTTGAAGTGGTAAACATAAAACAGCATTCCAATCCAATCCTTGCAGGCATTCTTATACAACTGAACAGCTACTGCGATCTGAATAACATTGAGCAGGATAAGATTCGCGATCAGAAATACTGAAAACAGCGGCGGCAGCCTGTCGGCTCTGACATAAAGAAGCAAGAAGTAGCCGACAGTTCCAATTACCCAAGGAAAGAACAGTGCCGGAAAGTAATCCATTGAGATAAAGTTATGAAGCTCATCAGGATAGATGGGCTCATACCATTCACCTCTTACATTCATAACCTCCAGAAGGATAAGGTAGAATAAACCTCCGAGTATGACTGTTACCGTAGATACGACCTTCTCGCGCCTGGGCTTTTTTACGAAGCAGTTAATAATATTCCAAATCGTAAGTCCGCCCGGAATGACGAAGCATATAAATATCATTATCAGGAAGCCGATAAGAACCTGCGGATGGTGCCATAATGAGTCCATAACTATTCCCCCTTTGAAGGACATAATAGCATGTCACATCTCGTAAGACAAGATATAATTCTCGTTTTACGATATATCGTTATCGATTATTGAAAAAAGGCGGGGAGGAAAACCTCGCCCGCCGGATTAGGGATAGATAGTGGGAAATGGTCAAACATTTACATTCGCCGTCTCCATCTTCACCTGGGATCTGCTCCTTACGGTCTTGACGGATGCAGCGAATATCTTATGGATCGTCGATATCTGGTTAAGCAGCGTAATCCTGTCGTTCTCGTCGATGTTTAGCATCGCACAGAAATCAAGATAGACCATCAGCCTTCCGGTAGCATAGTATCCGGATTCAAGCATCTCGGTAAATCTGTCACGTCCTATCGACTCGGATGCAAGGTTGGCCGATGTTGTCATCTGCATTACCTCCTGGAAGACAAGGTTTCCTATCGAGGTGTGTCCGTTCATCTTCAGCGACTTGATGTACCCGTAAGCAAAGATGCAAGTATCGTTTGCCATTTGCTTAAGCTCGAGGCCCTTGCCCTGCGGTTTTTGATTATCGTTCTTCTCCTGCTCAGCAGTTTGTTCCTTAATGTCTTTCTCTTCCATTACGATTGATCTCCTTATTCAAAATGTCGTTTTTGTGCCGGCAATTAAAGCGTAGCACCTTACAAGGTGGGATTGGGACAAAAATGACGACAAAAAACGACAATTCTTGTCGTTTTATTGCCTGACCCGTGATAGAATACACACTATCATTTGTTTTATAGAGGCTTTTATTAAATGAAAAAGACTAATATCCCCGCTGTAGTTATTCCGGACGTTCTTCTTCCCCACGAAGGAACAGATCTTCAGAAATGGGCAGTAATCGCCTGTGATCAATACACATCAGAGCCGGAGTACTGGAACGAGTGCGACAGATTCGTAGGCAGCGCACCTTCAGCATTAAGAATAGTCCTTCCCGAAGTTAAACTCGGAATCGAGAGCGAAGAAGAGATCAACAACGATCTTAAGGATATTGCTTCTAATATCGATAAGTATATTAGCGAAGGCATCTGGGCCGATCCTCTTGAGGGATTCATCATCACCGACAGAGCAACGAGCCTTCACCCGTCAAGAAGAGGAATCATGCTTGCGGTCGATCTTGAGACTTATGACTTTACTCCCGGCAACAAGGCATTGATAAGAGCAACCGAAGGAACGGTATTAAGCCGTATCCCTCCCAGAGTAAAGATAAGAGCAAATGCGAAGGTCGAACTTCCGCACATCATGCTCCTTTATGATGATCCCGAAGACAAGGTAATAAGCAACGCTCTTGCAACCAATCCCGAAGTCATCTACGACACGGATCTCATGCAGGGCTCAGGACACATCACGGGAAGACTTGTAAAGGCAGGCACACCCGCAGCTGACGGTATCGTAAACGACTTAAGTTCACTCATAAGTGCCGACGGACTTCTCTTCGCGGTAGGCGACGGCAACCATTCCCTCGCATCTGCAAAGGCTCACTGGGAGAACGTTAAGAAGACCATATCTTCTGACATGCTTGATACTCACCCTGCAAGATTCGCTCTTGCCGAGGCGGTCAACATACACGACAAGGGTCTCGACTTCGAGCCCATCCACAGAGTCATCTTCGATATATCTTTCGACGAGTTCATGGATAAGGCTTCCTCTTACTTCAAGGCTAACGGCCTCGGTGAAGACGGCCAGTCCTTTACGGTAGTAGCAGAGGGCAAAGAGGATGCACGTGTTACTCTCGGCAATCCTCCGCACACACTTGCTGTCGGTTCCGTTCAGAAGATGATCGACGATCTCGGCCTTAACTGCGATTACATTCACGGCGAGGATTCCGTAAGAAAGCTCGCGACAGGAAATGCCGTCGGCATCCTCGTTCCCGGCATCAGCAAGGATACTTTCTTCGAGACGATAGAGACTGAAGGCGTATTCCCGCGAAAGACTTTCTCCATGGGTGAAGCCTTCGAGAAGAGATTCTATCTTGAGGCAAGGAAGATCACGTTATGAGCAAAGTCTGCATCATAGGAGCAGGACTGTCGGGACTTGTCAGCGGCATGAAGCTTGCCAAGGCAGGTTTTGAGGTTACCATCTTCGAGGAACTCACATACCCTGGCGGACACCTTGCATCCACTCACATAGGAAGCGAGTACATCGAGCTTCTGCCCCACCACTTAAGAAGGACGGACAAGGCTCTGCTTTCCGTTACCAAGGAGCTCGGCATCGATAACAAGATCTCGTGGTATGACGCATTCTGGTACGGCCGCGCCTCGCGAAAAAAGGTAGGCTACATCGACGGCGGCTTCTCGAGTCTCATCAACGTTCTCATACAGAGCATCACCGATAACGGAGGAAAGATCTTCTACTCGGTAAGTGTCTCCGAGATATCGAAGAAGGAAGATAAATATGTAACTTCATGCGTGCTTTCAGACTCGCGTAAGTATGAGGTCGAGAGCGACTACATCATATTCACGGGATCATGCAGAACGTTCGCGAACGTAAGCCATGGCCTTCCTCTGTCGATGAATACGAGAGACCAGCTCATGAACATCACGTATCAGTCAAGGATATGTCTCATGATGCTCATGAAGAAGCTTCCGAGCGATGCTTACATACAGCAGAAGTTCCCTTCCAAGATAGACGTACCTTTCGCAAGGATCGTAAATCACAGCGCATGCTTTACCGACAAGAACTACGGCGGACACATCATGTACCTCGTAGGCAAGTGCCAGATATCCGATCCTTTGTGGGTAGAGTCTGACCAAAGGGTCATGGAGGAATACTTCCGTGCATACAGAAAGCTTTACCCTCTTATCAGAAAGACCGATATCAAGTCATGGCGTCTTACCAAGGTTCGTTACGCCGTCTCGGAGCAGTTCCCCGAACAGGATCTGACGGAGCCTTTGGAGAATGTATTCGTATGCGCTTCCGCACTTACGGATAATTCGTCCAATGCTCATCCCGAGAACAGGATGGACAGAGTAACCGCTTTGGCAGGCGACATCAGCAACAGAATAATCAACAGGCAGAAAGAGCTTTCAGATGGGCGCAAAGAAGAAGTCATCATTACGGCAATTTGATCTTAAAAAACTCTGGCTGTTCCTTATCCCGATCGCATTCTCGATACTTCCGGGAATCTGGCTCATGGGAACAGGCGATGCTTTATGCGTATTCAGATTCGACTGTCTGCTTCTTATCATTGGACTTGCAGCTTTCCCTTTGGCAAGCGCAATGTTCCCCATATCAAGAAACGCAGGTCTTACACTTGCCAAGCCTCTCGGACTTCTTATCTGCAGTCTTACGGTATGGACACTCACCTACCTTAAGATAGCAAGATTTAATATCTACTTTATCTTCCTGTCGATAATCGCACTTGCTGCGGTATCGTGGATCCCAAAAAGAAACAGGAACGATCTTATCGACAGATTGAAGGAAGACGGAACGATCGAGAACATCGTATTTGAAGAGACGATGTTCGTTCTTGTATTCACCATCCTCTGTTTCTACAAAGGCTTCCTCCCGATGATCAACGGCGAGGAGAAGATGATGGACTACGGTTTCATCATGTCCATGATAAGAAACTCGACTCTTCCCGCGAACGACATGTGGATGTCGGGATATTCGATCAACTACTATTACTTCGGTCAGTTCTTCTACGCTTTCCTCGTGAAGATGTCTGCCATCAACACAGGCATCGGATATAACTTATGCATGTGCTGTTCGATCGCGCTTCCGTTCTCCATGTGCTACACGATAGGCCAGATGCTTATCGACGGTGCAAGAAAGAACGGCATGAACTGCAAGGGCGGCGTTCCCGTTATCGGCGGAGTACTTACCTCTCTCGCGGTAATGATCTTCGGTAACTCACATTCGTTCTACTACGATGAGAACAGCATAGGAAACGGACTTACCGGTCTGTTTAAAGCGATGGGTGCAGACGTCGGAACGACGGATCATTTCTTCTATCCCAACAGCACAAGATTCATAGGCCACAATCCTGACACCGAGTTTATCGAAGGATTCGCGAACGGCGGAGATAAGACAATCGAGGAGTTCCCTTTCTACTCATATCTTATTGGTGACCTTCACGCTCATGTGTGTTCGACCATCGTCGTCTTACTCATAATCGCAGTAGCGATAACACTTGTCTACAGGATCGCCGCTTCAGGCGACATGGCAGACATCATGTCCTCGGGTAAGCCTTCATTCAAGCAGTCATTCCGTAATGAGTTAAGTCTCATCCTTCGCCCCGAGATAATTGCCATCGCAGTTCTTCTCGGCATATGTCAGATGACTAACTACTGGGATTTCCTTATCTACTTCATCTTCGGATCCATGCTCCTTCTTGTGGTGAAGACCACGACGTCGAAGGATTTCTCGACGATTCCGGGAGCTGTTATTTTCGCTGTGTCCGTAGGAGGCATCTTAGGACTTTACCTTGCTCTGGCTTACATGCCCGTGCTTCACACGGTGCTTCAGGTACTTCTTCTCGGCTGCATTCTCACGGGTTGCGCTTACTTCCCCTGCGCGCTTACGAGGACGTCTGCGGGGATGAGTTTCTTCTTTACGGTCGCTTCACTCGTGGCTTTGCCGTTTAACGCGAACTTCGACATGATATCGAACAAGATCGCGCCTTGCGTCAACCACTCCCCTCTTTATCAGCTCTTTATCCTCTGGGGAACGCACGTCATCATATGCGTGACTTTCGTTGTGTTTACGATCATCTACAAGAACCTTCCCGAGAACCGCGGAAGAAATTCGAAGACTCACGGAAAGACATTCCCCAACAAGGTCGCGCAGTTCTTCGGAGAGCGTAATCCCTTCGATGTCTTGATGTGCGGTACGATCGTGGTCGGCATCCTCCTTCTCATTGCACCCGAGATCTTCTACGTAAGAGACATCTACACCGGCGGCTACTTAAGAGCAAACACGATGTTCAAGTTCACTTACGCGGGCTTCATCATCCTCTCGATCGGAATGATATATTCCACGATACGCCTGATGTTCATGCGTAACAAAAAGGGTGAATTCAGCACGCCCGCATTCGTATTCTCTCTCGTGTTCTGCCTGTTCCTGTTCATCCCCGCGCACTACACCGTCGTTGCGCTGAAGCAAAGATCGGGAGAACTTGTAAGAGCTAACTACAAGACTCTTAACGGCGTTGCTTACCTTCAGGATTATCAGAGCCCTAACCTCCCTAATCTTCACGAGGGAAACCTCATCGACTACGACGCTTGCATCAAGTGGTTCAACATGAATGTCGAGGGTGACCCGGTAATTCTCGAGGCGTGGGGACAGAGTTATTCAGACTATAACCTGGTATCAGCATATACCGGTCTTCCTACCGTATGCGGCTGGCAGACACACGAGTGGCTGTGGCGATTCCACGGCATCGTTGACGAGGAGACTGACCTTCTTATCTCAGATCCCGATAACGACGTATGGGCACTCTACTTAACGCCGCGTCACTATGATATCGATACCATCTACACTTCATCCGACCCGGAGCATGTAAGATCGCTTCTTGATAAGTACAACGTTACTTACGTCATCATAGGCGACCTCGAACGCGCGAAATACAGCAACGTGGACAACACGGGCCTCATCGCATCCTTAGGCGAGATCGTATTTACTTCGGGAAGTCTGGTAGTGGTTAAGGTCGCTTAAAAAGAAGAGCATCGCGGCAGGGTCCGTAGTAGTCCTTGCGCATGTTGTATTTCACAAATCAGTATTTACCGTAAAGAGATATGGCAGGCTCGTTCGTGTCTTCAACTTCAAGGAAGATGTTATCGACACCCTTAGCTTCAAGAGTATCTATCAGAGCCTTAAGAAGAGCGCTGCCCACGCCTTTGCCTCTTAGCTCAGGCTTGACGCAGACATTGCCTATCTCGGCTTCATCGAGCACATAAGATGCACCGATGTACCCCGCAACTTCACCGTCAGCGAAAGCAACGAGCGCGATCTTGTTATCATCGTTAATCAGGGATTCTATGCTCTCCTTATCCCAGGGGTGGCTTATCCC